>CP036352.1:4015689-4324589 GCA_007753915.1 Phycisphaerae bacterium RAS2
TTTCCTACGCCGACTCCTTCCGTCGCTCACCCGGAATCGGGGCAGCCTTCGCCTCGCCGCGGACGATCGCGTCGGTGATGACGTAATGCCCCTGCATCGTCGGCTCCGGCAGGTGGTACATGATGTCCAGCATGACATCCTCCACCACGCCGCGCAAGGCCCGCGCGCCCGTGTCGCGCTTCAACGCCCGTCGTGCAATCTCGTGCAGTGCCTCGTCGGTGAACTCCAGCGTGCTGCCCGCGATCTCGAACATCTTCGCATACTGCCGGCACAGCGCGTTACGCGGCTGCGTCAACACGTTCACCAGCGCCGATTCGTCCAGCGGCCCCAGCGTCGCCACGACCGGCAACCGACCCACGAACTCGGGGATCATGCCGAACTCGATCAGATCCTCCGGCGATGCCTGCCGCAGCAACTCCGATCGCTCGGCGGCCGACTGCAGCGACCCGGCCTGTTCCGAGGCGAACCCGATGTTCTTGCGGCCGACGCGCCGCTGGATGATCTCTTCCAGATTGCTGAACGTCCCGGCGCAGATAAACAGAATCTGCGACGTGTCCATTTGGATGTACTGCTGTTCGGGATGCTTGCGCCCGCCCTGCGGCGGAATGTTTGAGATCGTGCCCTCCAGCATCTTCAGCAGCGCCTGTTGCACGCCCTCGCCCGAGACATCGCGCGTGATGCTCACGTTGCCGGCCGACCGCGCAATCTTATCGATCTCATCGATGTAAATGATGCCGCGCTGGGCTGCCTCGAGGTCGTAGTCGGCGCACTGCAACAGCCGCAGGAGAATGTTCTCCACGTCCTCGCCGACGTAACCCGCCTCGGTCAGCGTCGTCGCGTCGCCGATCGCCAGCGGCACGTCCAGCAGCTTCGCCAGGCTGCGCGCCAGCAGCGTCTTGCCCGATCCGGTCGGCCCGATCAGCAGAATGTTGCTCTTGTCGATTTCCACGTCGTCGGCGTCAGACGACTCGGCGTAGCTCAATCGCTTGTAGTGATTGTGCACCGCGACGGACAGCGCGCGTTTGGCGTGGTCCTGCCCGACGACGTATCGATCGAGGTACTCGTTGATCTCGCGCGGCGCGGGAATCTTGGAGAACATCGGCCGCACACCGCTGGCCTTGCGCTTTTCCTGCCGGATGATGTTGTGGCAGAGATCGACGCAGTTGGAGCAGATGTAGGCGTCGTTGGGCCCTTCGACCATCGGGCCGACTTCGCGATGCGTCTTGCCGCAGAAGCTGCACGTGCTGGTGCGCCGCCGTCGCATGCCGGGGCCGCTGCCGCCGTTACCGCCCATGCCCGAACCGCCGCCACGCGGTCCTTCGTCGCCGGGTCCGCCGTTCTTGGATCCGTTCTTCAAGAATCACGTCCTTCCGATTTGACTGCGCCGCCGGCGAGTTGCGCGACGCGCGAAGGCGGGCCAGGCCCGATCCGCACGCAACTTATCGTCCGCCCCGCGCGGGCGTCTTGATGTCATTCCCCGCCTGCGGCGAACTCTGCGCCGGGCGGCCCGTCGCCGCGCCGGTCGCGCCGCCTTTGCGCTCCGCCGCGCTGCCCGTCGATTGCAGCACACCGGCTCGCAGTTTCTCGAACTCTGCGTCGGACAACTGTCCGCTGGATCGTAGCTCGCGCAAATTGTGCAGTGACCAAACCGCGCCGGATTCGCCTTCGCCGGAACCGGACCGCGCCCACCGCCGACCCAGCCATAGCGCGACCCCCAACATCGCCAGCGCCCCCAGCAGGAGCAAGCCCCAGACAAAGACCCCCATCAACTGCGGCGTCGACTGCGACGGCACGCGATCCTCACACTCTGCCTCGGCGAACACGCCGCAACCGAACCGTGCGAACAAACGGCGCCATCATGACCAGCGCCGCCAGTCCGGCCGACTCGATTCCCAGCAGCCCGCAGAATGGCAACGCCGGGAACGGCGACGAACCGTTCATGTAACTCGCGCCGGTCGTATCCACCTGCTGCGACACGGCATTGGCCAGCGCCCGGCCGCGCGAGTCGCTCTTGACGCGCTCGAACACGACTCCGATGGCGTCCTGCGGCACGCCGAACGTCGACGACGCGCCGACGCCGCCGGGCTTCGTGATGACCTGCGACTGCACCGCGAGGTCCAGATCGAACTCCTCGTTCAGCGCGATGTCGTACTCGTACGGAAGACTCAAACCCGTGAACAGAATCGCCTTCGCCAGGCTCACGTTCGTATCGGGGTTGGTGAAATCAACGATTGGAAAATTCACGTTGGCCAGCGCTCCCGCCTGGCGAACAATCGACACCGTGCCATTTGGCCCGCCAGCCAGTGCGACATCGCCCGAGATCAGCGTCACGGCGCGCTGATCGGCCCGCCGCTGGCTCACGCTGAACGTCAGGTTCACTTCGACCCCGCTCAAGTCCGTCCCTTGGCGCAGCGACGCAATCAACATCACGCCGGTTAGCAGCACGTTGCTGCGCACGCGCGACGGCGGCCCGCCCTCGCCGACGCCGCCGACATCCGCCGCCGTGACGCGCACGCGGCGCGTTTCATTCACAATGCCTTCGATGCGCCAGCCGGTGACGTCGTCATCGGAGAAGGCGCTCAAATCCAGCCCGGCGTCATTCGGCGTCTGACCGCCGGAAAAAACCGGCATGTCCAGCAGGCTGATGGCCTGCGCCGCGGCGCTCGTCGTGCCGTCGGAATGAAGGCGGTCGAGACTCGATCGCGCGGCGATCGGTGGGGCAGACTGCGTCTGCGGAACGGCCTCACGCGCGAAATCCGTCTGAATCGGAAGCGGCCCCATGAACTGCAGGATGGACGATTGCGCGCTGCCGGTCACGCCCAAGACTTCCGCGCGAACCGCCGGCGCAACCAGCGCGCACCCCAGCGCAGCCGATAATACTCCCCGAACCATTCGAGACATGGTCAGCCCTCTGCTCCGATGCGAGGCGGCGCAAGTGCGGCAATTCCCTCTGGAAACACCTGCACTCCTATTCTACACCGTTCCCGCCCGGCCGCCCAATACGATTTTGAGAAGGCCCGGAATCGTTATGTTCAATGCGCGCAGCAGGTTAGAGTGAGGACCCGTAGGGTGGGCACCGCTCAACAAGAACAACGCATCCGTGCAAGAAACGCATTGTCCGCTTATGTAAGCGCTGACGACTGGGTTCGGTGGGCAATGCCCAGCCTACGCCATGCCTGCCCAATCCGTTGTACGCCAAGAGAATCTGCGAGCGAGTTCAATCGCCGCAGCGCCGCCGATACCGATCACGCGTAGCTGTGCAGCCCGACGATGTAGAAGTTCACCACCCACCAGTTGAACTGCATCACCGCGAAGCCCACGACGCTCAATACCGATGTCCACAAGGCACGATGCTTGGTCACAAACCGCGCGTGAATCAAGATTGCATAGACCAGCCACGTGTTCAGCGCGAAGACTTCCTTCGGGTCCCACCCCCACGGCCGGCCCCATGAGTAATCAGCCCAGACCGCGCCGAGCACCAGACCGACAAAGAGCGAAATCGTGGACGTATAGAGCAGTACGCGATGGGAGAGGTCGAACTCATCGAGGACCGTTCGCGTGCGCTGTGAGAGCGTCGCATCGTCAACCGGCTCGTCCATCGCCACGGCTCCGCCGCCCGCGCCGGCCAACACGACCTGCCTGCGCCTCATCAGCAGCGCCACCGCGCCGACGGCCAGCATCGCCCCGCCTGCGGTCGCCGCGGCGAACGCCGTAACGAATCTCGCGCTCGTCGCATGATCGAAGTAACCGACCTTCGCGAGGACGAGGCAGGCAATCGCGCCGAACTGCGCACCAATGGTCCCCTGAGCCAGCGGCTGACGATGCCGAATCGCGCTGACGAACAGGTAGCAATTGGCGACGCCGTAGGCAAGCGTGATGACCGCGTAACTGGAGATGATGAGCACCGTGTGGATGCGCAGCATGATGTCGTCGAGGATCGGCATCATGGTCGTCAGGCGATTGTCCACTTTGTCCGGCAGAATCTCGGGCAGCGCCAGGGCAAAGAACCCCAGCAACGCCGAACTCAAAAGGAACACGCGCTTGCGCAGAAACAACTCCAGCAACAAGCCCAGCGCCGTGCCCGCCAGCGTGCTCGACACCACTGCCTCATACATGTTTGCCACGGGGATGCGCCCGATGACGTACCACCGCAGCCCCAGGTCATACGTGTGAATCCCGATCGCCGCCGTGAGCATCACGAGGCCGACGTTGCGCACCCAGCGGTAGCGCGTCGCCACGGCGAAGATGGAAACGAAAAACGTGAAGATGTAGACCAGCCACGCCCACCACATCAGATCCATGCGGCGGTATTTCACCTCGGCCAGCCGCCGCGCCGAATCGGGATAGATGCCCGCGGCCGCCAGCGTCGGCATGAGTTGCTCCAACCGGCCGATGTGCTCGTTAATCTGCGACGCATCGCGCGCAAGCCAGGCCCGCTCCAGCGCCTGCATCACGGCCAACACGTCGTGCGACTGCTTCTCATTCAAGCCGGTGTCCTGCCGGCTGCGCGGATCAGCCAGCGACGCCGGGGACGACCACGGCGTGTCGTGCGTGCCGTTCGGATGCGGCACGACTGTAAAGGTCCAGCCGAGACTCTCGAAGAGGTTGACCGCCGAGAGCATGCGATCCATCGCCTTCTTCTTGATCGTCTCGCCGGCCAGCTCGCGCACCCGCGCCGCGACCATCGGCGAGCGCACGAAGTCGAGGCTCACCGTCCCGCGTCGGAACAGTTCCATCCGCGCGTCGTCGGTGATCGGCACCGGAAACGCCGTCAGGTCGGCCAGCAGCACCTTGTCTTTCACAAACAGGATCGGCGCAGCGCGATAGGCCGGCGCGTTGAACATCAACTCCATCGCCGCCACAACCGGGTCCAATCCGTAAAGCGGCTTGCTGCCGTGAATCGTCTTCATCGCGTCGCGCGCCCACGAGTCCACCGTGGCGTAGCGCCAGCTGTGCTGCAAGACAATCGCGCCGAGGCGCTTCACGTCGATCTGCGATTGAATCGCCGCCAGGCTTTCGGCCGCTCGCTGCGCCGTCGCTTCGTCGGCGGGCGGCTGCGCGTGGCCGTGCGCGTCGAATCCGGCCATGCCCGCATGCGCCTTCATCATGGCGTCGTTCGCGGCATCCGACCCTGCCGCGGGCTGCGACGCCGCCGATTGGGCCTGCACGGCTGCCGGTCGCGCGATTGCGCCGGCAAACCCCACGAACACAGCGAGGGTCAAGCCGAGGGCGCTGCCGACCGGCTCGCGTGCGTCCGTGCGAACACCGCGATTCGGCGCGGCATCCGGCGTCGCCGCGTCACCGCCGATCGCCGACATCGCCGCCGCAGCCAATCGCCGCCGACGAACGAGCGCAGGTTTCACCGTCCACGCATAGATCATGCCCAACGTAATCAACAGACAACCCCACGCCATCGTCATGACACCCTCGCGATTGCCGACGCCCAGCACCGTCCACGACTCGTGATCGCCCGCCGCCTGCGACTGGAACAACGTCCATCCACCGATCCGCGCCGTGTTGTTCAGCCACGCCTTGGCTGCCACGACGCGACGCTCCGTCGGGTCCTCGTATCGGAAGTAACTCGCCCAGCCGCTGGGCTGCTGCCGCCCTGGATAGAAATCCGTCTGCAATCGCTCCAGCGTGACCCGGCCCGGCAGTGACCGTTCGTATCGCCCGTAGATCAACTGCACCGGCCGGCCGCCGGGGATCGAATCCACCACCGTCGGCTCGTGGCGGTCCATCAGCGTCGTATTGTTATACAAGCTGAACGGCACCCACTGCCGATGGGTCCACGACCCGTCGCGCGCCGCCAGCTTCACACGAATCAGCGATTCCGTCCGTCGCACGTCGCCCAACGAGCGGCGCTGCCGCACCGGCACGGTCTGCGGAGACTGCACGATCCGCGGCTTCTCGATGCACTCCAGCATCGTCAGCGCCAGTTCGCCCGCGCGGAACGGTTCCCCGTTCTTGAGTTGCGACACCGTCCGCTTGCCGCCGCGCGCCGTATGCACAACCACCGGCGCCAGCGACTCACTCGCCGCGATCATGAAATGATCCACCGAGGCGTCGGTGTAAAACAGCGCGAGGTTGTCATCCACGAGGTTTGCCGTGTCCGACATCTTCTTCCCCGCGCGATCGCGATCCTGATTCAACTGCGGGAAGCGATGCAGCACCGATCGTTGAAACTCCTGCTTCGGTGATTTCACCCACACCAGCGCAATCGGCGTCCGCGCGTTGTTGAAGCCCGCCGTCATCAAGGGCCAACTCGGCCGAAGCTCTTCCACCGTCAGGCTGTAGTCCGTGCCTTCCACGTCGATCTTCATACCCGGCGTGACCGCATAGCTCCGGCGGATGTCGCGATCCTTGACCCACACCTCCAGCACGTGCTCGCCCTGCACCGGCTTGGTGTACATGTCCGGCAGCGCGGTCTGGCCCGTCAGCCAGGCAAACTCAAACCGCTCGCCGTTGTTCAATTCCACCATCGATCGCGCCGGCACGCTCGCCGCCAGCCAACTGTCCGCTTTGTCCGGCCCGCGCGTCACCTGAACGTGCGCCAGCGGCATCGTCTGGTCGCCGCCGGGGATTGCGCGATCTTCCAGCCGCGCATACGGCAGATACCCGTCGATCTCCACGGTGAACGGCCAGTCGGCCGATACCGCGCGGTTCGAATCATCCAGCGTCAGCGGCATCCGCCACGATTCGACCAGCGGGATCGGCGTCATGCGACCGGGGCGAACCACGTTGCCCGCCGTGTCAGTGATGGGCTGCTCATCCGCCGGCTCGACAAACCGCTCGTTGTAATAAGGCAAGCCGTTCAGCGCGAAGACCTCGGTGTGCCCGTCGCGCGCGATGGACAGCATCGGCGTCGTGTCGTCATAAAACGTTTCCGTCGTGCGGCCCGGCGATAGCAGCAGCAACAACCGGTCGCTCAATTTCGCGAAACGCGCGTCCACGTCGCCGCCCTGTCGCAGCTCGATCTCCTGCGGCGGCTGATCGCCGATCTGCGCGACGAGCTTGACGCGCACCGCGGGCGTCATGCCCGAGTGCTCCACGTCCGTGACTTCCAGCGTGTGCCGCCCGCCGAGCATCGGAATGTTCGTCTCAAACCGCTTGCCCTTCACCGCCACGAACGAGCCGACCACCGCACCTTGCGGGTCGGTCTTCAGCCGATCGGCCGACACAAGCCGGATGCGCGGGGCATCGAGCCAGACATCGCCCTCAATCTTTTGACCAAAGTAAATCACGCCGCCGCCGCACAACATGAGCAGGCCGGTGTGGACCGTCAGCACGCCGAGGTTCCGAACGTTGAACGCGATCCGCCGGATCGTCGTCACCGTCAAATTGAGACAAAAAAGCACGATCAGAAGCAGGAACACCCAGTGATTGAAAAACGCGAACTCCGTCAACTCAAAAAACTGGCGAAACGTCGGCACAGCCGACCCAAGCGCCGAGTAGACAAGGATCAACGCGATCAGCGTGATTCCCAGCTTGATGCTGTCGAACGGGTCGATCAACCGGGACAGGAGCGGTCGCGTCGGGGCGTTGCTGGGTCGGGCGTTCACGTGCATTTCCATGACAGATGGGTACTCAATCGTCGGGGTCCGGGTTACCATCGCGCCGGCTCTGCCTCCGCCGGGCCGATCGCGAGCCGATGAGTCGGAAGCCGCACCCATGCATTGCAAGCAGAGTGCCAGCTTCCAAAGGCGTTTCTCCCGCGAGCCTTGCCGCATTCTAGCCGGGATCACCGAAGAACGCCCCCAAGGGTTAGGTGCGTCGCACTGCTTCGCATTCAACCGTAACCACTTTTCGAGATGAGCCTTAGCGTTGTGACCGAGTCTGAAAGCACACCCGAATCCGGTTGCCACCGTCCTGCAACACAAATGAAACCCGCTTGACCAAGTTGAACCGGGCTGGCCGCAGGGGCAATGTCATACGAGGTTTGATTGCGGGAATCTCCGGATGTTGCGTCAATTTGCGCAAGCGCGGCGTGGCTGAACCGGAGGAATTGGGCCGGCGGCGATTAGGCGTTAGCCTTGGTTTGAACGGCTCCCAAAGCGGATTATTGGGTTGCACGCAGTAGGGGCATGGGAGACCGGGAAAACCGGGAGTCGATCCGATCGCCCTATGCCCGCCCCGTTGACGGCCGGTACACCATTCATGCCTGATTCGCTACTCTTTTTTCAGCCGCAGTATGCCGCATCCCTCTCCGCGCTCGGCCTGAACAGGCTCGATGATTTTCTCGCCTCGCATGCCGGCCGGCTGGTCAGCGCGCACGGGTTGACGCAAGCGCGGCGCATCGAATTCTCGCACGGCGGGGACCTGCTTGCGGGCTACCTGAAGACATACGACTACACGCGTCGGCCGCTGCGGCATCGGTTCATTCGCGACAAGGCGCGGCGCGAGGCGGAGAACTTCGCCGTACTTCGCCATCGCTGCGGCCTTTCCGTCCCGACGGTTGTCTGCATCGGCGCGCGGCGGCGGCTGGGCGCGCTGGTGCAGAGTTTCATTTTGACGCTGGAGCTTTCGGCATCGCGCCCGCTCGCTGAAGCGTGGGACCAGTCGCCGTCTGATCAGGCCGAATTGCTTGCACGATCACCCTGCTTCGTCGCGCGGATGCATGCCGCCGGGTTTGTTCACATCGATCTGCGCTGGCGCAACATCCTGGTACGGCGCGAAGCAGATCGTCCGCTCGAATTCGTGCCGATTGACTGCGTGCGCGGCGGTATGCGACCTTGGCGAACGGCTGCCGAGCAGGGGCGGCTGCGCGACTTGTCGAGCCTGTACAAGGACGCCGCGCGGCGCCTCACGCGCTCACAACAGTTGCGATGGTATCGCGCCTACACGGCCGCGCTGGAGGGCGCGGCGGCCATGCCACGCGTCAGCGGCTTGCGTCGGCAAGCAATTCGTGTCATTCTGCGCGATCGCGATTCCAAGGATGGATCGCCCGCATGAGCATTCACTTCGAAATTGAGCCTGCCTATGTTGAACCGCTGCGCACCGCGGGGCTTGACTCGTTCGAGGCCCTGATGGCGGCGCGCGGCGGCGACGCGACCAGCGCCCACGCCGAGCGGGAGACGGTCCCGCTCGACGTTCCGATGGGCGGCGCAACGCAGCGCTGTTTTCTCAAGCGCGTGTTTCGCGTGCCGTTCAAGCATGTCCTCATGCCCCTGCTGCGCGGACGGCGCGCGCGGTCGCAACCGCTCCACGAATGGAACATGCTCAGAGCGCTGCGCGAGGAAGGAATCGGCGCGATGCAGCGCATCGCCGTCGGCGAACAATGCAGCGCCGGGCGCCCGATTGCTGCGCTGCTGCTCGTCGCGGCGGTGCCGCCGGAAAAGACCTTCGACGAGTGGATGGAACGGGGGGATCCGGACACCGGCTCGCTCTCGGCACGTCACCGCGCTCGCCTGCTCGGCGCCGTCGGCGCGCTTCTGGGGCGACTGGCGCTGGGCGGATTCACGTGGCCCGATTGCCAGGCGAAGCACGTTTTCGTGTCGCGCGGGCCGAAGGCGCACGACTGGCCGATCTGGTTGATCGACGTGGAGCGAATGGAGCGCGATGAGGGCCGCGGGCGATCCGTCGAGCGTCTCATGAAGAATGCGTGGTACCACGTCACCCGCCTGCGCCGATCATGCCCGATGGCGAGGTTCACGTGGCGCGAGTACTTGCACGTCGCAGCGGGCTTTCGGCGCGTGCAGCGGGTTCATGGCGGTTGGCCTCGCGGCTGCGAGCGCGTGATGTTCAAAACCGGCCCGGACCGCTCGAAGTCCGCGCGCCCCCTGACTGATGCATTTGTATCAATGGAATTGCGCCCCGCCGTGCCGAACGATCAGCGTTCTCCAAACGGCGTTCGAAACGTCGGCGGATACAAGATGCTCGCCGAATACGCGGAGTTGTTCCGTTCGAACCAGCTCGATTCGTTCGACCGCCTCTTCAACCTCGCGTCGGACACCGATCTTCACAAACCGGGGCTGGCCGCGCACCGCAGCCGAGGCCGATTCACGCTGATCGACCCCGACGGCCGGGAGCACACGTTCTACCTGAAGCGCTACCTTCATCCTCCGACAGCCGATCAGCTCCGCCGCATCTTCAGCGGCTCGCCGGTGGAGAGCATGGCCGCGCGCGAGTACCGCTGCATCAAGCGGTTGAACCAGATCGGCATTTCCACCCTGCAATGCGTCGCCGTCGGGCAACGCATGGTCGGGCTTACCGAACGACAGAGTTTCCTGGTGACCGCCGCGTTGAATGACATGTCGCTGGAGCGATTCGCGGCGGACATCGTGCGCGGTCACACGCCGCCGCCGTCGCCCGGCCTGCGCCGGCAGATCATTCGCCAGCTCGCCCTGGTGGCGCGCACCCTTCACGCCGCGCGGTACTTTCATCGTGACCTGTATCTGTCCCATGTCTTTCTGCATCGCAATGCCGACGGCTCGGTCGCCCTGCGATTGATCGACCTCGCGCGCATGCTGGTCAAGCCGCGGCAGACGCTTCGCTGGAAGATCAAGGACCTCGCCGCGCTGGACTACAGCGCGCCTCGCCCGCTGGTCACGCGGTCGGACCGGCTTCGATTTCTTCTTGGCTACTTCAATCCATTGCGCGACCCGTGTTACCTTTCAGGCGCGGGCATCGACCGCGCAGGTGGGAACCGCGCCGTGCGTCGAGGTCGCACCGCCGGCGACCGCGCGGCCGAGAAACTGGCCCTGCGTTACCATATCCCCCTTGTCGCTGCGCGCGTCCGGAAGATGGCCGAACACGACGCTCGCCGCCGTGAATCGGGTGCCACGGCTTAAAGCAGTGCCGCACCCAGGGGTCGTGCACAACCGGATCGCACGGCGAGAGGTCGGAGGCAGGGGCACGCGTGAAGCTCGGAATCATCATCGAACGGCTTGAAGCCTGGCGCGGCGGGGCGGAAACCTCCACGCTGGAGCTAGCGCGCCTGTTGCGCGAGAAGGGGCACGAGATCCACGTCGTCACGTCCACGATCAGTCAGTCAACGCCCGGCTTGACGATCCATCAGGTGCCGGCTCCGACGGTGTTCGGCCCGCTGCGCACCGCGACGTTCGTCCGACATGCAGCACGACAGGCGGAGCAGATCGGGTTCGACGCGGTGCTGGCCATGTCGCCCTGTCCCGGCGCAGATGTGTATCAGCCGCGCGGTGGATTGGTGCGGGAGACGCTGGCGCGCAACATCGCCACGCGCAGCTCCGCCCCGCGTCGATTCGCCAAGCGCGCCATGCTCGCGCTGAACATCAAACAGCGCAGCCTGCTGGACCTCGAACGCAAGACCCTGCGCGAAGGCGGGCCGATCGTTGTCGCCGTTTCGAAATACGTCGCACGACAATGCGAAGAACTCTACGGCCTCGCGCCGCCGCGCATCCGCGTGGTCTTCAACGGCGTCACCATAGAGCGCCCGCCCGCGGCGCAATGGGCTGCCGACCGCGCCGCGATTCGTAAGCAGTATCACGTGCCGGACAGCGCGCAGCTGCTGCTCTTCGTCGCGCACAATTTCCGCCTGAAGGGGCTGGAGCCGTTGATCGAGACCGCCTCGCGCCTCGTCACCGGTGGCTTCACGGACTTTCGCGTGCTCGTCGTCGGGCGCGACAATCCAGTCCGATTTCAACGTCGAATTCACGCGCAGCACTTGGATCGCTTTGTGACTTTCACCGGGCCGACCCAGCGATCCACCGCGTTCTTCTGTGCGGCTGACGCGCTGGTGCACCCCACCTATTACGACCCGTGCAGCCGGGTCGTCCTGGAGGCCCTCGCGCTGGGCGTGCCGGTGCTGACGACGCGCTTCAATGGCGCGAGCGAGGTGATGACCGACGGCGTGGAAGGGTTTGTCATCGCCACGCCGGATGAGGTCGGCCTGTGGGCGCGGCGGATCACGGAACTGGCCGACCCGGCGCTGCGTGAAAAGATGTCGGCGGCGGCGCTGCGGTTGCGCGATCACGTCAGCATGAAGCGGCACGTGGAGGAGTTGAACGCGATCCTGCTGGAGGCAGCCGACCGGCGGGGATCGATGCGCCGAACCATCGATGCCTGATACAAAGGGAACCCGGTGACGCTGGCTGGCGATGCCCACGTTACGGCACCCGACTCACGACTTGCGGATCACCGAAACGGATCGAGGAACAGGCCTTGTTGAAATGGCTCAAGCGATTGACGAGCGGCGGGGGCGATGCTCGCGGCGGCGCGGGCGACGCGCTGCCGGTCACGCGGACAACGGTCGGCCTGTGTTTCGACTATGCGCCGGGCTTCGGTTTTGAAAGCACGCGCGAGGCGGACATTGGTCTCGATCTCATCCTCGGCAAGTTGCGCGACATGAATTTGTCGGCCACGTTCTTCTGCCCCGCCAAACTCTGCGAATCCATGCCCGGGCGGCTGGAGCAGATCGCCTCGCGCGGCCACGAGCTGGGCTGCCTCGGATACGCCGACGAGGAGCCGCGCAAACTCACCGATGACGCCCTGGCGCAGATGATCATTGCTTGCCGCAGCGCGTTTGAGCGACGGGGCTGGAAGCCCATCGGGTATCGATTTCCACACTCCGATTGGGACGCACGGCTGAACGCCATTCTGCCGAGGCAGCAGTTCATTTACCACGCCCATCACGACCACGCGAAGCACCCAACTCGCATCTCGCAATCGCCCGACTTCTACCGAGTGCCTGTCTGCACCGACGACCGCGGCCTTCGTCATCGGCAGGAGACGGTGAACCTCACGCTATCGAAGCACTTGCGCTATCTGCGCAAGGCGATCGCGCGCGGGACTTATGTCGCGATCGCGTTTCATCCGGCGATTCTCGCGGAAGACCCCGAGCACATGAGCCACTGGGAGGAATGGGTCCGGGCTGCTGTGCGCAGCGGGGCGGCGGTCGGCCCGCTGATGGGCGCCCTGCCGGAGGCCCTTCGCCCGGTATCAAGCGAACCCCCGTCCAAGAGGATCAAGACCTGATGTCGAACGCCACAATCCTGGCACTACTCTTCTTCGGCGCGCATCTGGCCGGCACGATTCCGTTCGGGCTTGTCGTCGCGCGGCTCAAGGGGGTGGACATTCGCTCGGTCGGCAGCGGGAACGTCGGCGCGACAAACGTCGGTCGCGTGCTGGGCCGCAAATGGGGCCTGCTGGTCCTTATGCTCGACGCCGGCAAAGGCGCGGCCGCCACGATCGCGGCGCGCTTCGTGATGGATCGCACGGGAATCGAGGGGACAACGCAACGCGACCTGGTCTGGCTCGGTGCGGGCTTCGCCTGCGTGCTGGGCAACATCGCTCCGTTTTATCTGGGCTTTCGCGGTGGCAAGGGCGTGGCCGCATCGCTGGGCGCGATCATGGGAATCTACCCATACATGACCCTGCCCGGCCTCGCCGTGCTGGTGGTGTTTGCGTTGACCGCGCGAATCAGCCGGTATGTTTCGCTCGCCTCGGTGGCCGCGGCCTGTTCGCTCCCCGTGATATTCGCCGCCGCATGCCTCATGGCGGGATGGCCCCTGGTTGAGCATTGGCCGCTCCTGTCGCTCGGCGTGTTGCTGGCCGCCTTCATCATCATTCGCCATCGAGGAAATCTCGCACGAATCCGCGCCGGGACCGAGAACCGCATCGGCTCCCGCACGGACCGATAAGAATCGGACATGCAGCGCCTGTTTGGCCGGCCGGAACCGAACCCCCGAGAAGCGCCCGCTCGGCCGATTCCTTGCAGCACCGCTTGATCGACGCATGGGAGCTTCGTAGACTCAAATGCCTGCGGTGTTGCATAACCCTCCTCGCCCCGAAGCGGTCCGCGCGGCAATTATTGCCCGCCCAAAAGGCCCGCATCGGCTGGGTGATTCTCGCCGGCGGGGGGGTCAAGTCCGGATTCTCGCAGTCCGATCAGACCAACCAAACCTGGTAGGTGATGTTTGAACGTTATCAGGCGTTGCCCGGCAGACTTTTCCTCGGGTCCGGCGCGCTTGTAAATAATCACCCGCGTATCAATCCACGATACGTGAATAGGGGACTCGGCTTCCTCGCCGGCCGCCGACCCGCCTGACGGAGAGAAGTCCATGCTGCGCTCGTCACGATCATTCCGTTTCTGCGTCGCGTTTCTGTTCCTTGCGGCCGCCGGACTGGGCGGCTGCGCGACTCTCGGCGGCATCCTGCCGTTCGGAGTCATTACCGCGGTGCAGATCTTCGACGACCCCAACTACACCATGGCATTGAGCGTCGACTCGGCCGTCTCGAATCCGGCGGCTGTGTCGAAGGTGAACTGGGTCTTCGGCGATGGTGGAGGGTTTGTGGCCGGCGCGCCGGGCCGTACGACGATTACCTATCGGTATGCCGCGCCGGGGACGTACAACGTCACGGCATACATCTTCGGCACTGACGGCAACATCGCGACGACGCTCAACAACGACATCACCGTCCTACCGGGCGACGGCGTCAATCCGCCGACCGGCGACCTGCCGGGCTTGATCTCGGCGGCCAACCCCGTCGACGGCGCGGAGAATGTCAACGTGCGCGTGATCCTGACGTGGACCGGCGGCGCGAATGCTGACAGCAACGACATTTATCTTGGTACAGACGAAGACGCGGTCGACGCCGCCAACGACGGCACGGCCGGCATCTTCCAGGACAACCAGGAGACAAACTCCTTCGACCCCGAGGGCGAAGACGGCCATCTGCTGCCGGACACGGAGTATTTCTGGCGCATCGACACGGTCAACGCCGTGGGCATCACCAAGGGCGTCGTACGCAGCTTCCGCACAGCCAAGGCTCCCGAAAAGGCCAAGACCCCGACCCCGGCCAACAGCTCGGTTTCGGCGCGGGCCGACCAGGTGCTCTCGTGGGTCGCCGGGCTTCGTGCATCCAGCCATGACGTCTATTTTGGAAAGAACCTGATGGACGTCACGGACGCCACCCCCGAGACGGAGGACATCTTCATCGGGAATCAGGGCAACACGACCTTCGACCCATCCGACGAGGACGCCGACATCGAAGGCGAACTGCTCCCGGCCACAACCTACTTCTGGCGCGTGGACGAAATCGGCATCGGCGGCATCACCAAGGGCGACGTCTGGTCGTTCACGACGCGACCGGCCCCGCCTCCAATCACCAGCCCGAATCCAGTTGACATGGCGATCGATGTCAGTGTCCAGCACGTTTTGAGCTGGAACGCACCGGGCAGCGTTGAGAACTATGACGTCTACTTCGGGTTCGATGCGGCAGACGTCGCCGACGCGACGCGCGACAGCCCCGAGTTCATGGGCAATCAGACGAACAAGCTTTTCAGCCCCGGCACGCTGATCTCGAGCTTCACTTACTTCTGGCGTGTCGACACACGCGGCCCCGGCGGAACGAGTCAGGGGACCGTGCTCACGTTCACAACCGCCGACGCACCGGCCCAGGTCGTCGCGCCGTTCACGCCTGCCAACAACGCGCTGAACCAGAGCATCGATCAGATTCTGGCATGGACTGCGGGAGTCGGCGGCGACGTCGATGAGTTCCAAGTTTACTTCAGCGACATCGAGTCGCAGGTCGTCAACGCCATCACCTCGGCGCGCATCGCCGTGCTCGACGTGGCCCAGACCATGTTCGACCTGCCGACCAACCTGATGCCCGCCAAGACCTATTACTGGCGCGTGGACACTGTCGGACCCGGCGGTCGAACCGTCGGACCGCTGCTGCGGTTCACCACGGGCGCGCTGGCCGGCCTGGCCACGAACCCGTCGCCGCTCAATAACGCGATTGAAGTGGCGCCCGACGCTGTCCTCACGTGGACAGCCGGCGTGGGGTCCTCATCGAGCGACATCTACTTCGGGACGAGCCAGTCGGCTGTGAACGCCGCCACGAACTCCGACGCCGAGTTCCGCGGCAACACCGCCGGCACGAACTTCGATCCGTTCGGCGCTTCGCCGATGGCGGCCAACACGACCTACTTCTGGCGCATCGACTCGCGCAGCACCGGCGGGCCGAACAAGGGCACGATCTGGCAGTTTAAGACCGGGCCGGGTCGCGCCACCAATCCCTCACCGGCCAACCTGGCCGCCGGCATCAACAACAGCCCGACGTTGTCGTGGACGGCCGGAATCGGAACAGACAGTCACAACGTGTACTTTGGCGACGACCTTACTGCCGTGACGGACGCCAACACGCTTAGTCCCGAGTTCCGCGGTAACCAGTCGGATACGAACTTCAGCCCCGGTCTGCTCGATGCCGTGACAACGTACTTCTGGCGTATCGATGAAGTTGCCGCCAATGGCGACACGACGAAGGGCATCGTCTGGCAGTTCACGACTGAACTGCCGAAGGCGATCAACCCTGACCCGTCGAACCTCGCCACCGGCGTATTACTCGACGCGATCCTGTCGTGGACCGCGGCCGCGGGCGCTACCTCGTACGATGTCTATTTCGGCACGAGCCTGTCGGCCGTGTCGAACGCGACCACGGCAGACCCCGAGTTCCAGGGCAATCAGTCAGGCACGCTGTTTGACCCGCCGGGCATGATGACGGCCAACACGCAGTTCTTCTGGCGCGTGGACTCGCTCGGCGGCATGACGTCGACCAAGGGCGATGTCTGGCGCTTTACGACGTTGGCACCGCCGGCACAGGTCAGCGGCCCCACGCCGTTGAACGGTGCGACAAACGTCGCCATAACCGTGACCCTTATGTGGGCTGCGGCCGGCAGTGCGACCAGCTACGACGTGTACTTCGGGACGAGCCAGATGGCCGTGCAGAACGCCACGACGGCCGATCCCGAGTTCCAGGGGAACCAGCCCGGCATCAACTTCACGCCGGCGGGCCTCGTGAACAACACGCAGTACTTCTGGCGAATTGATTCGAAGAACACGGCCGGAACAACCACCGGCAGCGTCTTCGGTTTCACGACGGTACCGTAGCGGGATGCCGCGACGCAGCTTGGTGGGCGGTGCCCACCCTACGCCGGCAAGCAAGGACGTGTACACAAAAAAGCCCCAGGCATCTTGCCTGGGGCTTTTCGCTTTCGTACCACGACAATTTGCACCGCGCTGTCGCGCTGATCGGCTCGACACAAACCTACGGCTTGCTCGCGGCCTCCGCGCCGACTTGCTTCGCCGCTGTGAAGTACTTCAGGATCTTCTCGCTCTGGGTCTTGGTGTCGCCGCTGGCCAGTTGAACCGCAGCCTTGGCCGACTCGATGGCCGCATCCAGCAGTCCCATCTCCGCCTCGACGCGTGCCCGGACCAGGTGCGCTTCGGCGGACTTGTTCAACTCGGCTGATCGCCGTGCCGCGGACAGCAGCCGTCGCGGATCGCCGCGCTCTGCCAGTTCCCGGCTCATTTCAATCTGCACGAACTCCATCAGGCCGCGCGGCGAATTGGCAATTGCCTTATCCATCTCGGACTCCAACGCGGGAATCTTGTCCGCCATGTTGAATTCCGTCAGAACCTGACGCTTGATGAAATACGGCTGCATCTCTCCAGGCTTCAGCGCGATGGCCTCGTCGAGCAGCTTCATCAGCTTCGCCGAGTCCTTCGCCTCGTAGGCGGGCCGCAGCTGCATCATTACCTCATTATACTTCTTGTCGGTCTCGACCATCTTCTTCGCCGAAGCAGCATCAAGTTTGCCCGCCAGTGCCTGGTCGAGCGCCGAGTCGAACGCCGGATCCAGCGGGTGACCCGTCCAGACGACCTCGCCGCCCTTGTTCACAATGAACGCGTGCGGGATGCCGTCAATGCCCTCCATCCATTTGCTGTTCGTGCCCTGTTCGTCGTCGATGCCGACGCTGTAGGGCATGTCGATCATCGTGCCGTCGGGTTTCTTCTTCTTCATGAACTTGTCGACAACATCCGCCTCTTCGTTGCTGATGCCCAAGATCACCAACCCGTCCTTGCCGTGCTTGCGATGAAGGTCCGCAAGATGCGGAATGCTTTTCAGGCACGGCCCGCACCAGGTCGCCCAGAACTCGACGACATAGGTGTGCTTCTCGGCGCCCGCCGCACCGGGTAGCACGGTCGGCGCCTGGTTGAACCACTTGGCGACTTTGATCGCCGGGGCCTTGTCGCCGACCTGGGGAGCGGCATCGGCGACCGTGCCACTCAAAACGATGGCTGACGCCGCCAGCCACGTTAGGGATTTCAGACCTTGTACGAATCCTCGCGTCATTGAATGCACCATTATGTCAGAGGTTGGAATTTGAATGCACGGCCTACGAGCCGATCAATAGTAATGATAATCGCTGCGCGGTCGGCCGACCATTGTGTGCATGGACGAGGCAGAAACGATGCATCGCCGAGACACAATCGTATCTCGCGGGCCGGTCAGGTCTGTCAAACGACCTTTCGGCGAATCGCTACGCCCAGGCAGGCCAGCAAGAGCAGCCCGGCCGTGGCCGGCTCGGGCGCGGGCGGGTCGAAGGCGACCGTGAGCGCGCCGTTGGAATCGATGTATGAAATCGCGGGCCAGCTCGTGCCAAAATCGTCGAAGGCCAGGGACGGCCGACGGGCGTGATTGTTCGGCGCGTCGTGCAGGATCGAATCATCCACGAGGCTGTGCTGCCACGTCATCGCGCCGGTGAGGTAGGCCATCAGCAGGCGCTGGGCGGAGTTGGAATTAACAAAGTTCTCGTAGGCAATCGCCGGCCGGCCGTCGGACAAGTCAAAGGCGAGCGATACATCGCGGAACTGCTCCGTGGTTGAGCTTAAGAGCTCGGTCGTTTGCAGAAACGATCCGGTGAACTTCGCGTAGAACAGTTTCGATGTGTTCGTCGCGCTGGTGTGCGTCGTGTAGGTCAATGCCATCCGACCGTCGGTCGGGTCGCGAGCGATGTCGACGCCGGTGATCGCGTCCGCGCTGGCGAGCGTCGCGGAGGACCACGTGCCGCCGCCGGCCGGTTCCGAAGCGATCATCAGCCCCTGCCCGCCGCCCGATAGGTTGCCGCGCGCGGCGAAATGACGTCGCCCCTGACCGTCGGTCGACATCGCGGAATCGTGAACAAGCGTCACACCGGTGAGCGAGAGCATGTCGGCGGTATTGAAGGCCGACCCGGTGTGTCCGATCGAGCGGAAGTTGCCGGTCGTTGTGCCGCCGAAGAAGCCGCGGGCGTTGCCGGCAAGGTCGTAGCCGAGGCTGATGTTGGGTCGCGCGGCGTTGGCGGCGCCGGTCCCGGCAATGCTCTGGTTCGCGCCGTAATTGAACTGGCCTTGAACGCTGCCGTCGCCATTGACCCACGCGAGCAGCGGGCGCTCCGAGCGATCGAAGGAGAGCGCCGCGCGCTTGCCGACATCGTTGCCGGTGATGAGCGTGCGGGTGTTCCACAAACCCAGGCCCGTCATTTGCGAATGGCGCACCGCGCCGTCGTTGGTGTTCTGGTTGATTTCCGTCCAGCCGACCGAAGCCGAACCATAATGATCGAAGGCCAGGACAGGCGACGAGACATAGGAGTTCGCGCCGGGTGAAGCGACGAACGATGAGAACCATACCGGGGTTCCATCAATTGCCACGGCGGGCGATGTAATCATGGCTGCGCAAATCATTGCGAACAAGACGCCGCGTGAGGGAGATGGCATTGTGACGCTCCTTGGAATGAGTAACGGCCCGTGGCCCGCTGACCCCAGCGCGGGAACGTTAGAGTCGCACGGACGCCATCGTCAAGGGCGCGGCGGTTGGACAGCGCGCGCGGCGCGGGTTAGACTCGCGGGCGATCTCACAACATTTCACAGGCCGTCTCGGCCGGGTCCATCGTGACCAGGAGGTGGAGCATGGGTTTTCTCGACGGAAAGCTAAGCGTGGTGACGGGTGGGTCTCGCGGGATCGGCCGGTCGATCGCGCTGGCGCTGGCGGCCGAAGGCAGCGATGTGGCACTGATTTATGCGCACAAGCGCGAACCGGCGCAGGAAGTGGCCGACCTGATCGCGAAGATGGGTCGCAAGGCGAACGTGTACAAGGCCGACGTGTCGCAGCCCGAGGAGAACGACCGCGTCGTCGCGGAGATGAAGAACGACTTCGGCCCGGTGCAGATTCTTGTGAACAACGCCGGTATCACGCGCGACAAATCGTTTCTGAAGATGAACCGCGACATGTGGCACGAAGTTCTGAACGTGAACCTGACGGGCGCGGCCATGATGATGCACCGGCTCATCCCCGGCATGATCGAGTCGGGCTGGGGGCGCATCGTGAACATCACCAGCGTCGTCGGCCAGATGGGTAACTTCGGCCAGGCGAATTACGCTGCGGCCAAGGGCGGCCTGGTCTCGCTAACCAAAACGCTCGCCCGCGAATTCGCGCGGAAGAATATCACGGTCAATGCAGTCGCTCCGGGGTACATCGAGACCGACATGACCGCGAACGTGCCCGGCGACGTGCTGGAGCATGTTCGACAAATGACGCCGATGGGGCGACTCGGCAAACCCGAAGAGGTCGCGTCGGCCGTGGTCTATCTCGCGTCGCCACAGGCGTCGTTCATCACCGGCGAAGTGCTCGGCGTGAACGGCGGCATGTACATGTAGAAACGTCGAAAAGTCGAAAAGTCGAAAATCGAGGCTGAAGCGCGATCCGGTAAGGTGGGCATCGCCCACCAGATAAGCTCATCGCTTAATGGAACTCGAACTCGAAACCGGGCCGTGGAACGAGCCGCTGACCGATGACTCCATCGCAATCGCGCTGGGGCGGCTCGATGGCGATGGATGTTCGTACGCGATTCTCGCGCAGTCAGAGCAGACTTATCTTCAGGCGACCGGCACGCCCGAAAGCGGGTTTGTTCTGGAGTACCAGGTCGATGATTACGACCATCACTATCAATCGCTGCGCCAGGACATCCCCCTCACCGAGACCGTCTCTGCCTTCCAGAAATACGCGCGACGCGACGCGTCGTGGCAGCGCGATCATGAATGGCGCCGGCTGGAGCCGATGGACTTGAGTCCACCGCAGCCGCGCAAAGTGTTCTTTGCGATTATGGTTGTGTTGGTCGCGCTGGTGACTATTCTTCGCTGTTTCAGATAATCAGCCGATGGTTGCGCGAAACGGGTTGCTACTCCGCGCGGAAGCCGACCCGCACCGTGTGCGTGCGATGGTGCGCGCTGATGATCGTCATGCGATAAGTCTGGCCTGATGCGCCGCGGAAGGTGAGTGATCGGCCGACACGCAGCTCGCGCACCTTTCGAATTCGCTCGCCGCCCTTGAGCAGGTCGGCGTCGATATCAATCACGCCGTCGTCTTCGTCGGTGTCTTTCAGCTTGAGCCTGATGCCGTCGATCGCGTCGCCGGTGCGGGGGAAACGCTGATCTTTCAGGCTGTACGTTTGCACCACTTCAAACGCGGTCTCGCTTCCGGACAGACTCGGGGCGCCGGCTTGCCTCGACGGTCTCTTCACGGGGCGCTCGGAATGAGCGATGGGTTCCTCGTCCCGTGCGTCATCCCGTGCCGGATCGACCGGAGGCGGCGTCTGTTCGGCAGTCGGCTCGCGCGACGTGCGCTCGGCCTCCGATGCCTCAATGCGCTTCGGACGGGGCTGCGGCCTGGCGGGCGGGCGTGGCGGCTCTCGCGGATCGCGCGCTGCAAGCGTGGCTCCTTCAACTCGCGCCGACGAATCCGCCGGCGGGGTCGCGCGGGGCGGTTCCGAGCGGACGGAACCATGCCCGGCATCCGCCACGCTTCGACGCGGTTCAAGCTGCGCCCGGGGCAGCGCGGTGTTTCCGCGCTTCAGCCAGTCTTCGCGGGCCATGGCGACCTGGGTCGAATGCTCGGTCTCTAATTGGCGAATCATCTGGGCCGCCGTCGCGTGATCGGGCTGAATCTCGATCGTGCGCATCCAGCATCGCCAGGCATCGGCATGCCGCCCTTCGTCCGCCGCCGTCAGCGCCAGCCGTTCCCAGTGCGCTGCGGCCGCCGGGCGGGTTCGCTCGATGCCGTCGGCGACGGTGAGGCTGCCGCGATGGTCCTGCGCAGCGCGACAGTAGTAGTCATACGCCACGGCCGGGTCGCCGCGTTCCTCGGCCTGGCGGGCGAGGTCGGCGTTGCGTCCGCCGCCGCAACCGCACAACCAGAGGATGCCGACGAACGAGACGATGGATGCCGATCGAAATTGAAGAGTCATGGCGACGCTCCGGGGGCCTGCGCGCCGGACGCCTCAATCACCGAGCGATCCAGCGGATAGGGTTCGGGCGAAAGCAGCCGCGGGGCAATGACGGCCTGGATAAACCGCCGCGACGAGACGCCCGTATGCGAGCCGCTCCAATCATAACCGACATAAGTCGGCTGCCATGGGAGATTAAAGACACGGCTGTAAGCATCGATTGACTCGGTGCTGTCCGCGCGCGCCGGCATGCGGAAACCGCTCAATCCCGCCGGCGGGCCGCTCTTGCCGTCGGCATTGACGATCAACGTGCTGGCGATCCCGTCGTGGGGGCTGCACGTGGCGTAGAGCTTTCCTCGGACGTGACGCATCGGTCGCGTCAGGTCGTACCGCGCCGAGCAGGTCGGGGAGAAAAGCACCACGTCATCCACCATCACGCCCTCGTCGAGCCGCTCCAGCGCCATCAGAACCAGCGAAGTCCCGGCGGAGAGGCCCATCAGACGTATCGGCGAATCGGCGTCGGCCTTGCGATGGGCTTCGATTCGCCGGGCGAGCCGTTTCGCGAGCAGGCCGCTGCTGGCGTTCACGAAATGATCGTGGGCCGGGCCGAGGAAGCTGGTCCAGGTGAAAGTCTCAAAGCGGCCCTCGTACCCCGCGTCGCGCAGCCCGCGTTCGACGCTGCCGGCGCTGCCGCCCCAACTGGCCCCCTCGAGGTAGATGACGACCGGGCCGCCGGTAGGTCTGGAGCAGCCGGTGGCGAAGCTAATGCAGAGTATTGCCGCGATGGAGATCAATCTCCGACGGAATAACGCAGCGGGGATTATCCGCTCTCTCTCGGTTGCAGCACGGTTCGGCGCGCGCAAAACCGGCGCGCGGTCCGTGCGATGGCGGGCGAGCGGATTGTCAGTTCGGAGTACGGCCAAGAGGAATCACGTTCCGCCCGGTTCGGGGATGTCCCAGCCCTTGTCGCGCTCTTTCTGCTGGACCTGTTCGAGCGTGAGCGCGCCGGGCAGGGCGTCCTTCTTCTGGGTCAGGTTGGTGCCCTTCTTGGTCAGTTCGGCGTTCTTTGCCTTCCACTCGGCGTACTGCTCGGGCAGTTCGTCTTCGGTGTAGATGGCGTGGACTGGGCACTCGGGAATGCACAGGCCGCAATCGATGCAGGTGTCGGGATCGATGACCAGCATCGCCGGGTCGGTCGTCTCCCAGAAGCACTCGACCGGGCAGACCGTGGCGCAGTCGGTGTAACGGCAATTCACACAGCGTTCGGTGACAATGTGCGTCATGGCTGGTTTGGCCTCCGCATGGTTGGCGACCGAGTGACTACCCCCCGGCCGACTCGGGCTTTAGGAACCCCTATCAAACAATGTAATCGGCTGCGAGTCAACACCAACCCACTGTTTGGCCCGCGCAAAATCGTTTCGGCAATTGCCGCATCGTGGCAATTGGGCCAAGATACCGCCCGCAACCGCCCGCTCCCAATCAATCAGACGGAGATCACCTTGGCGACCATACCCGATAACTTTCTGGGCCTCCCGACGCCCAATGCCGACTATCGCAAGGCAAAGTACGCCGTGCTGCCGATCCCGTACGACTCAACGGTGAGCTTCCAGGTCGGCACGCGGAACGGCCCCCGCGCCATCATCACTGCCAGCCAGCAGGTGGAGCTGTTTGACCAGGAGTACGAGCGCGAGTTTTTTAAGGCCGGCGTGGCAACGCTGGACCCGGTCGCGCCGAACATGGCCGGCCCCAAGCCGATGCACGAGGACATCTACGCTGCGGCGCGGCGCGTCGTGGCCGATGGGAAGTTCCTCATCGGTCTGGGCGGGGAGCACTCGATCACCAGTGCGCTGGTCCGAGCGGTGCTGACGAAGCACAAGAAGTTGAGCGTGCTACAGATCGACGCGCACGCTGACCTGCGCGAGGAGTACGAAGACACACCGTTCAGCCACGCTTCGGCCATGCGGCGCGTGATGGACCTTGGTGTGAAGGTGACCGGCGTCGGCATTCGCAATTACAGTCTCGATGAGCACCGGTTCATGAAGGCAAAGAAGATCGCACCGATCTCCGCTCGCCAGACGCGCGAGGACGTGGACTGGATGATGCGCGCGGTCGATTCGCTTAGCGAAAATGTCTACGTCACCATCGACATCGACGGCTTCGACCCGGCCTATGCCCCCGGCACCGGCACGCCCGAACCGGGCGGACTGGACTGGTTCCAGGTGACCGACCTGCTCAAGGCGACGGCGATGAGCCGGCGCATCGTCGCGGCCGACGTGGTGGAAGTGATTCCTCTGCCCGGCAACGCGATGACGGAGTTCCTCGCGGCCAAGCTGATCTACAAGCTCATCGCGCACATTGAGGCGAACGGCGGCGGTGTTACCAATCCGAGCCGCGACCGTCAGGGAGCGACAAGAGGCGTTTGAGATTCGGGCCACCCACAGGATCAAGGAGCCGTATTGGGGCGGGCATTGTGCGGCGCTCCATTACGGTTGCGGCTCGGTAGTTGTGGCGAGACGATTCGCTATTCGCTCTTCACCATTTGCCATTCAGACAGATCCAGCTTCTTGAACAGCACTTCCGGCGCAGGGCCGAGCGCGTGCCCCACCGGCAGCGGCTCGGTCGCCCGCAGCCACGTCCACTGGTCCGGCGGCACATTCATCGACACGCGTATCTTTTCCGCCGCGAACGGCAGGAACGGCGACAGCAGCACACCCAGCGTCCGCACCGCCTGAATGCACGTGTGAATCGTCGCAGCCGTGCGCGCCGCGTCCGTCTTGCGCGTTGTCCAGGGGGCGCGGCCGTCGATGTAGCGATTGCACTCGCGAAAGGCTTCCATCACGCGACCAAGAGCGGCCTTGAACCGCGCCGCCTCGATCTCCTCGCCGACCTTCTCCGGCAGCGTCGCCAGCATCGCGAGCAGCGCGCGGTCGGTGCCATCCGCTGCGTCGAACGACGGCACGCGCCGCGCGAAATCGTCGGTCACGATCTTCTGCCAGCGGTTCACGAAGTTGCCCAGCGCGGCGATCAGTTCGCCGTTGTTCCGCTCGACGAAGTCTTCAAAACTCCAGAACGTTCGCTGCGACTCCGGCGCGTTGATCGTCAGGTAATACCGCAGCGGGTCGGGATCGAACGACTTGAGATAATCCTCGATCCACACAGCCGTGCCGCGCGACTTGCTGATCTTCTCCTCCTCCTTGCCGGGAAACTTGATGTTCAGGAACGCATTCGCCACGACGTTGGACGGAAGCTGAAAATGTCCCGCCGCCTTCGGTCGCGTGAAACTGCTGCCGCGGCTGGCGACCTCGTCCGCCGTGAATTGCGTGCCCAGCAGCATCGCCGGCCAGATCAGGGCGTGAAAGACGATGTTGTCTTCGCCGATGAAGTGGACGATCTTGCAGTCCGGATTGCGCCACCAGTCTTTATATTTTTCCCAGTCGCCATCGAGCTTCTGGCACAGCGCCGCGGTGAAGCTCACGTACCCGATCGGCGCGTCGAACCAGACGTACAGCACCTTGCCCGCCGCGTCGGGGTCATCCAGCGGCACCGGCACGCCCCACTCCAGATCGCGCGTCATCGCCCGCTCGGGAAGGCCCGTCTTGATCGAGCCGAGCGCGAAGTTGGTGACAATCGGCCGCCAGTCCAGCGACGTAAGGCTGAACCAGTCGGCCAGCATCCCCTGAAACTTGTCCAGCCGCAGGTACCAGTGCGTCGTGCTGCGCTGCTCGGGAGTGCTGCCGGTGAGCGTGCTGACGGGGTTGACCAGCTTGAGCGGGTCGATGCTGTTGCCGCATTGCTCGCACTGATCGCCGAGCGCCTGCGGGTTGCCGCAGGGCGTGCCGTCGGGCTTCTTGTGATAGCACGTCCCCGTCACATACCGGTCGGGCAGAAACTTCTTCGCCTGCGCGTCGTAAAGCTGCTCGGTCGTGCGCTTCACGAAATGACTGTTGGAATGGATCGTGCGGAAGAATTCCTGACTTAGCTTTGTATGCAGTTCGACGTAGTCGGGCTGATGCGTGCCGCCGTAAATGTCGAAGTGGACGCCGAGGCCTTCGAAGTCGGCCGCCTGCCGCTGGTTGTAGCGCGTGCAAAGCTCCTGCGGCGTACTGCCTTCCTTGCGCGCGGAGATTTCAATCGCGACGCCGTTGTCGTCGCTGCCGCAGATGAATCGCACGTCGTCCCCGCGCGAGCGCAGGTAGCGCACGTAAATGTCGGCCGGCAGATACGCCCCGGCGACGTGGCCGACATGCAGGCGACCGTTGGAGTAGGGCAGGGCGGCGGTGACGAGGAATTTTCGACTCATGGGCGGGGATTCTAAGGCCCGCCCCATCGCGCTGCCACGCGGCGCGGCGGCGTTTGGTCGTTAAGGTTTTTGCGCTGCGGAATCGTCCGCGCGAGTACCCTCGTCGTCCGGAACATCCAGCCCCGTTTGACCTTTGCGCAGAATAGAATTCAGGCGTTTCTTCAAGTCTTCAAAGATCGGCTCGAGGTTCGGATTGGGGCCGTCCAGCGCGGCGAGCTTTTTCTCCAGCGCCGCGCGGGATTCGGGCGTGCTTTTCAGATCTTTGTTGTCGAGCGTGAATCGCAGTTGAATTTGCTTCGCTTTCCGCTCCGATTCGGGCTGTGCTGCTTGCCTGCGGCAATCATTGTAAATCCCCCACGCGGCGCGCTTCTGCCGCTCATCGAGCAGGTCCACTCCCGCCCTGCCCGCCGGTGAATCTCCAATGCTCGGGTCGGAGTGAATCAGAATCCACCGCCGCACGTATGCTTCCCAAAGATTTGATCGTCCTGCGACTTCAGACAGGCCCAGTTGTCCGCTGGAATCGGTCACCCAATCGGGGTACTTCTTCGCATTCTTCTCGACGTTCGCCAGCCACTCTTTGTACGCCGCGAGGTCCACTTCCTGACGCGCGGCTTCAAACGCCTCCTCGGTCACGTATCGGTTGTTGCCCATGTAGTGCACACGGCCCGGCCTGGGCTGCTCCGGGCAAAGGCCCGCGCGGTCGAAGATCGACACGCCCGGCGGCGCGAGCTCCTCGATACCTCGAAACTTTTGCGGATGCTCGGGCCGGTCAAACTCCGCCGATTCGCACGTTAGGACGCGCACGACGCTCCCACCCGCGCTAAGTTGCGTTCGCACAGGCCACCAGCGGCCGTCCAGCTGCTCGTACTCACTCTCCGCAAGAAACGAAGGCAAGTCTTTATTGGACGGATCGCGCGCTTCCATACGGAGAATGGCATAGTCCTTGCGCGGGTCGAGCGTCCATTTCACTTCGTGCGTGGGCGGCTTGGTGGATTCCGCGCGAACGAGGATCAGCGGACCGCTTTCTTCCACTTTGAATTTGTAGTCCGTCTCCCATTTCGACAGAATGTCGGTCACCGGCCCGGGGTGATCCGCGTACGACGTGCGCAGGCCGCAGGTCAACGGATTGCCGGCGAGGGCATCCTGACGGCCAAGCTTGTTGGCGTGGAGCGAGTCGGCCGCGCCGAAATGGAAAAACGTCCGATGGGCCTCCAGCTCGGTGATGACGCGCATCCCGCTGTAGAAGGCGTCGGTGCCGAAACCGGCCCCGCCGCCGCGCGTAGGGAGAACCTTCCCGTCGTCATCGCCGGAGACGTCGATCAGCATGTCGCCCTTGGTGTCAATGGCGAGCGTGAAATTGCGGACATACGTATCGCCGCGCGCCATGGTCATGTCGCGGTACTTGGCTCGAAGCGTCCGGATGTTCATTCTCGCTTCGAAGGCCTTGCGCAGTGGCTTGGGGAGCTTGTCGGCCGGTTCGGGCAGCAACAGAGCGAGGCAAGCGATCGGTAAAAGCAGTGTCATCGTGCAGCCCTCCGACGGGGGTACGGATGGTTTATGGCACAGGTTCGTCAACGCACACTTCGCCAAGCCGATATTCTTATCCGATGTGCCTTGCCAATCGCGATGCAAGCCTTGATTGATCCTTGAGTTGGCACTGCCAAACGACCATGACACGCCACCCACGGCGTCTCAAGTTCTTGAATGCCGGCCAGCCGCGATGATTCTTCGCTAACCCAATTCCTGCGCCCCATTGCCCCATTTGTCACAGTCTTGCTTCATCGCCCCAGCGGGGCGCTGAAATGTAGCCACGGGTGGAGCAAAGTCCGCCGACAGGCGGGTGGAGCGCAACCCGTGGAAAGAGTCGCGCGCTATTGATGCTACCCCGGAGGGGCAGAGGTATCGCGTGGCGGCGGCGGTGACGAGGAATTTTCGACTAATAGGCGGGGATTCTAAGGCGCTGCGTCAGATGGTGCTACGAACTGCTCGGTCATGTACAACGATTTTATAATGGTCCCATTGCTATTTCATGCTCCACGTAAAATCGAATTCACTGCTGCTGTAATCAATGGCCCGAGCAGGGGCCCGAGCGAAATGATCTTGTTCGATTTCTCAAGGTTATGCCTTGCACACAGAAGCTTGACGTTATCCATTGTTATGCTCGACCCTCCTTTGCTGAATGGCACGTCGTGATCAAAGTGCAAATTGTCAGTTGCGCCACAGGTCACACAACGTCCCTGATCTCGCTTCCAAACGGCGACTTTCACCGAAGTTGGTATCTGTCGTGAGATGGATAGCTCCCGTTCATCTTCGGATGTAGTCGCGTCTGGCGTTGTAGTCGGCCGCAAGAAGAACCGAAATACTTTTCGCGTCTTTGTCCCATTTGGGCTTGTTTGTACCGTTCTTATCTCGGCGTCAAGCAGCAGATACCTCCCCCTATCGCACCAGATGCCATTTGCGATTTTCTCGTAGACCTGCACGACTTCAGGGTTAGACATGCCAGACTTCGCCGCCAGGGCCGCCTGATAAAACTTGCCGTTCTCTGTGAGTGCCCCGCTCGGAAGAGTCATTGGCTGGTCCGTAGATTTTGGATCACAGTGCGAGTTGCGATAACGAGGAACATCGTGACCCTCGTATTCGAGCATCCCCGCTCGAGGACTTGTTGTTGAGTCATCGTGCCACTTATCTTGATAAGGAGCGCCTTTCCGCACACTCATGAGAATAATTGAATAGCCGGCAATACCACCGCGAACGTGGAAGTTCATGCCCTTCTGAAGCGCAATTCCTTCTCGCTGTACCATTTCTACATACGATATTATTTCTCGAAAACGCGGCATTGTGACCTCATTGCAACCTGTCAATCCAGCATGATAAATCAAGAAGAAACGGCTTCGGATCGACATCAAACTCCAGCGTGTGGCAGCCGTCGGGGTAGTCGGTGATGCGGCGGTCGGGAGACGGCAGCGCGCGGAGCCAGGCGCGCGTGCGCTCGTTGTCGATGATGCGTTCGCGGCCGGCGAGCAGCATGTGGACGGGGTTGCGAAAGGTTGTCTCGCCGAATCGGCGGACGATGCGATCCATGCGCCGCGTGACGAGCAGAAACGGCGCGGTGACATGCGTGAGAAGTAATTTGTCATTTTCAACAAATCGCACCCGCTCGGGGTTCTCGGTGAAATAGGCCGGGTCGTTCAGCGGAATGGGAAACGTGCGCTCGCGGTCGTTGATCAGCGCGACGCCGACGCGAAACTTCTGCGCCGTGGTCAGATCGACGCGCGGGAACAGCCCCGGCGCGACCAGCGAGAGCGACGCGACCTGCTGCGGCCGCTGCGCCGCGAGGCAGACGGCGAGCTTGCCGCCCCAACTGACGCCGACAACGTGCGCAGCTTGACCGATCCCGCCGGATCGTTCACCGGTCGGATGACCTGTGTCATGCGATGGCTCGCTTGTCGGGTGACCGGCGCCACAGATTGGCCGGCCCGTTTCCGCCAGCAGCACATCCAGCGCGTCGGCGGCGTCGGCGACGGCGCGATCGACGGAGTCAACGTGGCCGCGTTGCGATTGGTTCAGCCCGCTGCCGCGGCGGTCGGGCATCAGCACGGTGTAGCCGCGCTCGGCGAGGGCCGCGCCCGATTGCTCGTACCAGCCGCCGTGCGATTGGATGCCGTGGAAGTACAGCACCGCGCCGCGCGGCTTGGGCGGCCGCCACCAACGCACCGCCGCGCGATAACCGTCGGAAAGCGTGAGGTGCTCGATGGCCGGGGACATGCGGGGAGAATAGACACGCGGACGGGAAAAGTCGAAGCGTCAAAGAGTGGAAGCATCGAATCAGGGGGCGCGGGGTTCGCAAGCGAACGCGGCGAAACAACTTGGTCGCGTCTGCGCGGTTGCGCACCGTTCGCGTGAATCCCCGCCAGTCGCGTACTTCATGCGTATCCCATCTTGCACAGGCACCGCTTGCGGAAATCACGCTTGCGATTCCTGCTCGGCCGGCGGGTCGAGCAGCGCCTTCGCTTCGTCGAGTTGCTTGTGCCCGCCGAGCAGAATGAGCAGATCGCCCCCTGCAAAGGCCCACTCCGGCCCGGGGTTGGTCGTCGGCTTGCCGTCGCGCACGATTGCAATGATCGAGACGCCTGTCGCGGCGCGCAGATCCACTTCGCGGATCGACTTACCAACGGCCGGGCTTTCCGCGGCCACGAGGTACGTCTGCGTGGCTGTCGCATCAAAGAGTTGAATCAGCTCGGCGCGGCGGGCGGCGGAATCCGGCAGACCGCGCAACATCCCGTAGTGCCCCGCGCGGATCATGGCGACCTGCGCCTCAATGACATTGTCGGCGACGCCGAGGTGATGGAGCAGATGCGTGAAAATTTCGATGGAGGTTTCAAACTCCTCGGGGATCACTTGTTGCGCGCCGAGTCGATGCAGCAGGTCGATCTCGGCGACGTTTCGCGTGCGAGCAAGGATAAACAGATCGGGCCGCCGGGTCCGGGCCTGCGCGACGATACGCCGCGTGGCGGCGACGTCATTGATCGCCACGACCATCGCCCGCGCGCGAGCCAGTCCGGCATGTTCAAGAATGACAAGCCGCGTTGCGTCGCCAGGCACGATCTGCCAGCCATCGTGGCGGGCCGCGCGGACCAGCACTGGATTCATCTCCACGATGCAGAAGGGGATGCCGGTCGCTTTGAGAACGCGCGAGAGGTTCTGCCCGTTCAATCCGTAGCCGATGATCAAGACATGTTGGTCCCATGCCGTCGCCGCTGCCGGCGTTTCGGCGGGGCGATCGCGCGCGGCTCGGACGACGCGCGCCGTCAGAACGTTGGCGATCGGCAGCAGCAGCGCGCCGACCATCATCGTGCCGACGATCACGGCCGTGAGCACGTTCATGGCGCCGGACGGCAGCAGGTTCAGGCTCTGCGCCTCGCGCGCGAGGATGTAGCTGAACTCGCTGATCGTCGCCAGGCCCAGCCCCGCGAACACGCTCAACCGCGCCGGCCAGCCCGCCAGGGAAATGCTGACGGCCGTCAGGATCGCCTTCAAGACAAGCGTCGCAAAGATGGCGAGCAGGATGGCGGGCAGGTGCGGCACAACCGTCGTCACGTCGACAAGCATGCCCATTGAGATGAAGAAAAGCGCGTTGAACGTATCACGAAACGGCATGATCTCCGCCGAGAGCTGATGGCGCAAATCGGTCTGCGAGAGCAGCAGCCCGGCGATGCACGCCCCGAGGCCCCACGACCAGCCGGCGCGCCCCGCGACCCACGCACCGGCCACCGCCATCAGCACCGCGAACAAGGTAATCAGCTCGCGACCGCCATGCAGCGCGACCTGTCCGAGGAACCACGGCAGGATGCGTCGTGCCAGAATCGTGACGCCGGCCAGCGCCGCGAGCGAAAGCCCGGCCTGGCTCGCCATGCTGATCCACGACACGCCCTCCTGCGCGGCAAGCAGCGGAAAAAAGATCATCGCCAGAATGACGAACACGTCCTGCAAGAGCAGAATGCCGGTAATGAGCAGGCCGCCGCTTGAATCCGTCTGACGCTGATCGGCAAGTTGCTTGAGCACGATGGCGGTGCTGGACAACGCCAGCGCCATGGCAAGCACGAGCACCGGCCCAGTCGTGAGGCCGGTCGTCAATCGCAGCACGACAAAGGCCACCAATGCGGTCAGTGACATTTGAAGTCCGGCCGCAAGAAGCAATCGACTGCCCGATCGAAGCAGCGGCTGCGGCGAAAGCTCCAGGCCGATCGTGAAGAGAAGCATCACGAGTCCCAGTTCGGCGAACTGATGAACGGCGTCAGCCGAAATGAGCTTCAGGCCGGAAGGCCCGATCAGAATGCCCGAGAAAAGAAACCCGATGACCGCCGGCGCGCGAACGATGCGAAACAACCATGCCACGATCAGCGCCGCGCCAAACAGAAGCACGGTGTGCTGTAGGAACTGAAGATCTTGTGCTGCCGCCACCATGCGCGTGCCGCTCTCTGTCGCCGTTCACGCGACGACGCCATAGTATGGCGTGACGGGAACGGGCACGCGAGCGCGAACGATCTGCACGACGCCGTCCAGCTCCGCATCGGTCAGCATCGTCGCATACGGCTCGGTCGTCTCGCGCGCGATCGTATAAAGCTGAATCATCTCGATCTGCCCGCCGGCCGTGATCAAGTCATTCAGTCGCGCGCAATACGCCTCGATCTCCTCGTGCGGCGGCGGCGCACCGTGCACGCGCATGAAAAGCGATTGAATCGTGACCGGCCGCACCCGCGCGGCGTCGAGAATGTTCGCCAGCACGTGCGACAGCGGGTAGTTCGGCCGATTGACGAGGCGGTAGTACTCCTCCGTGCCGGCGTCGAGCTTGGCCCAGATGTGACCGTTGTTCGCGTCGAGAATCGCCAGCGCCTCGCGCACGGCGAGCCGCGAGAGATAGCAAGCGTCGGTAATCAGCACGAGTTGCGTATCGGTCAGCGCGTGTGCGCTTCGAAGTTCGGCCGCGATCTGCACGGCGTCCTTGAACCGCGGATAGGTCGTTGGCTCGCCGTCGCCGCTGAATGCGATGTCGCGAATAACGCGATTGGCCGGCGGCACGCGATCGTAGGGCGGTTCCTTGAAGATCGATCCATCGACCGCGGCGCGGATGAGTTGATCCAGTTCCGCGCGCACGGCCGCCAGGTCCACATCGCGCGTGACCGGCGGCGTCTTGCGGTCGACCTGACAGTAAATGCAGTCGAAGTTGCACGCCTTGTCCGGATTGAGGTTGACCCCGATCGAAAGGCCCCCGGAACGCCGAGACACCACGGCATAGCAGTAGAGGTTTTCCTGCCAGCGGCGATCGTGCTGGCGATAGGCGATGTTGAGCGGTGTGTCTGGCATGAGGATTGCTATGATAATTCAACGGTGAGGGTCAGCCCCGCGTTGACGCGGCCCGGCTGCCATCCTAGGATGATACCACGCTGACGGACCATCCGGCATGAGAACGAAGACGCCGACATCCCAACGAACCTTGCTCTGGCGCGGCCTCTGGGCGCTGGTGCTGTTGCTGCACGCCCCGATCACGGTCAGCGTTTTCGCCGTTGCCCTGCGGCTGGAAGAAGGCCGGGCATCGTGGTCGTCGCTCGTCATCCTGGCCGTTAGCAACGCCTTCTTTATTGTTGAAATCCTGTTCGCCTACTCGCTGCGATTGCTGCGCGATCGGCGGGCCGTGTTTGTCTTTTTCCTGGTGATTGCCCTGTTGCACGTCGGCGTCATCGAGCGTGGTTTCCCGGCTCTGGTCGCCAATCTCGACCAGCCGGTCGCATGGATTCTGCTCGGCGTCGTCGGCACGATGGCCGTGCCGTTTTTCGCACGCCAGGGCCTCATTCTCGCGATTCGCCGCTGGGCCGATGCACTGGCTGCAACCGTGCTTTCACTTGCCCGGCACTATTCAACGCGCCCGCGAAAGCCCATGCTCCGGGTGGCGCAGATTCAATCCATTCCATTTGCCGCGCACCGCGGCCCTCCTCGACGCTGACGTTCGTCGCTGCCGGTGAATCGATTTGCGATTCTTCGCGCGCCTCGCGCGACGGCTGAACGTCCAACCCCACTCTTCTAGACACGGATCGAGCGACCACTGCCGTTTTCGGCGTGGCGCGGCGGCGCGTGAATCGCGTTTCGACAAGACCGTCAAACCAGCGCGCCGTTCACAGGGTTCCTCGTCGGCTCATTACGCCGACGGGGGCATTCGTCGCGGCAATTGGCTGCGCGAGGAGGCATGACGTTGAAGCATTTTCTTCCAGCGCTGGCTGGAGTTCTGATAGCGGCGATTTCCGCGCGCGGTGCGGAATTTCGCCTGCTCGTAGGAGTGGATGTCGGCCGGTATCCCGGCACAGCGAGGAGTGTTGCGCCGTCGCCGGGGCCGGGTTTCCCCGGCAGCTTCGCCGACGGAGACCGGCTGGCCGGAACCACGGACACCGGCGCGATCGTCGCGTACCAAGGCATCGGCACGCCACTTTACGCACCGAATCACGTCGGCGCGATGAGCATGTTGTTTCGCCGCGGGAGCGTGCCGATCCCCGGATTCGGGCCGCTGCCGCTCATGGGGATCGACTTCCTCGGCGGGCCGCTGCTTGATCTGGACGGCGATTTGAACAACGGCGTGCGCAGCCTCGTGCCGGTCTCGGGCAATCCCACACCGGTCGAGATTCCGGGCACAGCGAGTTTCGTCGATCTGTCGTTCGACTTCGCCGGCGGCCTTGTCACGCTCGTGGGACTGGATGCCACGGGCACGAACGAAGGCGGTCCGTCGATCGGCCCCGGCATCGCAACGATTTTGGTGACGCTGGCCGGCACGACGCCGACCGGCGGCGCAGGGGCCGGACCTAACCCGACGTACGACACGCGCGTCGGCACGCTCACGCCCTATACCGGCGCGGGTGGCACACTAACAGGCGTCTATCGCATCAACGCCCTGCCGCTGGAGTACTGGTACGACTCGATTGAGCCGAACAGCGCGACGGCGTCCGACCTCGGTTCGCTTCAGCAGTTCGGCGTCTTTCGCGGCTGGCTCGTCGTACGCGACTGCGCGACGGGGCAGTTTCCGGTGATGACCGGTGAGGGACTCGGCGCAACGCTCTGGCCGATGGTCGACGCCGGAGACGTCGGAAACATCTACAACACCGCGGTCGATGCCTTCGGCGACACGGCGGAAATTTTCGGCGGCGTGCCCGGCGATCTGTTCACCGCGGCGGGCAACGGCGGTCTGCCGCTGACCGACGGCGGCGGCGATCTCGGCGCGTACTTCGACAACGTCGTGAAGCCGCGCGTCGCGACCGGCTCCGGTGCTTTTGTCTATCTCGAAGCAGCCGGCTTCGGCATCAACAACAGCGGCGATCCGGTCTTCACCGACACGGTCGGCTACGACGCCGTGCTGATCGGTGAGGCGGTGAGCGTCTTCGCAACAGGCGACGTCAACGCCGACGGCGCGGTCGACATGCTCGATGCGTCGCTTCTGGCGTCGATTCTTGTCAATCCAACGGCGCATTCCGCTTGTGAACAGGCGCGGGCGGATGTGAATGGTGACGGCCAGCGCGACGGCCGGGACGTTCGCGCGTTTCTTGATGCAGTCCTGTGAGACGATGGCGACGAACTTTTTTCAGCCCAACCCCCCGAGAGGGAGAAAGATTCAGATGACCAGGATTCAGAGCACAACGATCGTCGCGGCCGCGGCCGCTTTCAGTTTGTCCGTCTTCGCCGGCGCGGCGCGCAGCGCGGAGTACCAGTTGCTGACCGGCGTCGATGCCGGGTTGGCCCCGGGCGCGGTACGCACCGTGTTCCCCAGCGGCGCGGGTGTGCCGGGTTCGTTCGCCGACGGCGATCGCCTTGCCGGCTCGGGCGCGACCTCGTCGGCGGCCTACGTCGGCACGGGCAGTCCGCTGATCGCGCCGAACGCTTACGGATCGCTAAGTTTCATGTTCCGCCGCGGCAGCGTGCCGGTGCCACAGGTGGGCCAGGCGCCGGTGCTGGCAATTGACTACCTCGGCGGGCCGTTGCTCGATCTCGACGGCGACCTGAACAACAGCTCGCGCAGTCTCGTGCCGGTCGGTGGGAATCCGACACCGGTCGAAATCCCCGGCTCGCGCAGCAGCATCGGGCTGAACTTCGACTTCGGCGCGGGCGCGGTCTCGCTCGCCGGTTTCGACGCCACGGCCACCAACTCCGGCTTTCAGGGGTTTGGCCCGAACATCGCCACCACGGTCAATACGTTGTCAGGAACGTTGCCGAACGGCACGAACAGCGGTGCGATTCTGAACCCCGCGCTGGACACGCGCAGCGGTTCGCTGCTGGCACTCGCGCCGAACGTCTTCGGCATCGCCAACCTCGGCTACGAGATCTGGCAGGACTCGATCGACCCCGCATCCAGCACGGCCGGCACCCTCGGCACCTTTCAGTATCTCGGCTCCCTGCGCGGACTGGTCGTCACGCGTGACGGCAACGGCAACTTCCCCACGCTCGCCGGGACGGGTCTGGGCGGCACGATCTGGTCACAAGTGAACTCGGCGCTGGTCGGCGCGAACGTCGCGCAGTCTTCCGGCCCGCCGCCCTTCACCACCATCACCGGCGGCCCGGCGAATGACAGCTTCCTCGCGCCGAACAACGGCGGCCTGCCGCTGACGGCGTTCGGAGGCGATCTCGGCGCGTACCTCGATGCCGTCGTCGTGCCGCTGATCGATCCGCTGTCGCAGAGCTTTGTCTATCTCGAATCCGCCGGCGTCGGTGCGAACAACAGCTTCGACCCGGTCTTCGGCGACACCACGGGCTACGACCTCGTGCTGATCGCGCAGTCGGCACCGATTCCCGAACCGGCGACCGGACTGCTGGCGCTGATCGGCCTCGCGGCGATGGTCCGTTCGCGGCGGATTGCATAGAAGAGCTTTCCAGACTGGAGCAGTCGGGCACAGGAGCACAGGATCATGTCGGCAAGAATGACCTATAAACGGCACGTTGGTGGATATCGTCGCGGCGCGTTCACGCTGATCGAGCTGCTGGTCAGCGTCGGCATCATCGCCACGCTGATCTCCATCACGCTTCCGGCGCTGTCGTCAGCCAAGCGCCAGGCGCAGATCACCGGGTGCCAGGCCAGGCTGCGAGAGGTGTCGCAGGCGCTGTGGGCTTACTCCGTCTCCAACGACGCGCGCGTGCCGTACATCGTGTCGCCGCTTGTGAACGGAAAGTTCAACAACGCCTCCGTTCCCGATGCCGACATTGACCCGTTTAATCGTGACCTGTGGCCCGACTCGCTCCAGAACATCCTCATGCCGCTCTACCTCGGGGAAAACCGAAAGATATTCACCTGCCCCGCCGCGAACCGGGGCTGGCCTCGCCAGTCCGGAATGTTTGAAATGACCTATCGCGACGCCGGCATCAATCAGCCCGGAGGCGGCACGTCGCTCGCCGGGTCCTACGAGCGCGAAGCGTTCGGGTTTCTCGACGGCCGACCGATGACCGAATTCCGCCCGAAGTTCAGCGGAAACATCATTCAGGACGCACAGATCCATAGTTACATGAGAGGGTCGTTCCTTCGCGACATGATCCAGCGCGACGCCACGAAGGTCGTGGGTCCGCATAACGGCGGCATCAACGTCATCAATCGGGAATTCGGCGTCGAGTTTCGCGACCGGCGCGAGACGCAGGCGGACCTGGCGCCTAACTTCGGCGGTGTCCAGTTCTAGGCGTCCTGCTCACATCAGCGGCCACGATCTGGAGCGTCTCCTCTTCCACTACGTCCTAGTTTTCTCGCGAAATCCCCCCGAATCGGAGCCTGTGAATTGCTTGCCGTGCCCGCGATGGGGCGGATACAATCGCTCCCTGTGGGCAACTCGTAGCGGGGGGCGGCCGATCGTCAAGGCCGGGCAGGACCCAAACGATGTATGCGGGAGGAACCGCCTAACCGGGCGCGTTGCACGCGAACCGGGAAACAAGGCGGCCGCTATGGGTGCTGGTTGCCTTCCCGGGCCGCACCCGTGGAAATGCGGATACTCGGGATTGGACGTGAGCCGGACAGGCTCATCGCACGAGGAGACGTCGCCATGATCGGAGTCGGTGTGATGGGTTTGGGCTACTGGGGTCCGAACCTCGTGCGCAATTTCGCATCGGCTGAAGGCGCGAAACTCGCGGCTGTCTGCGACAAGGACCCCAAGCGCCTTGAGCGCATCGCGCGGCAATACCCTGCGGCCGCGACCGTCGAATCGGCTGAAGCATTATTCGAAACGCCGGGCGTGGACCTGGTTGTGATCGCGACTCCGGTTCACACACATTATCCTCTGGCAAAAGCAGCGCTGGCCAAAGGCAAGCACGTACTGGTCGAGAAGCCGCTGACCAGCGACCCGGCGCAGGCCGAAGAGCTGGTGGACCTGGCGAAGAAGGCCGGTCGCGTGCTCGCGGTGGATCACACCTTCGTTTATCACCCAGCCGTCGAGAAGCTAAGCGACGTCATCAAGCGCGGTGAGTTGGGCGATGTTTGTTACTACGATTCGGTCCGAATCAATCTCGGCTTGTTCCAGTCGGACATTAGCGTGCTGTGGGACCTCGCGCCGCACGACGTGTCGATCATGCAGTACCTGATTAACCGCAAGGTGAAGTGGGTGCAGGCGGTCGGCGCGCGACACGCAGGGCAGCCGGTCGAGACGATGGCCTACCTGACGGTTCAGTACGAAGACAACGTTCTTGCACACTGTCACGTGAACTGGCTAAGCCCGGTGAAAGTGCGGCAAGTGTTCATCGGCGGCAGCAAGCGCATGGCCGTGTACGATGACAACCAGGTGGCCGAGAAGATCAAGATTTACGACCGCGGCGTGGAGTTGCACGGCATCGACGGGGTACACCAGGCCCGCGTGCAGTACCGCATCGGCGACATGTACGCGCCGGCGATTTCCAACGACGAAGCCCTTCGGCGAATGGCGCAGCACGTCATCCACTGCATCCGCGAGGGTAAGTCGCCGATCACCGACGGTGCGGCGGGGTGCATGGTCGTGAAGATTCTCGCGGCGGCGCAGGCATCCATCGAAACCGGCGACCGACGAGTGTTGTAAGCGAGTCAGACGCCGCTCCAAGCGAGTCACGACATGAACCCACCTGATTATAAACGCATCGCGCCCGACGTGAAGCTCGGCCAGGACGTACAGATCTACGCCTTCGTCAACCTCTACGGCTGCGAAATCGGCGACCGAACCAAGATCGGTACGTTTGTTGAAATTCAGCGTGGGGCCGTCATCGGGCGCGACTGCAAAATTTCGAGCCATTCCTTCATCTGCGAGGGAGTAACCATCGAAGACGAGGTCTTCGTCGGGCACCACGTCGTTTTCATCAATGATCGGTTCCCTCGCGCCACCAACGTGGACGGCTCGATCAAGACTGCGGCGGACTGGGAGTGCCGCCGCACGCGCGTCGGTCGGCGCGCCGGCATCGGCAGCGGCGCGATCATCCTCTGCGACGTGTCGATCGGCGAAAACGCCATCGTCGGCGCCGGTGCGGTCGTCACGAAGGACGTGCCGGCCGGAATGATCGTCGCGGGCAATCCGGCGCGCATCCTCGGTCCCGTCGGCGACAAGGAAAAATGATGGCCCCTCCGAAGTGGTCGGTCGCCGTCATGTGCTACAACGAATCCGGCTCGCTGGAGGCGATGATCCGGCGAACGCTGGCGGTGCTCCGCGCGCGAGGGGAGCCATTTGAAATCGTCATCATCGAAGACGGCTCCGCCGACGGCAGCCGGGAAATCGCGGCGCGACTGGCCGATGAGAACACGGAAGTTCGCGTTCATCAGCACCCGACGAACCTGGGCATCGGTTCGGTGCTCACCGATGGCTACCGCCAGACGCGCGGCGATGTGACGGTGATTCTGCCCGCCGATTTGCAGTTTGCCCCCGAAGACCTTCCCAAGGCGATGGCTCACATGATTGAGTCAAACGCCGACGTGGTGATGATCCGCCGCCCCGATCGGCACGATCCGCCAATGCGCCGAATCGTTTCGGCCTTTGACGAAACCCTGGTCGGCCTGCTGTTCGGCGTCTGGCAGCGCGATCTGCACTGGGTCAAGCTCTACCGCCGAAGCGTGCTGGATCGTGCCACGATCCTCAGTACGACGCCCATGGTCGACACCGAACTGCTCGTGCAGGCCCATCGCATGGGCGCGAAAATCGCCTCCATCGACCTGCCGCATCATCCGCGAACGACCGGTCAGAGCACCGGCGCGAAGGTCTCTCTGTTGATACGTACGTTCGTCGAGCTATTTCGTTTGCGCCTGCGTCGGATGGGTCGCGTCGAACGCGATTCCGGCGGGCGCGCCGTTCAACACCAGGCAAAGAGTCACCCATGAAGAACATCCCGTTTCTCGATCTCAAGGCGCAGTACCTCCCCCTCGCCGATGAAATTCAGCGCGAGCTGAAGGAGGTCTGCGAGACAACTCAGTTCATCCTCGGCGGCAAGGTCAAGGCGTTTGAAGACGCCTTCGCCAAAGCCGTCGGTGCCAAGCATTGCATCGCGCTCAACACAGGCACCAGCGCGCTTCACCTCGCCATGGACTGCCTCGGCATCGGCGCCGGCGACGAGGTCATCGTCCCTGCGATGACCTTCATTGCCACGGTCTGGGGCGCCGTCTATGCTCGCGCGACCCCGGTGCTCGTCGATGTCGATCCTGCCACGCGCAACCTCGACCCGAAGAAACTCGAAGCTGCCATCACACCGCGCACCAAGGCCATCATTCCCGTTCATCTGTATGGGCAGCCGGCTGATCTCGACGCCATCTTCGCCATCGCAACGAAGCACAACATCCCTGTCATCGAAGACACGGCGCAGGCACACCTCGCGCAGTACAAGGGCAAGATCGTCGGCAGCCTCGGCGTCATGGGGTGTTTCAGTTTCTACCCCGGTAAGAACCTCGGCGCGTATGGCGAAGGCGGCGCACTGACGACCAATGACGATGCCCTCGCGAAGGCTGCACTTTCGCTCCGCGACCACGGGCAGGCACAGCGCTACCATCACGATCGAATCGGCTACAACTATCGCATGGACGGTTTTCAGGGCGCGGTGCTCGGTGTCAAACTGCGGCACCTGTCGAACTGGACCGAGCAGCGCCGCCGGGCCGCCGCGCGATATTCCCAAAAGCTGACTCCGCTGGCTGACAAGGGCTTAATTGAGATCCCCCGCGAGCCGGAATGGTCGCGCGGCGTGTATCACCTCTACGTCGTGCTGGTGAAGAACCGCGACGCCGTGAAGGACAAGCTGACGGCCGCCGGTGTGAACGTCGGCCTGCACTACCCGATTCCGCTGCATCTGCAAAAGGCGCTGGCGCACCTGAAGCACCAGCGCGGCGATTTCCCCGTGGCGGAGCGAATCGCTGATGAATGCATCAGCCTGCCGATGTTCCCCGAGCTGTCCGACGCGGACGTCGATTACGTGGCCGACGCGCTGACAGCGTGCCTCGCATCGTGACGCGGTAAGGAACGACGCCTTGGTCTTGGGAGCCACGTAGGCATGGCCACCTCGGTGAATCTCGTCGAACTTCAGGACACGCTCTACACGTCGCGCAATCCGACGAGACGGTGGCTGCACACCCAGCGGTTGGAGTGGGTGCTGTCGGCCCTGGAACGGCACAAGCCCTCGCCCTGTCATCGCGCCCTGGAAATCGGCCCCGGTTCGGGAACGTACCTCCCCACGCTCTGCGCCATGGCCGACGAAGTCGTCGCCGCCGACATCGAGGACGCCTACCTGGAAAAGGCCAAGTCTCTGACCCAGCGCCTGACGAATCTGCAACCCCTCAAGGATGACATCACCGCATCGAAACTGCCGAACGGCCACTTTGACTTGATTCTCTGCACCGAAGTCATTGAGCACATCCCCGGATCGGCGGCCGGACTGCGCGAGATGCGCCGGCTGCTTCGCCCCGGCGGCGTGCTGGTGCTTTCCACGCCCCAGAAATACAGCACCATGGAGATGATGTGCAAAATCGCCCTGCTGCCGGGCATCATAGAAATCGTGCGGCGGATCTACCGTGAGCCGGTCGTTGAATCGACCCACTGCAACCTGCTGACGGCCCGCACGTGCCGCCGTCTGATCGCCGAAGCGGGGCTGACAATTGTCGAGCAACACAAACTGGCGTTCTATCTCCCACTCGTCGCGGAGATGACCGGTCGCATCGGCCTGGGTCTGGAACAATGGCTGGAGTCGGGCCTGCGCAAGACGCCGCTTGACGGCCTGCTCTGGACGCAGTGTTATGTGGCGCAGGCCTGATCAGTTCGCGTCGCCTCGCAGCTTTCCATGAATCCGCCGCGGCCTTCTCCCGAGAGGGTGGCGAACCGATCCAAGTCATGGGTAAGTAGCTTCGGCAAGTCCGGATTGCAATCCAACATGGGCCATGCCCCCGCTTCCATGTCTAACCGCCAACACGACTCTTCGAGTCGCGTTGGGTCGCAACGATTCGTCGCCGGGATCATCTTGCTGGTAACGATCGCCGTGATGGCGTTCGTCACCTGGACAAGCAGCCGGCGCGGCGGCCTGCAACCCGACTCCGTGACGTTCCTCGATGCGGCGCAGCGCGTGGCCGAGGGAAGCGGACTCTCCCATCGGTGGGCCTACTGGGACCCGGTTTATGAAACTGCGACGTTGCCGACCCGCACGACCATGTGGCCGCCGGGTTACACAGCGGCCATCGCGGTGATGATCAAGTCGGGGCATTCCGCGTACGACGGCGCGCGACGCGTCGCAGGCATGGCGCTCTACCTGCTGCCTTTCGCGCTCTTCAGTCTGGCGTGTCGAATCGCGACGCCGGGTCGTGCAGCACTGTGCGTCATCGCAGCCACTTGCTGCTTCCCTGTCTTGCGGTTCGCCGGTGTCGTGCTGGCAGAACCGCTGTTTCTGGTGTTGCTTGTGCTGACGCTCGCCGCGGCTTCGCGCGGGGCGGCCGCTTTTTGTGCCCGGTCAGCCGGCATATGGCTTCTGGCAGCCGGTCTGTTGGGGGCACTGGCTTTTCTTGTGCGTCTGCCCGGGGCGTCGATCGGGGCAGCCCTCGCAGTCGCTGCATTGCTCGCCGGACGGCGATTCGGCCGACGTGCCGGACTCATGTTGCTCTTCCTTGCTACCGGTCCGCTCGCCCTCGCGATCGGAGGATGGGTATTGAGAAACAGACTTCTGTCTGGTTCAGCGGTCGCCTCCTTTCCCAACGGCCCCTATTCGCTGCTCGCAAATCTGCGCGAAGTACCGCGAAATGTCCTGTCGGAATGGTTCGGGTGGAAGTCGCTTTACCCTGGGGCGCTGGCACTGCTGCGACCGGTTCAAGTCGGCCTGCTCTTCGCGCTGGGTGGATTGGCCTTGTGGAATGCGTGGCGTTGCTGGACAACGCGGCGGCGGACGGGCGAATCGAATTCTCCCCAAGGGTGTGACCGTCAAAGCCCCAGTCAGACCGATCACACGACCGGCACGGTCATCGTTCTCGTATTTCTCGTCGCATACACCGCACTCATTTTCGCCGCGACCGCCGGCAAGGGCCTCCTGGCCGAGGCGCGCTACTTCGTCGTCGTGTTGCCGCTTGTGACGCTCCTTCTCACAGCGTGGGCGGCTGCTGAAAGCCCCTACGATTCAAGTCTCTCCCGAGCTGCGCGAATGCACTTTCTTCGCGCCGCTGGCATCGCCACAACGCTCGTTCTTTGCATCGCACAGGCGATAGCCGTTTTTCAGTGGTCGCACGATCCACCTCCCGAGGGCTATGTCGTTACCACGCGAAACAGCCCCGTGATCGCATGGTTGCAGAATCATGCCTCGACCAATGAAACGCTGCTTACCACCGCAGGGGCGGAGATCGCCATGTATCGGCCCAACCCGATCCTGCGCGTCGCCCACCGGCCGCACTCGGCGCGGCAGACGACTTCCTGGATCGACGTCGACGATCTGGCCCGCCGAACGGGGGCCAAGTACCTGATTCATTGGAAAGGTTCCGAACCGAACCCCTATGACGCCAAGTCCTCCGAATTCGAGCAATCCCTGAACGATCCCGAAAAATTTCCGGATCGAATGCCTGTCTCGCTTGGAGAGCATGTCATTTATCGCGTCGGGGCGCGTACCGGTCCCTGATCCATAAGTCGCAGCCAAGCAACGCCTTCCGGTCGTACGCTCGCGGAACGGACCGCAGGGTAAAAAAAATCACGCGGTGCGCGAAAAGCTTGAACCCCTCCGACGTTTGTAGTAGCATCAGGCCTACGACGCCCGTAGTAGCCAGTTCCCTGTGGAATCGGTCCGCTGCGGTCGGCGAAACGGGGGCAAGGGTTCCGCGAACCATGACGGATCGACTTTCCGAGTTGCCCGATGCCGAGCTTGAGGTGCTCAAAGCCCTTTGGGATTGCGGGCCATCCACCGTGCGGGCGGTGCTGAATCACCTGCACGAGCGCGGCCGCCGGGTGGCCTACACGACCGTGCTCACCTTCCTTTCGCGCCTGGAGCAAAAGGGACTGGTCCGAAGCGACAAGTCGGACATGGCCTACGTCTATCGGGCCAAGGTCTCGCGCGAACAGGTGACGCGATCGCGCGTGCGAAGCCTGATCCGCCAGCTCTACGACGGCGTGGCCGGTCCCCTGGCGGTGCAGTTGATCAAGGATGAGAAGCTCTCTCGAAAGGAAATTGACGAACTCCACAAGCTGATTGAGCGACTGGATTCCCAGGGGGGATCGAAACGCTCCTCTGATGAATGAAATGCTGAATGGGTGGCAACCGGTCCAGGAGACCGGTTCGGGTCAATCGCGGTTCGAGCAGGACGACAGCACACCATGCAAGGCTGGATCGACTGGACAACCGGATATCTGTGGGCGAACGCCCTCGCCGTGATGTTGCCGGCAGCCCTTGTCGCGCTGCTGACGAGCGGCGGGCGATGCCGGCCCGCGACGCGGCACGCCTTGTGGTTGACGGTGCTGTTGCTGTTCATCGTGCCGCCGGTTGCGCTCCCGACTTTTTTTTCAGGGGGCAAGCGGGTCGAGAGTGAACCGACGACCGCGCCGCCTTCATCGAATGATCACGCGGCAGCGCTGAACTGCCCGCTCATTGAGACTCCACCCCGGACGGGTGTCGACGTCGAGGACTCGGCGTTGGCTTCGCTCGCATGGACGCCGCCCGCGGCGCGACACCCGTCCCCCACCTTGGAAGCATCGTCCGACTCGCCGGCCGTGGAATCAGCCGCCGCAGCCCCGATCGCCGAACATCCCGTGCTCGTTGAACGCGCGCCTTGCGCGCCGGACTGGACACCGGAGTTCTTCACCGCGCCGGACCGCGCGGCAGCGGTTCACGCGGCACAGACCATGCCCGGCGCGCCCCCGCATAACGCGACAAATGCCGCCGCCGCACGATTCGCCAGGACGACGCAGACCCTCGCACCGCTTGCGGGCACGTGGCAGACCCTGCGCGGTTACGCGGCGGGGTGGGTCGGCGCGGTCCGGTTCGCCGCATCGCGCATTCCACAAATGCCGACCTCTGTCTGGATACTGGGTACCGCCCTGATCGTTGCAGCAAGGCTGGCCTCGATCTCGCGCGGCCGTCAACTGCTCGCAGCCTCCAGGCGCGCGCCGCAGAAGATCGAGCGCCTGACCGCACGCTGCGCCCGGCAATTGGGTCTGCGCGCCCGGCCCACGGTACGAATGATCGATCGCGCGTGCCCGCCGATGGTGCTGGGGCTCTGGCGGACGCATCTGCTTCTGCCGGTTTCGCTCTGGGATCAGCTCGATCCGGTCGGGCGACAGGCGATTCTCCTCCATGAACTGGCGCACGTGCGCCGGCGCGACCTCTGGGTCCGCTGGCTGGAGCGGCTGATTGCGGCGATGTGCTGGTGGCACCCGGTCGTGTGGTACGCCCGGCACCGATTGAACGAGGAAGCCGAGCACTGCTGCGACGCATGGGTCACCTGGCTGCTGCCCGGCGCGCGCCGGCGCTACGCGACGGCCCTGCTCCAATCACAGACATTTGTCAATTCAAGTCATCCCGTCGATCCCGCGGTGGGAATCGGCGTTGTGAGCGTGCGAGCCAAACGCCTTGCCAGGAGACTGACCATGGTCATGACCCATCCTTCGCGCCCCGCGCTGTCCGCCGGGGGCGTGCTCACTGTTGCCGCCCTCGCGCTGGCCGGCTGGTTCTCCGCGCCCGCCTGGGCCGGATTCCCCGGCGACGCCGTGCAAACGCAACCCACTCCCGCGCCGGCACCCGACGAACCGGTCTCGCCGGAAGACGCCGAAGCAGTGCCGGAGGAAATTGAAGTGGTTGAACTTGACGTGCCCGGCGCGCCCGTGATCGTCGAGACGCAACCGCGCGTCGCGTATCGCGCCGCGTCTCCCGCGGCCACGCTGGCGCCGCTGGTCGCCACCATGCCGATCGGTCAGTCCGGCGACAAGGCGATGGAGGAGCGCATGCGCCGATTGGAAGCACAACTTCATCGACTCGAAGCGCAGCTTGAGCGAATCGGCGCCGTGCCCGCAGTCGAGGGAGCGGTGAATCGATCGCTCCTGCCTCCGGCGTCCAGCCGTGTTCGCACGGCGCGACCGTCAGCCCCGGGACAGGCCACGCGACCGGCAACTCCTCGCGCGCCGATGGCGCAGCGCGGCGGAGTTGGGTTCGGCCGCAGCCAGGGCGGTGGGGCAGGCGGCTCTGCCGGCGGTCAGGCGTCGGCGGGCGAGCAGCCCATGGTCTCGCGCACGTACAAGCTGTCGCAGGGCAAGCTTGAAGCCCTGCTCAACCTGATGGCGCGCCAGGATGTGCCGATCTTTGTCGCGCGACGAGACGAAGGCATCGAAGTGACCGCCACCGCTCGGCAGCACGAGATCTTCTCTGCGTTTGTCGCCATGATCGATCCGGACAATCGCCGCGCCAGTGCCGACGACGAGGCAACGTGGGGCTTGATCGCCACGACGGAAGCAGCCGAGGCCGGGGCGCTGGCCGCGGAGCTTCGCGCACGCGAACTGGCGATGGTCGAGCGTGAGCGAGCGCTTCATCAACACGCACTTGCGGAAGACCAGGTTCGCGCGGCGGAAGAACTTCGCGCCGCGGCCGCAGCGCAGCGCCAAGCCGTCGACAAGAGCCGGCACTACTCCGAGGGCTACTCGCTCTACAACCAGGGCGATTACGTCAGTGCGCTGGACTCGTTCCGCCGCTCGGCCGACGTCAATCACCTGCGCGGCGAATCGCTTTACAACATGGCCTGCTGCGAGGCGCTGCTGGGCAACCCCGAAGAGAGCCTCGATCTGCTCGAACAGGCTTGGGAGGCCGGGTATCACCAGTTGGAGCACATCCAGCAGGACGATGACCTGAACACGCTTCGCGACGACGAGCGCTACAAAGCGTTTGTTGAGAAGCGCTCGAAGGCAGCCCGGTAGTCACCCGAACCGGCGCGCGGCCGATGGCGCGCCCCGCGCTTTAGCTTTCTTCCAGTTCTTGATACGCTCTCGCCCTGTGCCGCGGCGCGAAGGACGCGCCGGCGGCCGGGGCTTTTTTCATGCACGTACTCGTCACCGGCGGCGCGGGTTACATCGGATCGCACACCGTCCGCGCCCTCCGCGCCGTGCGGCACGACGTCACCGTGCTGGACAATCTCTCCGCCGGCCACGCCTCCGCAGTGGACCCCGGCGCGAAGCTAATCGTCGGCGATCTCGAAGACCCGATCCTGCTGCGCGACGTGTTCGCTCTTCGCCCCGTCGACGCCGTGATGCACTTTGCCGCGTCGATCGAAGTCGGCGAATCGGTTCGCGACCCGTTGAAATTCTATGCGAACAACGTCGCCAACTCGGTGAATCTGTTTCGCGCCATGCAGGATGCCGGCGTGAAGCGGATTGTCTTCAGCAGCACGTGCGCCCTCTACGGTGCGCCCGATGCGATGCCGCTCACCGAAGACTTGCCCACGCGGCCCGAAAGCCCCTACGCCCGCGCCAAGCTGGCCGTCGAGTGGGCGCTGGCCGACAGCGCTGCTGCCTGGGGCCTGGGGTATGTCGCGCTGCGATATTTCAACGCGGCCGGCGCGGCAGCCGATGCGACAATCGGGGAGGATCACGCCCCGGAGACGCACTTGATTCCCAACGTGCTGAAGGTCGCGCTGGGACAGGCGCCGCACGTGACGCTCTTCGGCACGGACTACGACACGCCGGACGGCACCTGCATCCGCGACTACGTTCACGTGGACGACCTGGCCGCGGCGCACGTCCTGGCGATGGCCGCGATCGAGCCGGGTCGCGGGCGCATCTTCAACACCGGAACCGGGCACGGCGCGAGCGTGAGTGATGTCATCAATGCGGCACGCTCGGTGACCGGTCACGCAATTCCCGTGGTCGAATCGGCGCGCCGCGCGGGAGACGTGCCGCGGCTGTACGCCGATTCGTCGCGCCTGCAACGCGAGCTGGGTTGGAAGCCGAAGGTGCTGCAGCTGGCCGACATCATCGCCAGCGCCTGGGCCTGGCACCGAACGCATCCCAACGGGTTTGACGACCGTCCAGTCAGGTGATCCATGTCCGCAACGCCACCAACCTGGCACCGCCACGGCCGGCCCCTGACCGAACTGGCCGACGCCTGGGCCGTGTTGTCGGAGAACGCCGAGCCGCTGCCGGTCGAATCCGTCTCGCTGGATCGAGCCGAAGGCCGCGTGCTCGCGCGAGATGTTTGCTGCAAGAGCGACATTCCTCCGTTCGACAAATCGATGATGGACGGATTCGCCGTTCGATCGGCCGATTGCGCGGCGCCCGGCGCAGCGCTGAAGCTCATCGGCACGGCTGCAGCGGGGCATGCGGACATGGCCGCGCTCCGGCAGGGTCAGACCGCGCGAATCAACACCGGCGCGCCGATGCCGGCCGGTGCGGACGCCGTTGCACGAATCGAGGATGCGGCGATTTCGCAGGATGGAACCCGCGTCACGCTCTCCAGGTCCGTCAAGCCCGGCGCGCACGTCTCCCCGCGCGGCAGCGCGCAGCGTTCAGACGATGTCGCCGTTGCGGCAGCGGTTTGGTTGGGACCGGCGCAGGTTGCGTCCATCGCCGCCGCCGGCCATACGGATGCGTACGTGTTCGAACAAGCCGGTGTCGCCATCGTCTCGACCGGCGATGAGCTCGTCCCACCCGGCACAACACCCCAGCCGGGGCAGATTGTCGAGAGCAACAGCATCCTGATCGCCGGACTGGCCCGACGGTTCGGCGCGCGACCGCAGCCGCTGGGAATCGTCGAGGATCGCCCCGATGCTCTGCGCGAGCGATTTGCAGCGGCGCTTCAGAGCCGCGTCGTGATTACCTGCGGCGGAATGTCGATGGGCACGCTCGATCTCGTGCCGCAGACGCTCGAATCACTCGGCGTACGATGGTTGTTTCACGGCGTGAACGTGCGGCCGGCCAAACCCGTCGCCTACGGTCGCGGACCCGCCGGGCAGCATGTGTTCGGCCTGCCGGGCAATCCGGGTAGTGCGTTTGTCGCGATGCACGCGCTCGTGCGGCCGCTGCTGGATGGGTTGCACGGACTAGGAGCACGGCCGCCGCGCTGGCGAACCGCGCGGCTGATCGAAGACATCGCGCCGCACAAGGACCCTCGCCCCGCGGTTCTGCCGGGGTTGATGCTTCATGGTGACGACGGCGTGATGAAAGTTCGGCTCATGCCCTGGGGCGGGTCGGGCGACGCGATCGGACTCGCCGGCGCGACGGCGCTGATCTTCATTCCACGCCCGAACGACGGCCTCCGCGCCGGGGCGCTTGTCACATTTCTGGCACTTGATTGATTTGGGGCGATCCGGAGTTAAGAGACCTCGCGGGTGCCACTGCTTGAAGCCGTGACACACCCGCCATCCACATACTTCGACAACTGCGAGCGGGTTACGCAGCGCCCGGTGCAGAAACTATCGCCCGTTTTGCATTTGCTTGCGCAGATTCTCGTATGCTTCCTGTCGCTGCTCGGCCGACGATTGTGACTGGTTCAAGGCTTCGAATCCTTGGCCGCTCGGAATCAGCTTGAGCAGCTCTTCCAGTCGGGCCTTCGTCTCCGGGCTAAGGTCATCAAGCTTGATCTGTCCGTCGCGATTGAACTGATTGATCGCGTCGCGCAGAGCGGGAATGCGCTCCATCGGGCTGGTCTGACTGACGAAGTTCGACAGGCCGACCGTGCTGACTTCATCCGCAATGCGCAGGATCGCGTCGGCTGTTGCGCGTTGATTCTGCGTGATACGGGTATCGTTCGTGGCGATGATGCGCGCCGCCGCCGGTCGAATCGCCACAGCCGCCCAGCAGAGCGCCAGTGGGATGAGCGCGCCCTCGGCCGCGCCGATCAACAGTCCGACACTTCGTTCGAGGCGGTGCAGCATCGGGCGAGATTCGACCGCACTGCGCCGCACGCGCGACACGGTCGTGGCACCGATGAACAGCGCAACCATGCCCGCCACGCCCGCGACGAGATGACCCGTCACGCCCGGCATGCCGAGCGACGCCGGCAACCGCGCCACTGCGTACGCAACGACGACAAACAGGGGAAGCATCACAACCTTCCGCAAGCCGCCGCGCCACAGGCCCTGCAAACCACCCAGGCCGATCGCGGTTGCGGCAAGCTGACCCAGCACGACGTCGCGCCGCCAGCTCGCGTAAAACAATCCGCCGGCTGCGCCGATCCAAAGAAACGCTGTCAGGAACGGAGGGCCGGCTCGTCGCGCGCTGGGAACGAGATCAAACGACGGCGCCGCATTCGAGGCCGTGCGTCGTGCGAGTTTCGGCGGCTGCTTCACGGATGAATCCTCCACGCAAGTAGACCAGGGCGGAAGCTCCCGGTACGTCGGGCGATCCACGACCGGCGCCAGCTCCAGTTCCTCCGGCGACTGCTGTGTATTAGGATCAACGGATGAACTCCGCGTCGTTAACATGGCTGATTCTCCGATGGATGCTCCGGGGCGCGAGGTCGGTCGGCGCGCTCGCGCAGTCGGTTGTCTATCGGATCGGCCGGGGCACGACGCAAGCTCGCCACGCCGCCGCGGCAGTCGTATCGGCCCTTCAGATAATAGCGGGATTTTATAAAGGTGGCGTCCGGCGGGCCCGCCGCGGGGCCGGCCCGGCGGGTCGCGGGTTACCGGTCGGCCGTGCCCGTCAGGCTGTCGAGTTCAACGAGGTCTTCGCGCCGGTCCATGGCGAGGTTGGCGAGTTCGTCGGCGCGCACATTGGCTTCGCGATAGACGTGTGAGACTTTCCAGTCGCCGATCGTGCGCAGCCTTTTCATGATCGCGTCGAAGATGCCCTTGAGGTTCTCGCTCTTGACGCGGTATTCGCCGTTGAGCTGGCGCACCATCAGCTCGCTGTCAGACTTCACCAGCACCGCCGCGGCCCCCGCCGCAATGGCCACGTCCAGCGCGCGAAGCAGGCCGGTGTATTCGGCCACGTTGTTCGTCGTGTGCCCGAGAAAATAGCCGGCTTCATACTTCGGCTCGCCGGCCTCGTCGCAGATGGAAACGCCCGCGCCGGCCGGTCCGGGATTGCCCCGCGCGCCGCCGTCGGTGTAGATCACAAGTCGCATGGATGGTCTTACCGGCTGGCGGCCGCCCCGGTCTCAAGGTAGAGGATTCGCCCGCAGACGTTGCACTTCACGGCCTCGTCGCGCGACAGCAATGCGTTGACCTGTTGCACCGTCACGCTCATGTTGCAGCCCTGGCAGGCGTATTCGTCGCGCTTTGGATTTGTGCGGATGATGCGCGCCATGGCCTCGCCGTCGTTCTTCGCTGCCACGCGATTGAACATATCCAGCACGCCGGCCGGAATGCCGTCGGCCGCCTCGGTGCGCTGCGCGTTCAGACCGTCGAGACGGTCCTTCGACTGCACTTCAACCGCCTTTTGCGCCGAGAGGAACTCGTCCACCTTCGCCGTTTCGGCAGCGCGCTGTTCCTGAAGCGCGGCGATTTCCTTGCGCCGGGCGTCGACCTGCCCCATTTTCTGGAGGGCCGCTTCCTCGATCTTTGAGTTGTCGGCCTTGGTCGTGTTCAACTGCATCAGGATGGCGGAATACTCTTTGTTGGTTTTCGCGGCGTTCAGGGCCTGGCGAAGCTTGGCGATCTCGGCCTCGCGCGATTTGACATCCAGATCGAGCCGGTCGGCGTCCATCTGTTCGGATCGAAGCTTGAGCTGGAGGGATGCAAGCTGCGCGTCGATCGTCGCGACGGCTTGCTGCTGTCGGCGGACAGCCTGCGCCTTGCGGGCGATGGCGCGGTTGATGTCGGCGATTTGAAGCTCGACTTCCTGAAGTCGGTGCAGGGCGTCGAGAACGGCTCCCATGTTCGGCGTTCCTCACTTGCTCCGCGCGGGCGGGATCACGTTGCCAATCAAGCTGAAGTATTATGCCCGCGCGCGGGCGTTTCAGCAACCGACCGCGATTTTACGGCCTGCACTGCGGTTCATCCCGCGACCGCTGCGCATAAGCAAGGCCCGTCGGAGGTCGTCCACGGGCCTTGCCATCCGCCGCGCGTCCGGCGCGACGGGCTTCTCCCACACCAGTCGTCTGTTCGCGCTACACCGCTACGTCCGTTGTGGCGCGCTGCGGCGTGGCTGCCCCACCGTCGCGCACACACAGCAGACCCGGCACGATGATCTCCACCGGCCGCTGCCCCGCGCGATGCTCCATCGCCAGTTTCGCCGCCCAGCTTGTCAGCCTCGCCGCGTCGATCTCATACGACGTGATATTCGCCGCGGACGCCTGCGCCTCGCATGGTTCACTCACCGCCGCAATGGCGATGCGCTTCCCGCGTCGCGCCGCCGTCATCGAAGCGTCGTTGAGGATGGTCCTTAGCGCCGCGCCCGCCGCGATCACGCCGATCGGTTCGGTGCTCCCACCGGCGGCGATTCGCATCAAAACGGTTGGCGACGCGACTTCGCACGATATCGCACCGCGCCCGGTCCGTGCGGCGCACGCCTGCGCGCCGGTCCATACCTGATTCAACGCCGATGACCCCACCGCCGACGCAAGAATCGCGATGCGCGTGCAACCTCGCAGGTACAGATACTCCGCCAGGCGGAAACCGGCATCGACGTAATCGGGCACGACCGAGCACACCTTGCCCGCGCCGGGCGAAGCGCCGATCTGAACGAATGCCAGTTGCCGGCGAAGCACCTCGCCCAGCACATCCATCGATGGTTCGCCCTGTGACGTTCCGAGCGGATCGGCCGGGATGCAGAAGACACCATCCACGGTTCGCGGGTGAGATGCGGCGGCATGGCCGTTTCCGTTTCGGTCCCCGACAACCGATGAATCAACTTTCACCGCGCCGCGGCCGCGCTGCGGACGGTCAAGCGTCACGAGCCGATGGCCGGCGGCAGCCAGTGCGGACCGCAGGCGGTCGATCAGGGCTGCGCGATGCGGCGCGGCGGTCAGGGCATCGGGCATGTGACAGGAATAGACCCGTGTCGATTGTTCGGCCGCAGCCGCCGGGCTGATGACGAACGTCCCCCGGCCGATGCGCCGCGCGACCAGCCCTTCGCTGCTCAAGTCGCACAGGGCCTTGTTGATCGTCTTGGCGTTGGCTTCGAAACGCCGGCCCAGGGCGCGCTCACCGGGCAGTCGGCCGGTCAGCTCGCCGTTGATGATGGCCTGTCGCAGTTGTTCCCGAAGCCGCTGAAACTTGTAACTCAAGCGAGGAAGATCCGGCGAACCGGACACCGCCCCCTGCGGGCGCGGACCCATCGACGCATGCATGCAGAGACCCCTGCTAAAATGTCGCGAGGTGAGTCAAGCCGGAACGCTAACCGGCGCACGCTGTGCGACGGGTTACGCATCAAAGGCGTCGGGGCGGGAGAAACCCGGAGATGCCTTCGCGGCAGGCCGAATGACCGTTCTGCCGTGCGACTCTGCGGGATTATTGGGGCGGACCAGGTGTCCGGCCACCCTTACCGGGGGCTTTTCACGCGTTATCGGATAGTGTGGGATGCATACGAACGCCAAGCCCGATCCCTTGGCCCAGCGCCAATCGCCCCCCCGCGCCACCGATTCCTTCAAACGGCTCTTCGGAAAGCAGCAAGTGCCCGTCGAGGTCCAGCCAGTCGACCAACGGCGCGAGTTGCAGCGCCGCCGCGATGCCGAGGCTGCTTTCAATCATGCAGCCCAGCATGATCTTCATGTCCAACGTCCGCGCCAGCGCGATCATCCGCAGAGCCTCGCGAATCCCACCGCACTTGCTCAACTTGATGTTGATACCGTCCACGCAGCCGGCCAGCGCCGCCACGTCGCGCGGCCGCACACTGCTTTCATCCGCCACCAACGGGCAAATACTTCCCGCCCTGCCCGCCTCGCGGCCCAATCGATGACCCGCCTCGCGAATGCGCCGTAATCCATCCGCATCGCCCGGTTTGATCGGCTGCTCGACAAATTCAACTCCGTACTTCACCAGCATCGGCAGTTTCGCGATGGTTTCATCCACCGACCACGCGGTGTTGGCATCGACGCGAATGACCGCCTTCGGCGCCGTGGCGCGAATCACCGCGAGGTTCTCCTCGTCGCGCGCGGTGCCGACTTTGATCTTCAACACGGGGTATCCGGCCGCCGCGCGCACGCGATCGGCCAGTTTCTCCGGATCGGCGATTCCGATCGTGTATGAAGTAACGGGTATACATTTCGTCGACAGGCCCAGCACCCGCGCCGTGGGGATTTCCAGACGCTTGCCGATCCAGTCATGCAGCGCCGCATCGACCGCACACACCGCCGCGCGCTGCCCGTCGAATCGGTCCAGCAGCGCCGCAACGATGTGCTCAACTTCGAACGGGTCACGGTCCGCCAGCAGCGCCGCCATGTCGCGCAGCGCTTCCGACGCCGACTCCAGCGTTTGGCCGTAGGTGTCCATGGGCACGGCCTCGCCCCAGCCTTCGACGCCGTCATGGGTAACTTTCACCCAAAGCGTTTGCTTGTCGGTACGGGTGGCCACGGCGGTGCGGAACTCACCGGCCAAACGAAGATTGATTCTTTGATAGGTCAGATTCACGATGCAATTGCGGTCATGCTAATGGGTTACAGCATGCAGAGCCAATATGGCGCTTCCATGCCTCAAATGGATGGGTTCCTGGCACATCATGTCGTGTCGCTAGTTCCATAAACGCTTTATTTACATTAGCTTGTGTGACGCTAGGGCTATCAGCCAGTTTGAGAAAGAGATAGCCGAAGGCGGTTCCCGGGGTGAGGAAAAAAATGGGCGGGGGACTCCCGCACTGGCGTGGGTTTTGCTATCATTCGCAACTTGCCGAATGGGTTGATGAAGGCCAGAATGCGAGTTGGTTGAACCGCTCGGGCAAAGGTTCCGAGATTGGTGTAACGGCTTAGGAGTGCTATGTCCCTGTTACCTGTCAGGATCGCGGGCACGGGTAGTTTTCTTCCCGGGCCGCCGGTATCGAGTGATCGCCTTGAGGCGGTGCTCGGCACGTTGGATCAGGCGCCGCCGAAAGTAAAGAGCTTCCTGTCGAGCGTTGGACCGAAGATGCTCGGCGAGGGCGGCGTCAAGACGCGCCATTTCGCGGTGGACCCCGAAACGGGGAACATGACGCACAATTTCAGCAGTCTGGCCGAAGAGGCCGCGCGTCGCGCCCTGGACATGGCCAAGATGGAGCCGCAGGACATCCAACTGCTCATCATCTCCTGTCCCTCGTACGATCAAAGCACCCCGCCGACCAGCGCCCTCCTTCAGGAGCGACTGGGCATTCAGGCTTGCGCCGAGATGGAGATTCACTCCAACTGCACCGGAGTCGGCAAAGGCGTACAGGTCGCCTACGACGCACTTCGCACCGGTCGATACAAGACGGCCCTCGTGTGCTACAGCCAGTTGTCATCGATCTACCTGCGAAGCTGCTATTTCAAGCAGTCCAAGATGGACAAGGTTCACGCTGCGCTGCGATGGATTCTTGCCGACGGCGCCGGCGCGCTGGTTCTCACCAGCGGCGACAACGGCAAGCCCGGCCATGAAATCGTCGGCACGTACGTCGAATCGGTTGGCGCGGGTCGCCCCTCCGGCATGACCGCCGGCGGCGCTGCGGCGGACCTGATGCGAAAGGATCACCAGATCCCAGAGCTGTACAATGACGGCACGCATCACCTGTGGCAGGACTTCACCGCTGTCAACGACAACGCGGCTCCGCTGCTGTTGCAGGGCCTGATCAATTTCACCACGCAGATGAAGATTGATTCGTCCACGGTGGATCACTACGTCGTGTCGATCCCGACGCTTCAGTTGTACGACCGGCACATCCCGGCGTTTCTTGATCGCCTGCGCATCACGCGCGACAAGATCAAGTTCCGCAGCGACAAGATCGGCTACTGCGGCGGCTCTGCGACCCTGTTGCATCTTGATGAGATGGTGCGCACCGGCGAGCTGAAGCCCGGCCAGTTGGCGATCGTCCATGCCGTCGAGTCCAGCAAGTGGATGACAGCGGGGTTTGCGGTGCGATGGTAGACGAGCCGCGGCCTTCGCCGAGGCAGGAAAAGCCCTTCGCCCTACGAGCCGTCGTCTACACGGTCGGCTTCCTGTTTGTCGTTCTGGGGATTATCCCGTCGCTGTTCTACATCGCCGGCGAGCGCCTCGTTCCGCCCATGAACTGGCCCGACGACTGGCCGATTGAAATCCAATCCTTCTGGCTGAACTTCCGCTCGCTCGTGGGCATGGCCGTTTTCTCGGCGGGGCTGGCGGCGTATCTGTTCTGTTCGGCCTGGCTCGTGTTTCTTAGCAAGGCGCCGCACGTTCAGTTTCACGATCCGCAGGTGTTTGTCGCGACCGGGCCGTATCGCTGGGTGCGCAACCCCGTGGTGCTGACGCTGCTCGTGACCGCCGGCGGTCAGGCGCTCTACTTCGCCTCGTGGGGCATCGCCCTGTATGTCCTCCTCGGTGTCGGATTTGCACAGTGGCAAGTCACGCGGCTGGAAGAGCCGAACCTGCGACGCCTGTTTGGCGACAGCTACGACGCGTATTGCCGCCGCGTGAACCGCTGGCTGCCCAAGCTGCCGTCGCCGGAATCGAACGAGTAGGTTTTTCTCTTTCTGCATTTTTCATCACCATGACGGCTCTTGTCACCGGCGCCACGGGCTTTTTCGGCAGTCATCTTGTAGAGATTCTCCGCGCCGAGGGCATCGCGGTTCGGGCGCTGGTCCGGCCGACGAGCGACACGACGATGCTCGACCGGCTGGGCGTGTCCTGCGCGGTCGGTTCGCTCGAAGACGCCGAGTCGCTTCGCCGCGCGAGCGAGGGATGCGACCTTGTTTATCACTGCGCGGCGCGCGTGGACATCCTCGGCACACCGGATGAGTTCCACGAGACGACGGTCGAAGGCACGCGTCGGATGATGCAGGCCGCGCGCGACGCCGGCGTCCGCCGATTCGTGCACGTCAGCTCGTGCGGCATCTATCATCCCGATCTGCTCACCGACGGCCGGACCATCACCGAGGCCACGCCGACGCCGCTGCCGCCCGACTGGTTCACCTACGCGCGAGCCAAGTATCACGCCGAGCAAGTCGTGAAGGAGTTTGACGGCGGCGCGATGGAATGGGTCATCATTCGGCTTGCCTACCTCTACGGCCCTCGCAATCGCGTGATGCACAGCCATCTGCGGCCGGTGCTGGCCGACGGAATCATGATGATCATCGGCGACGGGTCAAACAACCTCGCGATGATTTACGTAACCGATGCCGCGCGCGCGGCGCACCGGGCGGGGACGGTCCCGGCCGCTGCGGGAAAGGTGCTCATTGCCGCGCCGAACGAAGGCGTGACCCAGCGGCAATACTTCGACGCGTTGGCCGACGGCTTCGGCCTGCCGCGCTGTAAGAAATCCGTTCCGTACGGCGTTGCATTTTTCTTTGCGCGAATGGGCGAGGCGTTCATCAAGTCCGGCCCGCGCGCCGCGGCGATGCGCCGCTCGGCTGTCGCGCTGACCGGCCTGCCGCAACGAATCGACTGTACGTTCACGCAGCAATTGCTTGGTTGGACTCCGAACACACCGTTCGCCGAAGGAATTCGGAAATCGTTTGAATGGTATCGAGAGGAATATCGAGTGGTGAAGGAGAATCACGAAATTGCCGAGCCGCGACCGTGAGGGAGCGCCGAGTAGCGCTTGTGAATCGAGCAACCTTCATCTGTGTTGATTTACTCTTGATCGAACATCGCGCGGCGCTCCCTGACGGTCGCGGCTCGGAAGGCCACTGAAGCGCGGAGTGAATCAGAAACCCCAATTCGCTATTCCTGATTCACTCCTTCGCCGTCAGTTCGAACTTCTCCCCCGCCGACGGCAACTCGACATCCCCGAAGCCGTCCTCCGCCAGCGCCGACTTCATCGCTTCCATCTGATCCACTTCGCCGTGCACCAGAAACGCCCGGCGGCAGCGGCGCGCGGTCGGTTTGCAAAGGCGGCGCAGTTCGTCGATGTCGGCATGACCGGAGAATCCGTTCAGCACGACGACCTGGGCCTTCAGCGACAGCTTCTGGCCGAAGATCGAGACCTTCGGCTGCTTTTCGACGATGCGCCGGCCCAGCGTGTGCGCCGCCTGAAAGCCGACGATGAGGATCGTGTTGCGTGGGTTCTGAATGTTGTTGCGCAGATGGTGGACAATGCGGCCGGTCTCGCACATGCCGCTGGCCGAAATGATGATGCACGATCGCCGAATCCGATTGAGCTTCTTGCTCTCTTCGGCCTCGCGGATGTAAGTGCAGTCGCAGGCGCCGAGGATGTCGCCGGTCTGCCGCTGAAAACTCTGCGCCTCGGCGTTGAACAACTCCGGATGCATGCGGAACACCTCGGTCGCGTTCACGGCCAGCGGGCTGTCGATGTAAATCGGCACGCGAGGGATCGTGCCGGCCGCCTGAAGCTGATGAAGCGAATAGACGAGTACCTGCGTTCGGCCGACCGAGAACGCGGGAATGATGAGCTTTCCTTTGCGCGCGATCGTGTCGTTGACGACGGCCGCCAGGCGCACGCCGAGGTCGTCGGTCGGGGGATGATGCCGCCCACCATAGGTGCTTTCGACAATGAGGTAATCGGCTTCGGGAAAGGGCTTGGGATTGCGCAGAATCGGGATGTCGAACCGCCCGACATCGCCGGAGAAGACGAGTGACACGGGTTTGTCGCCATTGGGCTGTTTGTATTCCAGCGCGACCGACGCCGCACCGAGCATGTGGCCGGACATTTGAAATCGCGCCTTCAGCCGGCGCGTAATCCAAAAGGGCTGCCCACAGGCGACGGTTTGAAAGAGGTTCATCGCCTGCTGGGCGTCGTCGTCGTCGTAGAGCGGTTCAACGTTCGGCTCGCCGGCGCGGCTCTTCTTCTTGTTCAGGTAGTTCGCATCTTCCTGCTGAATGTGCGCCGAGTCAGACAGCAGCAGGGCGCACAGGTCGCGCGTGGCCGGGGTGGAGTAGATTCGGCCGCGAAAACCGTTCTTGACCAGCAGCGGAATTCGCCCGCAGTGATCAATGTGCGCGTGAGACAGCACGACGGCGTGCAGCTTCGATGCGTCGAAAGGGAACGTCTTGTTCTTCGCTTCGGCTTCGGCGCGGCGGCCCTGGAACAGGCCGCAGTCGAGCGCGACCTTCATGCCGTCGGCTTCGAGGAGATGAAGCGAGCCGGTGACTTCGCGCGCCGCGCCGCAGAACGTAACGTTGAGCATTCGTCCATTACCAGTGCGGCGGCAGGGCTTGTCAATGTCACCGCGGGATCGCTCCGCTCGCCAGTGCCTGCAACCCTGCGAAATGCTTCGGTCGCAGATTGGCGGGCAGCCTCGAAAGCTCCGCCACGGCCTCCTGCGCGAGCGCCGCCATCTCGCGCTGCATGGCCTGCGGCGTCCACTGCTCCGGCGGCAGGCTGAAATAGATACGATAGTCGATAAACTGGTCCTTCCCCGCCGTCAGGTGCAACAGCGCCGAGAACCGCCATAGCGGCCGCAGCCGCTCCGGAAACGCCGTCGGCATGACCTCGCCAAAGACAAATCCGAGTTCGGGCTGCGGATGCGCCAGTCGATCGTGCGGCAGGCCCAGCACGGCGTAGCGCTCGGCGGCGCGGATGGCTCGAAGCGCCTCGTCGATTCCACGCATTGGATTCATAGCGGGTTCCGACTCGGGGATTTCTCGCGGAATGAACGATCGCCACATGTCGATGCACATATGTGCCAGTTGCTCGAAGGCATCGGTTTCCGCTGCGGAAGCACGTCGATGTGGATCGTCTGTTTCCTCCAGCGATTGGTAAGCCTGCGCGCCCCAGTCCTGAAAGGTCAACGCATTGGAAATCAAGCCGGACTTCCAATCCAGGAATGCCCTTATCCGCATTGCTTCGAGCGCCACACCGTTGAAGTCGTGCTGATCGGACGCCTTGCTGCGCAATCGTTGAGCGGCATCGAAATCTGAAGCGATGACTTGAATCACTTCAGAATCGTCGGCCACTTCACGGAGTATCGTGACCAGGTCCTCATCCATCGCCGATGCACGCAGCGCCCGTTGGACGCAGCGGTACTTCTCCAGCGGCGGCATGCCGGACAGGCTCGCATAAAGCACATTCACGCCCGCCGAGTAGGGGTCGAGCTTCTCCTCGATCGCGCGGCGTAGCACGAAGCGCGCTTCGGACGGCTTGCGCGCCAACAGCAGCGCCCTCGCGTAATTCTCCATCACGCCGGCCAGGCCGGGGATTTCTTCGTACAGCTCGCTCCACGACAAGACCGCCTTTCGCAGATATTCGGCATCGTCATCGGGAAATGCCGCGCTGCCCGATGGTCGCCGCGGCGCTGCCTGCGCGCGGGCCAGCGCCAATTCAGCCGCTTGGAATCGAGCGAGGATCGTCTTCTCGGAGTAGAGCCGCGCGACGACGTTGAGCTTGTCCGTATCCGCTTCGCGCGAAGAGTACGCAACCGACTCCGCCGTCGCGGCCAGATACTCCCGGTGCACGACGATGGCGCAAACCAGTGCGGCGACGATGCCAATTATTTTGCCGCTGCTCGACAGGCTTGGCGAACCCGGCGATGAACCATGAACGGGCTCCGCTTTCGCGGCTGAAGACTTCGGACCAGATGTGCTTGCCGCCGGCGACTGCGCTGGGGACGCGGCTGCCGGAGCAGACTCGTCACCGGCCGATGCGGAGAGTGTTGCAGGGCGCGAGCGGCCGGCCGCGACGAGCAGTCCGAGCATCGTCCAGTACCACGGCGGCATCATCGGCCCGCGCAGCGTGATGCTGCCGGCTTCCGTGACGACAATCGCCACAACGCCGGCGGCCAGTGCGACCATCGCTTTGACGCTGAATGCTGCCGCGGACCCGTCGCGTTTTGAGATTTCAAATCTCAAATGAGATGCCGCGCTGCGCAGTGCGATTACGACGATCCCGATCGGCAGCGCGAGATAGAGAATCGCCGCCGGCACGCCGAGTTCCACGGCCGCCTGCGCCCATTCATTGTGAACGGCCGCGTCAATCGTCCCGTGGTAACGATGCGGCATGTCGGCCCGCAGCGGCGCGACGGCGTTGGTCATGTCCACGACGGTCATGTCCGGCCCGATGCCCAGCAATGGGTTCGCGCGGATCAACTCGCCGCAAAGGCGCAGGTAGCTGAAGCGTAGTGCCACTGGGATGGCCCGTTCGCGCTGGCCGCTGGCCCGCTCGCGCTGGACGTACCACGCCGCCGATGCGAGGACAACCGCGCCGGCGACGATCACCAGTCCTCGTCGCACAACTCGCCCGCGCGAAGCAACTGCTCCGCCGATCCACAGTCGAAACGCGCCAATCAGGGCGACGCCCGCGAGGCAGCCGAGCAGCGCCGCGCGCCGACCCGATTGCTGCAAGACGTAAGCTGCGATCCCCCCGGCGACGAGCACCAGGCCCATGATGACCGCCTCGCGTGCAAAACGGCGCGCTTCCACATGCCCCGCGGCATCTGCCCGGCTCGCCCTCGCTGCTGCAGCATGGCTTGCCGTTTGGCGGGGCGATATCAGCCAACCGCCTGCCATCGCCGTCCACACCGATGCCAGCGCCGCCGTGATCGTCAGCGTGCCGATGGGCCACGAGAAGTATCGAACACCCAAGCCGGAGCGATGCGCCAGCGCCAACCCACACGCCGCTACGCCCAGCGCGAGCATGCCGACGGCGACTGACCGCACGGCGCCCGCCGGCAAATACCGCCCCAGAAGCCATGCCCAGCCCGCGCCGGCCGCGAACCGAATCAGCCACCCGCGCGAAAGGTGCATTGAGTCATTCGACCACGCCGAAGCCATTCCCGTGATGAGAATTAAGACAGTAATTGAAATGAGCCAGCGCAGCCCCGGCGACGCTTCGCCGTACGAGTGCCAAAGCGACCGGCCCATGCGCGGCGCGGTAAACGCAATCAGCAGCGCGGCGCAGCCCAGCCCGACAAGGGGCATCACATCGCGCACATCGGAGATGCCGCCGGTGGCGATGGGCACCGTCAGCGCGCGGGCAATCGCCGCGAGCACAGGGTTCCAACCACCAAAGCCGCCCGATATCGCCCCGCCCAGCGGGCCGCCGCCGCTGTATAGCAGCGTCGCACCGGCCAGCGTCGCCAGCGCGATCCCGGTCAGTCCAAAGCTCAATCGGCGGTCGTTCATGGGAGCCGTCCACTCATGTCGCCCATCGTCCCGGCGCATCGGCAGGCTCGCAAGCGCGAGTCGCGCGTAAAAAAAGCAGAACGCAGGCCGAGACCTGCGTTCTGCCTATCCCCCGAGGCATTCGTCACAAATCGTGCGCCGGCTCGTCGCCCCAATCAACGGCTGCCGACCCCCCCGAGTAGCAACCGTCCGAGCCTGACCCCCCCAGGCAAAGCTCGAAAGATTCTGTCGGTGCGGGGCGCCGCGCCGGCGCGTGTGTCATTCCTCGAAGTACATCAGTCTGTCTAAGAAACCATCCCGATCAAGCCAGGCCGCCGCGTATCCGGGCCGGGCGATTGTGACGCCGCGGCGGGCCGACCGTTACTCTTGTGTCTCGCCTTCCTGCTCGATCATCTTGCGCAGGTAGTCGTTCTCGCGCCGCGTCGCCTCCAGATCGAACAGCAAATACTTGATCGACAGTCGCAGATAATCAATCGACTCCTGCAGGCTGCTGACCGTGGCTTTCAGTTTGTCCTGGCGCATCTTCGTCTCGACCGCCAGCGACTCGAGCTTGCCCCGCTGCGTCTCCGGAAGCGTGCCGATCTCGTTCATCAGCTCCGCCAGTTTGCTCTGGAACGTTGTCTCGTCCATCATCCGACTCCCTCGCTCGCAAAGCGATGCGACCGGCGGCCGCGCTCGCGCTCTCCTCGTTGCGTCCTCTCTCGCGGAGGTTGTTCAGCAAGGCCCGTGCCGCTGCTTGGGCCCCGCGCCGCGACAATTCGAGCATCGCGCCTAACTTGTTGGAATCAATGCAGTAAGCAGCCGATCGCCGAACCGCTCCGTTCCCGGTTTGCGGACGTTGACCGCCGCGCGGCGTTGCCGGGATGCATCATTTCACCAATGGCGATGTTGCGAAGCGACAACGTTGCCGAGTTCCGGCCGGCTTGCACGGCGGAGTTTGGCCGAGTGGATTCGCCCGAATAAACTGCCTCATTCACGAACCGAGCCGCGCCCAGAGATGGAGTACGCCCCAGTGACGATGCCCGCAGACTATGACCCGGCCGCGTTGCAATCCAAGTGGCAGCGCTTCTGGGACGAACATAAGACCTTTCGAACGCCCAACCCCGGCCAACCGGGTTTCGACCCGAGCCGCCCGAAGTTCTACGTCCTCGACATGTTTCCCTATCCCAGCGGGGCCGGCCTGCACGTCGGCCACCCCGAGGGCTACACAGCCACCGACATCATCGCGCGATACAAACGCATGCGCGGGTTCAACGTTCTGCATCCGATGGGTTGGGACGCTTTCGGCCTGCCCGCCGAGCAGCACGCCATCGAGACCGGCGAACATCCCGCGATCTGCACGAAGCGGAATGTCGATACATTCCGCCGTCAGCTCAAGATGCTCGGCTTCTCGTACGACTGGGACCGCGAAATCTCCACCACGCACGAAGACTACTACCGTTGGACGCAGTGGATCTTTCTGCAACTGTTCAACAGTTGGTACGACGCAGCCTGCGAATGGACCGACGCCGGCGGACGGAAGACCATCGGTCGGGCGCGACCGATCAGCGAGTTACCGATTCCCGACGAAGTTCGGGCGGCGGGCGACAAGGCCGTGCGCGAGTACGTCGACTCGCAGCGGCTGGCCTATCTCGCGGAGGTGCCGGTGAACTGGTGCCCGGCGCTGGGCACGGTGCTGTCGAACGAGGAAGTGACCAACGAAGGGCGCAGCGAACGGGGCAATCATCCGGTCTTCAAACGGCCGCTCAAGCAATGGATGCTGCGGATCACGAAATACGGCGACCGGCTGGAGAATGACTTGGAAGAACTGGCCTGGCCCGAGAGCGTGAAGATCATGCAGCGGAACTGGATCGGCCGCAGCGAAGGCGCGCAGGTTCGCTTCGCGTTAGCTGATCATTCGGCGACGCTTGAAATCTTCACGACGCGACCCGACACACTCTTCGGCGCGACGTACATGGTGCTCGCGCCGGAGCATCCATTGGTGGAGCGCATCACGACGGCCGAGCATCGCGCCGCCGTACAAACCTATTGCAACGCCGCGAAACAGAAGAGCGACCTCGCCCGCACGGCGGATGCCAAAGAAAAGACCGGCGTCTTTACCGGAGCGTATGCAATCAATCCGGTGAACGACGCTCGCATCCCGATCTGGGTGGCAGATTATGTGCTGATCTCCTACGGGACCGGGGCGATCATGGCGGTGCCGGCGCACGACCAGCGGGATTTTGAGTTCGCCAAGCAGTTCAAGCTGCCGATCGTGGCCGTGGTGAAGCCACCGGAAAGCTGGCTCCGGCAGCAGGTCATTTCAGGCGGAGTGGACATGGCGTATGCGCGCGCCGTGGGGCGCGAGCGCCAGGCTGAAATCCTGATGAATTCCGCGGCCTCCGCGGCTGCGACCGTCAGCGGTGTGACCGTCCAAAATGCACAGGCCTTGCTCGACGGAGACGCCGGCTGGCTGCAGCAGGTCGCCGAGCCGAGCTACCTGGCCGATCCCGGACTGTTCTATGAGACTTTTGTAGATGATGGAGCAGCGATCCACTCCGGCGAGTTCGACGGCCTGCCCACGGCGCAGTTCAAAAGGAAGATCATCGCCTGGCTCGAATCGCGCGGGCTGGGTCGCGGCACGGTGAACTACAAACTTCGCGATTGGCTGTTCAGCCGCCAGCGCTACTGGGGCGAACCGTTTCCGATTCTGCACGGGCCGGACGGCGAAATCGTGCCGCTGGATGAAAGCGAGCTGCCGCTCACGTTGCCGCCGATGGATGACTTCCGCCCGACGGTCTCACACGAGGTCACATCAGGACAGCTAGAGGCATCCGTAGGGGCAGTTATACGAGGTGGTCCGGACGAGCAATCGGTGCCCGAGCCGCCTCTGGGCCGCGCGAAGCAATGGGCGACCGTGACGCGCAATGGAAAGACCTACCATCGCGAGTTGAACACGATGCCGCAGTGGGCCGGCTCGTGCTGGTATTACCTGCGATTCCTCGACGCGCGAAACGAAGCGCGTTTCTGCGGAAGCGAGGCCGAGCGATACTGGATGGTCTCGCCGCGCAAGGACGGCACGCCGCACATCGGCGGAATTGACCTCTATCTCGGCGGTGCGGAGCACGCCGTGCTGCATTTGTTGTATGCCCGCTTCTGGCACAAAGTGCTGTTCGATCTTGGCCACGTCAGCACGCCCGAGCCGTTCGGCAAGTTGTTCAACCAGGGAATGATTCGTGCGTTCGCCTATCGCGATGCGCGCGACGTGCCGCATGCGTACGACGAAATCGACTTCCGCGACGACGGCACGGCGCACCTGAAGGCCGGCGGCGAGAAGCTATCGGCCACGGTCGAGAAGATGTCCAAGAGCCTCAAGAACGTCATCAATCCTGAAGACGTGGTGGGGGAGTACGGCGCCGATTCGTTGCGGCTGTACGAGATGTTCATGGGTCCGCTGGAAGCGAGCAAGCCGTGGAACCCGCGCGACGTGCCCGGCGTGTTTCGATTTCTCCAGCGCGTGTGGCGGCTGATGATTGACCGCGAGACCGGCGCGGTATCGAGCGCGATCGTAACGGCGGGCGTGAGTCTCGATGCGAGCAACGAGCTGGAGCGCCACCTGCACCGCACGACCAAGAAGGTCGCGGACGATATCGACAACATGGCGTTCAACACCGCCATTGCCGCGATGATGGAATGGGTGAACGCGGCCTACAAAGCGAAGCAGGTTCACCAGAGCCAGGCAGAGCGATTCGTGCTGATCCTCGCGCCGTTCGCGCCGCACATCGCGGAGGAACTGTGGGAGCGGTTGCGTTCGCGTGTCGCGGGTGACAAGGGGCCAACGAGCCTCGCCTACGAGAGTTGGCCGGCCTGGGACGCGGCGATGGTTGTCGAAAGCGAAGTTGAGATTCCGGTGCAGATCAATGGCAAGCTCGTTACCCGGATGAAGATCGCCAAAGATGCGACCGAGGACTCGGTGCGCACCGCCGCATTGGCCGATGCGAAGGTCAAGGATCGCATCGGCACGAGTGAGATCGCCAAGACGGTCTATGTTTCAGGGCGCATGTTGAACCTGGTCGTGAAGTAGTCTGCGATGCCAGTCGAAATCGAGTTGAAAGTCCACGTCGATTCGCATGAGCCAATCCGCGCGGCGCTGGCGGCTGCCGGGGCGAAGCGCTTCGGCGCAGTCGTTGAAACCAATCATTTTTTTGATTCGCCCGATATGGGGCTGCTCGGGCGCGGCGCGGGGCTGCGCGTCCGCGAGGTAATTTCCATCGGGTCTTCCGATGAAAACGGCCCGGCGATGGTGACGCCGATTCAAGCAACGACTCACACAACCATGACCTTCAAGGGGCCGCAGCAGGTCGGTCCGTTTAAGACGCGCGGCGAAATCGAATTCGCGGTGGGGGGCGCGGCGGCGGCGATCAATCTGCTGACCGCCGTCGGCTTCGTGGAAACGTTGCGATTTCAAAAGCGTCGTGAGAGCTGGACGCTGGGCGACTGCAACGTTGAGCTTGACGAATTGCCGCGGCTGGGTCGCTTCGTTGAGGTCGAAGGGCCGACCGACGACGCGATCCGCGCGGTTGCGCTCAAGCTCGGTCTCGATCCGTCGGCATCCATCCGCGAGAGCTACGCCGCGCTGCTGGCGGCGACCATGCCGCCCGACTCGCCGCGGCCGCTCGTAATCGCCTTCGATTAAGCATGGACTGCGGCGTCGCAGAATCGATACACGTTCGATCAGATGGTTGCACGTGCAATGAACAGCCGCGCGGGTCGCCATAGCGACTCGCCTTGGGAGAGCTGAAGCCCGCGGCTCATTGGATTGGACACCAGTACAAGCTTGACGCAATGCAGGGCGGCGGCTACGTTGGACGAACAGAATCACATGGAGCAATGATCGCAATGAATCTCGTCACCGGCGGGACCGGACTTCTGGGCAGTCACATCGTAGAACAACTTCGCAAACGCGGCCGACCCGTCCGCGCGCTGGTGCGCCGGGGAGCCGACACGAGCTGGCTGCGCACGCAGGGCGTCGAACTGGCCGAGGGCGACATCACCGATCCCGCATCGCTAAAGAAGGCCTGCGCCGGCGTGCAATGCGTCTATCACGCCGCGGCGCGCGTCGGCGACTGGGGGCCGTGGCACGAATTCGTGAGCATCACCATCGAGGGCACGCACAACCTGTTCGACGCGGCCGAGCAGTGCGGCGTGCAGCGGCTGATCCACGTCAGCAGCATCAGCGTCTATGGCCACGTGAATCAAAAGGGATTGGTGGTCGATGAGACCGCGCCGCTCGGCGTGAATGTTCACAAATGGTCGTATTACACGCGCGCGAAGGTCATTGCCGAAGAAGAACTCTGGCGGCGCCACCGCGCCGGCGGCTGCGTCAAATACTCCGTCATCCGCCCGAGCTGGTTGTACGGCCCGCGCGACCGCGCCACGATCGCCCGGCTTTCCACGATGATTCGCACGCGCAAGGCCAAACTCCTCGGAAGCGGCGACAATCGTCTGAATGTAGTTTACGCCGGCAACGTCGCCGAGGGCTGCATCCTCGCGGCCGACAACCCCGCCGCCGTGGGCCAGGCCTACAATTGCAGCAACGACGGCGAGCTGACCCAGCGCATGTACTTCGATCTTGTCGCCAAGGCCATCGGCTGCCCGCCGATCACCAAACGCGTGCCGTTCAAGGTCGCCTACAACGCCGCGTTCTTTCTCGAGTGCTGCGGCCACCTGTTCAATTGGAAAAAGCCGCCCATGATCACGCGCTACGCCGTCTGGCTCATGGGCCGCGATACGTTCTTCTCGGCCGACAAAGCCCGTCGCGAACTCGGCTGGAAATCGACCGTTGGATACGAAGAGGGCATCCCCGCCACGATCCGTTGGTATGAGGACAACGCGCGACGCGCCGCGGCCCCCGCCGGCGCCGCCGTCCCGGCTTAAATCGCCTGGCCGCCGCGTTCGCCCGTGCGGATGCGCACGCAGTCTTCCAGCGGCATGATGAAGATTTTTCCGTCGCCGACTTCGCCCTTGCCGCTGCGCGCACCCTGGACGATCGCCTGAACGGTCGGCTCGACGTAAGGATCGTTGACGCCGATGGTGATTTGCAGCTTGCGCGCCATCGGCGCGCGAACCACCTGCCCGCGGAAGAACTCAACCTCGCCCTGCTGCTGGCCGTGGCCCTCCACCGAGGCGATGGTCATTCGATAATTGTCGCCCTCGTCCAGCACGGCGCGCAAGGCCGCCTGAACCGCTTCGAGTTGTTCGGGACGAATGATGGCGATAATGAGTTTCATCAGTGGTGATACCCCCGCTCGCCGTGGAGCATGATATCCAACCCGTCGCGCTCCTGCTGGTCGGTGCAGCGCAGGCCCATCGTCTTCATCACGATCAGGCCGATCACGAGCGTCCCCACGAACGAATAGGCCGCCGCGGTGACCACACCCAGCGTCTGCAACCCGACCTGTCCCAGATTCCCATCAAGCAGCCCCTTCACCGGGATCGTACAGAAGATGCCCGTCGCGATTGCGCCCCAGATGCCGCCGACGCCGTGAACCCCGAACGCATCGAGGGAATCGTCGTACCCCATGCGCCCTTTCAACTGCACGGCGCCATAACAAAGCAGCGAAGCTACGCCGCCGATGACCAGCGCCGACACGGGCTGGACGTGGCCGGCCGCCGGCGTGATCGCGACAAGCCCCGCGACGATGCCCGAGGCAATCCCAAGGCTTGTCGTCTTCCCGCGGTGCCACCATTCCAGCACAATCCAGGCCAGGGCCGCCGCAGCCGCCGCGGATTGCGTCGTGGTGAATGCAAGCCCGGCGACGTATCCCGCCGCGGGCCACTCCACCGCGACGGCGCTGCCGGCGTTGAATCCGAACCAGCCAAACCAAAGGAGCCCCGCGCCGGTGAGAGTGAGCACGAGGCTGTTGGGCATGATCGCGCCGCGCGGGTAATCCCGCCGCCGACCCATGAGCAGAATCAGCGCCAGTGCCGAGACGCCCGCGGTAATGTGCACGACCGTGCCGCCGGCAAAATCGAGCACGCCGCGCTCGAAGAGCCAGCCGCCCGGCGCCCAGACCCAGTGACAAACCGGATCATAGATCAGCGTTGACCAAAGGAGGATGAACACCACGTAGCTGGAGAACTTCATCCGCTCGGCCACCGCGCCGCTGATGAGCGCGGGCGTGATAATGGCGAACTTGCCCTGAAACATGACAAAGACCAGCTCGGGGATCGCCTTGTCGCCATACGTCGCCGTATGCGAGACTTCGCGAAGAAAGAGGTAAGCCCGGTCCCACCCGAAGAGGCCGCCGACATCCTGCCCGAACGACAGGGCGTAGCCGACGACGACCCATTGCACGCCGATGACAGCCATCGCCACGTAGCTGTGCATCATGGTCGTCAGAACGTTCTTCTGCCGGACCATGCCGCCGTAGAACAGGGCAAGCCCCGGCACCATGAGCAGGACGAGGGCCGATGACGCGAGCAGCCACGCCGTGCTGCCGGAATCCAGTTCAGCGGGTTTGGCTTCCGCCAAGAGTGATGTCCATTCCATGGGCGGGGACTATACCAATGCGACAGGCTCGGGGCCAGCCGCAAGGGCCAGATCGCTTCACAATCGGCCGACCCTCGCGGTTGGACCAATCCGGCGCATCGCCGGAGAACTCCTTACAATGCCCAACATGAACGCGGGCCGAACCGAACAACCCAATCGCACGGACAAAACGCCGGTCACTTACGGCATTCTCGGCATCCTGCAGCGCGACGGTCGCGTGCTGCTGATCCAGCGGTCTCGGCATGTGCGCGTGCCGCTGGCATGGTGCTTTCCCGGCGGCACGATCGAACCCGGCGAATCGCAGCCTGATGCCCTCGTGCGCGAACTGCATGAAGAAGTGAACCTGATCGTTCGCCCCGGCCGACACCTGATGACGCAAACCAAGCACGACGGGCGGCTGGTGCTCCATTGCTGGTCGGCGGAGATTCTCGACGGCGACCTGCGCCCCAACCCGCAGGAAGTCGCTGATCTGGCGTGGCTCACGCCCGCGGAAGTGCGAAGCAAGGCAGGCGTCCTGCCGGGCACGACCGACATCCTCGACGGCATCGGCCTGTAACGCTCGCGCTATTTGTCACAATTCGACGGCGCGGCACCAGCGCGCAGCAACTCCGCCTGGCGCGGATGTGCCCCCAGCCACGTCACCTGTGCCGAATCGATGTCATACACAGCCCCGACGACCTTCAGACGGCCGTCTGCCATGAATCGGCGGATGTCCGGGCTGCCGGACAGCAGTTCCTCCACGCTGTGCCAGACGTTTCGCTCGACGGCTGCATGAAGCAGCGCCTCCCCCGAAAGCTCCGGGCGCTCGCGCCGCACCGCATCCACGGCCGGCCGGATGCGCGCAATGAGCTTTTCGAGGCTGCCGTGTTCGTGCGCCCCTTCCGCGACGGCCTTAACCGCCCCGCATTGTTCATGGCCCAGCACAACGACCAGCGGCAAATGAAGGTGCTCAACGGCGTACTCAATCGACCCGGCCTCATCGACCGCGCACACATTGCCCGCAACGCGAATGACGAACAAGTCGCCGATGCCCTGATCAAAGAGCAGTTCCACCGGCACGCGGGAATCGCTGCACGCCACGATCGCGGCGAAGGGGTGCTGTCCGTCGCGAGCTGTTTCGTGTCGACGGTCCGAGTTGGCGTGCGGATGCCGCGCATGATCGCAGGCAAATCGATCATTGCCCTCGCGTAGCGCCTGCTCGGCCTGCGGTGGCGTGCGGGGAATCGCCTCGGGCTGCATACAACCACCGACGACCAGCAAGGCGAGCGAAATGACGGCGCTGCGTCTCACGACAAGAGCTGGGCCACATAGGCCGGTTCGATCTCGTTCAGTGCGTTGACCACGCGGTCCGCGCGATCGAGCGTCGGGGCAACGTGCGTGCCAGCCAGGGCGATGACCCTCATGCCGGCCGCCCGCGCCGCTTCAATCCCCACCGGCGCGTCTTCCACCACGACGCAACGGTTCGCGGGCATTCCGATTCGCTCGGCCGCGATGAGGAACACCTGCGGATCGGGCTTGCCGCGCGTCACGTCATCGCCCGTGACCACCGCGCGAAGAAACGCGCCGATGCGCAGTTCTTCGCACACCAGCGACACGTTCTCCGCCGGGCCGGATGACCCCACGGCCAGCGCCGCCCCGGCTGCGTGAAGCGTCGCGACCAGCTCCTTCGCACCGGGCATCGCCGGCACACGGCCCCGAATCAATTCGCGGTAGATCTCCTCTTTCCGCCGTTCAAGTCGTTTGACTTCATCAAGGTCCGGCACGCCAAGCGTTTCGTGGATGAACTCCCAACTCGTCCGGCCGAACCCGCCGGCAAACTCACGCTCGCCGATCGGCCGGCCGATCTCCGCGCCAAGTCGCACCCAGCTCTCCAGGTGCGCGGCCCGGCTGTCCACCAGCACGCCGTCCATGTCGAAGATCACGCCGATTGAATGCATAGGCAGGTCGTGGAACGATACACGATTCCTGCAGCGTTGTGGAGCGGTTGCGAGGTGGCGTGACCTGCCAATTCGTTGCGGGCAGAGAGTCGCCGTGGCGGCCCGCTTCACGAATGGTGAGAGAAGATCTGCAACCGGTTCTAGGAACAGGTCTCCGCTGCCAGCAGCGCATCGACGAACCCCTGAATGTCCAGCGCGTTGAATTCGCGGTCTCCGTTGAAGTCGCCCCGGCAACACGGCTTCGGCGTGTCGAGCGTCGTGAAGTACGCGGTCGTGCTCCGATAGAACTCCGCGCCGGATGTCGCGCCGTTGAACCCCGCATTGGGCGTCAGGACCACGTTGTAGTAAGTGAGGCCGATGCTGTATCCCGCACCGGCGACCAGTGTGTCAGCGGGAATCTCGAAGGTGGTTTCCGAGGGATCAAGCGAGACCGAAATGACCGACCCGGGCGTGTTGTCCTGAACGACGGAAAGCTGGATCGCGCCGATGTCCGTTGAGGGGTTGAGCGTAAAGCCGTTGAATGTCAGAACCATCGGCTGCGTCACGTCATAACTTTGCAGCTGATCATACGTATCCCCCGTGAAGTACGGAATCGCTTCGCAGTAGAGGTCCGCGGCAAGAAAGACGTCACCGGTCTCCGGTCCGGCGCCGCGGTCCACCGTGAGCGTGTAGGTCGTGACCGGGTAATCGAGCAGGAACGCAGGGTCGTCGCTGTAAAACGGGGAGAGGTATTGATAGGCCGTCGCGATCGCCTGGAACAGGTCGTACGAGAGCACCGGGGGTCGGTCGAAGCTGACCGTCGCGGAGACGACTTCGTTGGGCACGTCGGTAATCACCAGCGCGATGAAATGCCAGAATTCAAACGTCGTGGGCTGTGCGTTGGAGTCCTGCGTCGCGGATATCGTCCGCGACACAGCATAGTCGGTGACGTCAGCCCGAGCGGCCCCGGCGAAGAGGCTCCCGGCGATGAGGCACGCGGTCATCCAGACTACGGACGGCAGTCTTCCGGGCATGTGACGATTCTTGTCGAGATTGACGGCGTTCATGGGTTCTCCTGAATTCGCCTTGCGGCGGGGTTGAAAGGACTGGAACTTCGACGGACGGCACGATTCGCCGCCTGACAAAGGGTTCTGCGACGCCCGTCCCTCCGGCTTCACGCCTGCCCCGACCGTTTTTGAACGCGGCAACCCCCCATCAGTTACCCCCGGTCGGCATTCCTCTCGTCGGGAGGGTAGAATGATGACCGCGGAGCATTACCGGCATGGCCCCACCCCCCCACGAGCTGGACACCCTTCGACCGCTCGTCGAGCGCGCTGCGGCGGGCGACCCCGACAGCCTCGGCGAACTTCTGGCTCGATTCGGCCCGCGTGTCGAAGCGCATCTCCGGATCGGGCGACTCTGGCAGACGATGCTCGAGCCGGGCGACGTGATGCAAGTGACGTATCTGGAGGCCTTCCTGCAGATTTCCAGTTTTCGGCCCGAGCAATTCAACCAGTTCGAAGCCTGGCTTGCTCGGATCGCGGAGAACAACCTGCGTGACGCGATTCGCGGATTGGAACGCCAGAAGCAACTGCCCCCATCCCGGCGCATTGCCGAACCCGGCGCATCAGACTCCTGCGTCGGCCTCTATGAGCAACTCGCCGCGACCAGCACCACGCCCAGTCGACTCGCGGCACGCAAGGACATCGAACGCCTCATGCAGGCCGCGATCGACCGACTGCCTCCCGACTATGCCACCGCCATCCGGCTCTACGACCTGGAGGGCCGACCGATGAGCGACGTCACGACAACGATGAAGCGATCCGCCGGGTCGGTTCACATGCTGCGTGCCCGCGCCCACGAGCGATTGGGTGAGCTGCTCGGGTCCGCCTCGGCGTGGTTCGAATCGCGCGGGTGAGTCAACGCATCAGTCGGCGCGCGAATCATGGCGTGCACACATGCATGGCGTGAACCCGCGCGTGGATTTGTCGCATCCCACAAGGGGGCGACGCAGCGCGAGGTCGCGTTGACATCGGAGAGGTCCGTTGAGCAGCGCACGGGAACCGGACGATCGGCACGAACGCTGGATCGCGGCCGCGCGCGAGCAGTTTGAACGCGCCGGGAGCGATGCGGTTCGTCTGGGTGGATCCTCCAACCCGGTCCCGCTGCACGATGTGCGCGCCGGCGGGGCACTTTCCCCAAGAGCGCTCTCCGCACGGGCGCTTCCGACCCTGCCGGGCTACGACGACCTGCGGGCGCTTCACCGCGGTGGGCAGGGCATTGTCTATCAGGCCGTTCAACAAACGACCGGCCGCACGGTCGCGATTAAGGTTCTCCGCGAGGGGCCGTTCGCCGGACCGGCCGACCGGCTTCGCTTCGAGCGCGAAGTCAGCATCCTGGCGCACCTGAACCACCGCGGCATCGTCGGGATTCTCGACCGTGGCGAAGCATCGGGCGTGCACTATCTGGTGATGGACTTCGTCGAGGGCCGGGCGCTGGATCGTCATGCCTTCGAGAACGGGTTGCCGCTCGTCGAGCGCCTCAAGCTGTTCATCAAGGTTTGCGATGCCGTCAGCGCCGCCCACTTGCGCGGGGTGATCCACCGCGACCTGAAGCCGGGGAACATTCTTGTCGACGCGGCGGGCGAGCCGCGCGTGCTGGATTTCGGGCTTGCCAAGTCCGCGGCAGATGATTCGTGTGACGAGCCGGCCGCGACGCGCACCGGGCAATTCGTCGGCTCGCTCGCGTGGGCCTCGCCGGAGCAGGCGATGGGCCGGCACGCGGAAGTAGATATTCGTAGCGATGTCTATTCGCTGGGCGTCATTCTGTACCACCTGATGACCCATCAGATGCCCTATGCGACGGCGTGCGATCTCGATCAGGCGCTGACCAACATTCGCAGCGCCGAGCCGGTGCGACCTTGCACGCTCTGCCGCGAGATCGATGCCGACCTCGAAACCATCGTGCTGAAGAGCCTTGCGAAGGAGCCGGGCCGCCGATACCAGTCGGTGGGGGAGCTGTCGCGTGACATCGCGCGGGCACTTCGGGGCGAGCCGATCGAGGCGCGGCGCGACAGCAGCTGGTACGTCCTTTCGCGCACCCTTCGCCGGCATCGCCTCACGGTCTCGATCGTCGCCGGCTTCGTCGTGCTCTGCGCCACATCGGCCATCGCGATGAGCGTGCTCTACGCGCGCAGCCAGAAGCTGGTTGGTGAACTGGGGGTCGCGACGGCCGACGCACAAAAGGAAGCCGCCAAGGCGAAACGGGTTTCTCAATTCGCGCAGGGAATGTTGAGCGGCATCGACCCCGCGCGGGCCGGTGCAATGGACAAGCAGTTGATGCGCTCGGTCCTGGACGAGGCCGCGGCAAAAGTGGACTCCGACCTGGCCGACTCGCCCGAGGTCGAAGCCGCCATCCGCAACACCATCGGCAAGGCCTATCAGGCAATCAGTGAGTTTCCAGCCGCGAAGCGGCACTTGGACAAGGCGCTGGCGATTCGACGTGAACAACTCGGAGAAACTCATGCGGACACGCTGGAGTCGATGGACAGCCTGGCCACGCTCCTGATCGACATGGCTTTGTACCGCGAGGCCGAGATTCTCTGCCAAAAGATCGTCGACGCGCGCACCGCCTCCATCGGGCTGGACCATGAAGCCACGCTTCTGGCGATGAGCAATCTTTCGGAAGCGATTGCCGTGCAGGGCCACTTTGCGAATGCCGCAGAATTGGATCGGAAGGTCCTGGCGCTGCGAACCCAATTATTGGGGCCGGAGCATCCTCACACGCTGACCTCGATGAACAACCTCGCGTCGAATCTCATGTGGCTCCAGCAATTCGATGAAGCCGAGTCGCTTTACCTCAAAGTCATCGCAACCGAGAAGCATGTCAAAGGGGAGTATCACCCGCACACGCTTCGCACCATGAGCAATCTCGGCCTGATGTATCAGGAACAGCTCAAGATGGACGAGGCGGAGAAATGGCATCGCGAGACGCTCGCCCGCCGCCTGCAAGCCATGGGGGAGAACCATCTCGACACCTTCGAATCGCAGGCCAATTTGGCGATCGTACTGCGCGCCAAGGGCCAGGTGGCGGAGGCGGAGACGATGTTGCGCAAATTGGAGGAATCCGAGCGCCGCGTGCTGGGACCGAAACATCCGTTTCTGGGTTCGACGCTTTTCGTGTTGGCCTCGATCCACGCGCGGCGGGGAGAGTTCACCGAGGCGGTCGAATTGCTCAACGAAGTGGTTGCCGTGTATGAATCTTCGCTTTCACCCACGCACATTAAGATGCAGACCACTCTGATTGCGCTGGGAACGTGCTACGCTCGCATGGGAAAGTACCTCGACGCGGAACGCATCCTCCTGACCGGCTACGAAACACTGCAAGGCCGAGCGGATGTCAGCAGCGACTGGCGCGAATCGTCAATTCGGTACCTGGTCAATCTCTACGAAGAGTGGGACAAGGCCGAGCCGTCCAGCGGCAAGGCGGAAAAAGCCGCCCACTGGCGCGCGATGCTCCCGCCGCCGACATCAACCACGGCGCCGGGATCGTGACGCGGCATGCCGAGCAGCGGGGCAGGCGCCAGCCACAGATGAGTGGTGGGGTGGGCACCGCCCACCGATTGGATGACATTGGTCGGGCAAGGCATGGGGCCGTACAATCGGCATACGCTGCCGGCCTCATGACTGCAGATATCTGTGTCGGAAAAGAATCCCCAATCGGTGTTTTCTCTTAAACATAAAAAAACGCCGCTTGGAGAAGCGGCGTTTGGTACAACGAATCGATTGGGGCTGCGAAGCGGCGATCAGGCCGCCTTGCCGGTCTTGCCGATTTTCTTGCGGGCCAGTTCCACGATCGCGTCAAACGCCTCGGGGTCGGCAATGGCGATCTCGCTAAGCATCTTGCGATTGAGTGTGATGTTGGAGAGCTTCAAGCCGTTGATGAACTTGCTGTACGACAGCCCCCGCGCGCGGCAGGCGGCGGTGATGCGCGTGATCCACAGCGAGCGGAAGTCGCGCTTTCGGGCGCGGCGATCGCGGTAGGCATACACGCCGGCACGCAGCACGGTGTCCCGCGCCGGGCCGAGCAGCTTGCTGCGCGCGCCGTAGTACCCTTTGGCGGCCTTGAGAATCCGCCGGACCTTTTTCTTATGTGCGACGTGTGTCTTCGTGCGTGGCATGACGCCGGTTCTCCGTTGCGATGCTGCTTCGCGGTGCTGCGCTGCGCGGGCTTAGGCCTGCAACGCCGTGGCGATCTTGCGGCTCAAGGCCTTGTTCGCCAGAATTCCCTTGCTCGTCAGGCGACGGCGGCGATTGCCGCCCTTCCCGCTCATCAGGTGACCCATGTTCGCCTTGCGGTACTTCACCTTCCCGCTGGCCGTCACCTTCACACGCTTGGCAAGCCCCTTGTGCCGTTTCATCTTGGGCATGAAATCTGCTCCTGAAAAGCCGCTCGCCGCTCTTCGCTCGCGGTTTGCGAAGCCCCGCACTATAAACGCCTTCCGGCTGGTTGACAACCGATCGCCGGCAACGACTTCCTGAACGCGATCGCCCCCGAACACCGCTGCTCCAACCGCCCGCTCCGGCTGGAGTTATCGGCCGTCAGCTACCCGTTGTCGTGGCCGCCGGGTTGGGAGCCGGTGGAGAAACAGGATCCGGTGTGGCCGTTCCCATCGCGGCCGATCCCGCTTCGGCGCTACCCTCTGCGGGCTTGGCTGTCGGCTTGGGAGGCTTCGGTTTGCCGTCGGACTTGCTCCCTGCGCTCTTGCTCCCCACGGGCTTGCTCCCCACGGGCTTGCCGGGGGTCGGCACTTTCAGCGGGATCATGATCATCGTCATTTTTCGGCCGAGCATTTTCGCGTCGCGCTCGACCTTGCCGACATCGGTCAGCCCGGCGGCAATCTCGTTGAACGACTCCTGACCGATCTCCTGATGGAACCGCTCGCGGCCCTTGAAGATCATGGTGAACTGGACTTTGTCGCCGCGCGAGAGAAATTCGCGTGCGTGCTCCAGCTTGATCTTCCGATCGTGCGGATCGGTTTTCGGGCGAATCCGCACCTCTTTCATCTTCTGCTCGTGATGTTTGTGCTTCTGCTTCTTGGACAGCAAGTACTTGTGCTTGCCATAGTCCATGATCTTGCACACCGGCGGGCGCTCGTTGGGCGAGACTTCCACCAGGTCCAGGCCGGCCTCCCGCGCCATGCGCAGGGCCTCGGCTGTTTCAACTACGCCGCGCTGCTCGCCCTGATCGTCGATCAGGCGAATGGGCGACAGGCGTATCTGCTCGTTGCATCTCAAATTCGTAATGGTCGATCACCTTCCTTTCTTATTGTTCTCACCGCGACGGCCCCGGGACACTCTCCCGCTTGAGCCGCTCCACAAACGCATCCAGTCCCATGTTCTCGCTCTTGCCGGCGCGATCGTTCACGTTCACCGCGCGGGACGCAGCCTCCTGCTCGCCGACCACGACGATGTACGGAATCTTCATCTGCCGGGCGCGATGCTTCTTCGGGCCGATCTTCTCCGCCGTGTCGTCCAGCTCGACGCGAAAGCCGCCATCCTTCAACCGCTGCGTCACCTCGCGCGCATACGGCTCGCTCTTCTCGCTGATGCTCGCCACCACCGTCTGCACCGGCGCCAGCCAGACCGGGAACGCGCCCTCGAAATGCTCGATGAGAATCCCGATGAACCGCTCCATGCTCCCGAACGGCGCCCGGTGGATCATCACAGGCCGATGCATGCGGTTGTCCCGCCCGACGTACTCCAGGCCGAACCGCTCCGGGCCGTTGTAATCGCACTGCACCGTGCCAAGCTGCCATTCGCGGCCGATGCAGTCTTTCACCACAAAGTCGATCTTCGGCCCGTAAAACGCCGCCTCGCCGACTTCCTCCGTTGCGCGCATGCCGCTGGCCGCCGCGGCCGCTCGAACCGCCGCCTCGGAATCAGCCCAGCCTTTGGGATTGTCAATAAACTTTTTGTCCTTCGGGTCGTGCAGGCCGATCCGCACGCGGTACTCCGTCAAACCGAGCATCTCCAGCACGTAGCGCGTCAGGCTCAAGCACTTGGCCAGTTCATCCTGCAACTGCTCGGGCGCGCAGAACAAATGCGCGTCGTCCTGCGTGAAACCGCGAACGCGCGTCATGCCCGACAACTCGCCCGACTGCTCGTAGCGATAGACCGTGCCGAACTCGGCCAGCCGAAGCGGCAGATCGCGGTAGCTGCGCGGCTCGCTGGCGTACAGGCGCATGTGATGCGGGCAGTTCATCGGCTTGAGAAGGAAACCGTCTTCAACCTTCAGGTTCTCCCGGATCACCGCGAGGTTGTGTTCGCGATTTCCCGGCGCGGGATGGAACCGCCGCGCCGCGGGCTGCTCCGCGTCGCCCAGCAGCTCATTCCATAGACGACCGTTCGCCGACTTCAGTTCATCGAGCAATCGCTGCTCGCCGGCCGGCATCGGTTGATCGTCACCGCGCTCGTACTCCGCGACCCACAACTCGTTGAGAATCCGCGCCGTGTCCGTCTCGTACAACGGGGGAAACTGCGCGTCGCGGTAATACGGGAAGTGACCGCTCGTGCGATACAACTCCAGACGACCGATGTGCGGTGTGAAAACCGGCTGGTAACCCTGCTCGCGCAGCTTGTCGCGGAGATGCTCCTCGAGGAGCAGACGTACGATGGCGCCCTTGGGCTTCCAGAGGATGAGGCCGGACCCGGAGAGCGGATCGATCGTGAACAGGTTCAGCTCCTGCCCGATCTTTCGGTGATCGCGCTTTTTCGCTTCTTCGATGCGCGTCAGGTAGGCGGCCAGGTCTTTCTTGTTATGAAACGCCGTGCCGTGGACGCGCTGCAACTGTTGCTTCGTCGCGTCGCCGTGAAGGAACGCACCGGAGACGGTGAGAAGCTTGAACCCACCGACGCGGCCGGTGCTGGGGATGTGAGTCCCCATGCAGAGGTCTTCCCAGTTCCGGCCCGGTTCCGGCCCGGTGACATAGAAGCTCAACTTGTCGCCCTTTGCGCGCTCGGCGTTTTCCACCTTGTACGGGTTGCCCTCGCGGCGGACCTTTGCAAGCCCCTCGTCACGGCTCATTTCGTAGCGAGTGAAGGGCCGGTCCTCCGCGACGATCTTGGCCATCTCGGCCTCGATCGCGGGGAAGTCCTCGGGCGTCAGACGCTTGGGCAGATCGATGTCGTAGTAGTAGCCGTCCTCGACCGGCGGGCCGTAGACCAGTTTCGTCTCGGGCCACAACCGGCAGATCGCCTCGGCCATGATGTGCGCCGTGCTGTGACGCAGAATGGTCAGCGATTCATCGCTCTTGTCGGTGATCAGCCAGAGCTTGCAGTCGCCCGATAGCGGCGTCGCCAGATCGAGCATGGCCGGACCGTTTCCGAAATCGGCCTTCGCCCCGAGCGCTGCCTTGGCGAGGCCGGGGCCGATCTTCGCGGCGACGTCGCGCGCGGTCGCGCCATCGGCGTGTTCATGGACCGATCCATCGGGCAGGGTGACACGAATCATTCGATGGCGCTCCTCAACCCGGCGTATCCGAATCTTCCGGACGTGCGCGCGGAATCCACGGGCGCAGCCTGGCCGTTCAAGGCGCACAGCGGGTTGTGCAACCCATGCGAAGTCACGATGTTCTGGATGTGCGGAACAAGATTGCGATCGCCACCGGTCAAAGGCCCAATGGGGCCGAACCCCCCGAAATCAACCATTACACTATAACATCGGCAGGCCCGGCGTCAAGTTTCAACAGGGCGTACGAGCCAAAGACCTAACCCGTCATTTCGGAATCAGGGGCCGACCTTAAAGCCGTCCGAAAGTCCGTATCGCTGCACCACGTCCGGCGCGATGTTGGACAGGTTGGCGGTTACGGTGTTCTGGGGCAGCCATTGATAAGGATTGGAGAAGTCCAGGTCGCCCAGCGTCGCGGCATGGCCGTCGAAATAGACGAGATTCCCCTGGTAGGAATTGGCCTTCGCGCCGCGGGGCGGTGTGCCGGTGCTGTGTCGGAAGCCGTAGATGCGGGCATCGACCGTCGCAGCCGATCCGCCGCCGTTCCCGGGAGCAAAACGTCGATCCCATGAACGCGAACCCGCGGTTGCTCCCAGGAAGTGCGGCCCGCGATCAGAAAACGCCCCGCCCCACGTGGCCGGCATGCTCAAGTCGTAGTCGGGCGCCACGTCGATTTCGGAGTACTTTCCGCCGTCAGCAAACAGCACCTTGTTCGCCGGATTGCCGATGAGGCTGGTCCGCGGCTTGTAGTTGCCGGGCATCTTTGTTTCGAACGAGCCGCTGTAGTACGACGTGCCGTTGCCGTCACCGGGAAAGCCCGCTTCAGCCGAGGATGTGGCGTTGATGTATAGAAAATAGACACCCATGTTATAGCTGATCATGCGGTTGGTGCCGGCGTTCGGCCCGGCGAAATGCGTGGCGAGAAACTCGTTCGACGCGCACATGAACGCCTTGTGCGTGCGAATCGCGTTAAACCGCCGAGCGACGCCGGGATTCGTGCCGTCCCCTTCGGGAAGCTCGACCCCCATGTCCTTCGCCAGCGGACCCATGAAATCCCAACGCTGCACGGCCGCACCGTATGCCACGGTCGGCATCGGCGAGCCCCAAAGATACGCCCCCGACGTGCTCGGCGCGCCGACAATCATGTCTTCGTTGGATGTCGACCAGGCTTGAGACGCCTGCGCGAGGCCCCGAAGCGTCGCCATGCACGTGGTCTTTCGCGCGACCCGCATCGCGCCGGCCATCGCCGGCAACAGCAGCGACACCAGCAGCGCGATGATCGAGATGACCACCAACAGCTCAATCAGCGTGAACCCGCGCGACACACGGCGGGGCCGGCACTCTTTCCGCTTCGCTGCGACAAGGGTCATCACGCGATTACCTTCCTTCCCGTGCGGCCGCCTCCATCAACTCCGCCGGCGGCTGTGGGTTGTGCCCCACGACTTCATGCCCGCAGTCCGGGCAGTAGGTCTTTTCTTCCGTTTCCGGGTCCACGCGGCGCTTCCACAGAACCCAGGTCGGTTTGGTCTTCGCCTTGGTGTATTCGCCGTTTTCGTCCTTCACCCAGTAGCAGGCCTCGCCGGCGTAGGCGTCCACCTTTTTGCAGATCTTGCACTTGATCGGCTCGACTTCACCTTCGTCGATCGTGTGCTCAAAGGACTTGCCCGACTCGGCACAAACATAGAAACGCTGCCGGGCGGACGCCACCGTCGGGTCGCCACCCAGATTGTACCACGCGACGACCCCCGCCAGAACGAAAATACCGCCCGCCGCGGCGAGTTTGACCTTGCTTTTGCCGTCGCCGGAGTCGTTGGCAGCCAAGATGCGCTCCCGGTTTTGCTTGCTTGCGGGCTGCCCCGTTCATGGCAACAGCCCTCATCATCCGATTCGCCACACGACCCGATCGCGCCGGGCCGGAAAGACCAGACAGGCCGGGGCCGTAACCACCTATCAAGAAGCAGCAGCAACCCCGTTCAAAAGGGTAGTTTCACCAAGCCCGGCGGGTCTTGCAAGCGCGGGAAGGGTTAAGAATCAGTCAACGCGCAGAGCCACCCCGCCGCCATTGGTTGAAAACTCACAGGGCTGTCGCCGTGCGTCACATTCAGTTAGCAACCGCTCACATCTGGCTTTTCCGCTTGGCCATGGGCGATCAGCCCCAGTTCCGCCGGCTTGGCCCGGGCGGATTGGTATTGCTCGAAGCCGCTGGTTTTGCATTGCGCACCCCCGGCATTGCTGCATGGCCCATTCGCGGAACACGACCCAAGTTTCGGTTTCGGTCGAACGTGGTAGCACCGGCGTCTCGCCGGTGAACATCACACTCCTCCCCGTGCAACTGCTTGAAGCAATGGCGCCCTCGGTTGACTCACCCCCACCGCATCACTGCAACCGACTTAGCAGAGCCTTCGACAAACAGCGGCACGCTTCATCGCCCGGAGGGCGCACGCACGTAGCCGCCGGCTTCAGCCGCCGGACAAAGGTTCATCCAATAGATCTCGTCCGGAGGACGAACGAAGATGAACTTTGACTCAAGATGCATTGGGTTCCGAGCGAGAAGGCATCGCCTTCGTCCGCCCCGCTGGGCGGTGATAAGCAAAAAGTCTAGATAAGCCCGGTGCCCAGGGGCTTGCTCGCTTCGCTCGCCGCGCCCCTGGCAACGTCCGTGCGCCCTGCGGGCGAAGAGCCGTTCGGCACTGTGCTGGGGCACGTTCTAGCTGTCAAACAATAGAGATCAGAATCAAACAAGCTGCGCCCCCTTTGTTCCTCCCTCTCGACTCATGGCTTTTTTCCTTTGTCCCACATGTGTATAATTAAACGTCATGCGTGCCCTGTTCCGCTCACGCCTTGCCCTCATCGCTTCCGCGATGGCGGGCGCATTGCTGCCTGCCTGGTCTGTCCGCGCGCAATTAATCTTCGAGGGAAGCATCATTCGGTCCAGGATTAACGTAGGAACTCCTACGCCTCCCTCTCATTCGCAAAGCTTGAACATTCAATCCTTCCCGGTTCATACGACGCTTACGGCCCAGGTCGGCGACGCCGTTAACGCGTCCATGTTCGACATGGAGCTTAACGGAAACTTCGCTGATTGGCGGATGACTCCATCGCACCGACTGACAGGAATCAATGGGTTTCTCACGTCCACGGGAGGCGTACTGATAAGGCCGTCCGTCGACAGCTTGTTCTCCGTCGATGCTTGGTTCAACTACCATCATCCGAGTTCGTTCCTCGGCAATGCAGTCCTTTCTACAAGAATTCTCATTCCCGGGTCCGGTGGAAATCCGCCGCAGGTGCTTTTTACCGCGACTGATTTCGACGGCACGTTCGGTCTCGGCCCACCTGTTGGCACGCTGGCTATCAACGGCTCCTACGTGCTCTCGGCGGGCGTCACTTACGAAATCGACTTCTTCGCTCGCTCCGACAATTATTCCATCCCACCGCCCGGTGCGGAGTGGCTCGGCAACGGCGAGCTTCACATCACCATCAATCCCATCCCCGAACCATCCACTCTCGCGCTGCTAGCCACTGCGGTTCCATTTCTGGTCCGTCACCGCAAATCGTGCGACGGGGCGCGACCCTGAAGATCAGGCGCGGGGATGGGATTCGCTCTCCATCATTTAACGTAGTGCAAACCGCGGCGTGCAGGTATGATGCCCGCTTCGTTCTACCTGAATCGCCGCCCGGTTCGTGGGGCGGCCCAGCCGATTCGTTCACGGGAGTGACTCATGCGCAGATTCGTCCGTTCGTATTCATGTTTCGTCGTTTTCGCCCTTGTCGCCTCGCTGGCGGCATCACTGGCCGCGTCGCCCTGCGCTCGCGCCGGTGAGGCTATCACCTACCCCAAGACCAAGACGGTCGATCAGGTGGACGAGCTTCATGGGAAGAAGATCGCCGACCCGTACCGCTGGTTGGAGGACCTCGACGGCGCCGACACGAAGAACTGGGTCGAGGCGCAGAACAAGGTGACCTTCGGATACCTCGAGACGATCGCGCCGCGCAAGTTGATCAAGGAGCGGCTGACAAAACTGTGGAACTACGAGCGCTTCGGCGCGCCGTTCAAGGAGGGTGGGCGGTACTTCATCTCCAAGAACGACGGCCTGCAGAATCAAAGCGTCTTCTACACGATGGAGACGCTCGACGCCGAGCCGCAACTGCTGCTCGATCCCAACACGTTCTCGAAGGACGGCACGGTCGCGCTTTCCGGCATGGCCATCAGCGAAGACGGCAAGCACCTGGCCTATGGCGTGTCGGACGCCGGCTCGGACTGGCAGACGTGGAAGGTGATGGACATCGCGTCGCGCAAGGACCTGCCCGACGTGATCAAGTGGGTGAAGTTCTCCGGGGCCGACTGGACGAAGGACGGCAAGGGGTTCTTTTACAGCCGCTACGACGAACCGAAGGACGGCAACGCCCTGTCGAAGGTGAATTACTACCACAAGCTGTATTACCACAAGCTGGGCGACCCGCAGGATAAAGATACGCTGGTCTATAAGCGAGACGATCAGAAGGAATGGGGCTTCGCCGGCGGCGTGACCGAGGACGGCCGCTACCTGATCGTGAACATCTGGCTGGGCACGGAGCAGAAGAATCGCGTCTATTACAAGGACCTGGCGAAGGCCGATGCCCAGGTGACGCCGCTGCTCGACGATTTCGACGCCGAGTATGACTTCATCGACAACGAAGGCCCGGTGTTCTGGTTCAAGACGGATCTGAACGCCCCGCGCGGCCGTGTGATCGCCGTGGATACGACCAAGCCGCAGCGCGAGAACTGGAAGGAGTTGATCCCCGAGGCGAAAGAGACGCTTCAGGGCGTGGGCGTCGTGGGCGAGAAGTTTTTCTGCAACTACTTGAAAGACGCGCAGACCGAAGTGCGCGTCTGCGGGCTGGACGGCAAGTTCATCCGCAACGTGGACCTGCCGGGGATCGGCTCGGCCGGCGGCTTCGGCGGCAAGCGAAAGGACAAAGAGACGTTCTACTCGTTCACGAGTTTCTCGGTTCCCGGCACGATTTATCGCTACGACATCGAGAAGGGCCGCAGCACCGTCTTCAAGCAGCCGAAGGTGGATTTCAACCCCGACAACTACGACGTGAAGCAGGTCTTCTACAGCAGCAAGGACGGCACGCAGGTGCCGATGTTCATCGTCCATCGCAAGGGCATCAAGCTCGACGGCAACAATCCGACCTACCTGTACGGCTACGGCGGGTTCAACATCTCGCTGACGCCGAGCTTCTCGGTGAGCAACCTCGTGTGGATGGAGATGGGCGGCGTCTATGCGATGGCCAACCTGCGCGGCGGCGGCGAATACGGCAAGGCCTGGCACGACGCCGGCCGGCTGCACAACAAGCAAAACGTCTTTGACGACTTCATCGCCGCGGCCCAGTGGCTCATCGAGAACAAGTACACCCGCCCGGCCAAGCTCTCCATCGGCGGCGGCAGCAACGGCGGCCTGCTTGTCGGCGCGTGCATGACCCAACGGCCGGAGCTGTTCGGCGCGGCGTTGCCGGCCGTCGGCGTGCTGGACATGCTGCGGTTTGAAAAGTTCACCATCGGCTGGGCCTGGCGCAGCGACTACGGCACCGTCGAGAAGAAGGACGACTTCGAGTACATGCTCACGTACTCGCCGCTGCACAACGTGAAGAAGGGCACGAAGTATCCGGCGACGATGATCACCACCGGCGATCACGATGACCGCGTCGTACCCAATCACAGTTTCAAGTTTGCATCGGCCCTCCAGGCCGCTCACGAAGGCGACAACCCGGTGTTGATTCGCATCGAGACGCGCGCCGGCCACGGCGCCGGCAAGCCCACGATGATGATCATCGAGGAGCAGGCCGATCGCTGGGCTTTCCTTGTGAAGGCGCTGGACATGAGCGAGGCGGCGATGCAACTGGGCACGACAAAGATGGAGCCGGCGAATCGCGGAAGCCGCGCGGACTGAATCACGCCGGCAATGCTTCGTGATCCGGAGAGGCCCCAGGCAAGTGCCCGGGGCTTGGGAAGCGGAGCGGCGCGCGATTCGTTCGCCGCGAGATACGTGCGACGCGCGATCCGTACTACGCGCGAAACGCACGAAGCGCGTTCGTGATTCTTGAGCCGATTGACATGCTTCGCATCAACGCCGAATTATCCATTCCGCTGCGCGAGCTGCGATTCACGTTCAGCCGCAGCAGCGGACCAGGCGGTCAGAACGTCAACAAAGTCTCGACGCGCGTCACGCTGCTGTTCGACGTGGCGAGCAGCCCTTCTTTATCCGATCTGCAGCGCGAACGAATCTCGCGGGCCCTGGCATCGCGCCTGACACAGGATGGCATCTTGCGAATCGACGCGGGCGAGGCGCGCTCGCAGGCCGCCAACCGCGAGATGGCCGTCGAGCGATTCACGCGGCTGCTGGCCGGCGCCCTGCGCGTTCGCAAGAAGCGAACAAAGACCAGGCCGACGCGCGCGTCCGTCGAGCGCCGACTGGGCGAGAAGTCCCGGCGCAGCGAGCGCAAGCGGTGGCGATCGGGACGATCCGGCGATTCCGATTAACGTGGAAGACTCGCGCAAGATTGCCTGCGCAATCGGCTCTTTGTGGGTCACGATACGAACGGATTATGCCGGCGCTCGCGGCCGATGGTCGTCACCGGCCCGTGCCCGCTGTAGGACTTCGTCTCATCGGGCAAGACCAGCAGCCGCTCCTTGATGTTGCGAATCAGCCGGTCGTGGTCGCTGTGATGGAAGTCGGTGCGACCGATGGAGCTGTGAAAGAGGGCATCGCCGACGATCACGACGCCCGCCGCGGCGCAGTACAGGCTGCGCCCGCCCGGCGAATGGCCCGAAGTGTCAAGGATGTGCCACGTCGAACCGTCCAGTTCAATCGAGCCGCCGTGCGGCAGATCAAGCGTTTCCTTCACGCCGGTCGAAAACGGAATGCCGATGTCCGCCGAGAGGTTCTCGCGCGGGTCGTTCAGCGCCTTGCTTTCCTCGTTGGCGATGTACACCGGCAGGCCGCTGAACTGCCCGAGAATCTCGGGAATCCCCGCGATGTGATCGGCGTGTGCATGGGTGAGCACGATTGCCGCGGGAGTCAGCTTGTTCGTGGTCACATATCGCGCGATCTCCGACGCCGACGGCGGCAATCCGGGATCAATGATCCAGCACGCACCGCCCGCCCGGCACGAAACGATGTAAGCGTTCTCGCCGAAGCTCGGCTCGGTCACGCAGTGAATCGAAACAGGGTTCGCCATGGTGTTGCGCAAGGTTTCGGGGTGTACAAGGCTACCGCCCTGCAACGTAACCCAACACACGGCGACCGTCGAGCACGAGAAAGGCCCCGTCGCGAAGATACACGCCTCCGAACGCCGTCAGCGGCGGTGTCACAATCGACGCGCCACCCGCCGAGGTCTCTCCCTGTTTTTGCGCAACCCGCGTCCGCCTCGGCTGCCCGCTCTCCAGATCAAACGCGAGAATGCGAAGGCTTCGTGCCCGGTCGCGCGCCGCCGCGTCGTCCGGCATCGTCGTCGGCACATCCGAAAGGGATCCGAACGCCGCGCGTTCTGCCCGCGCCTCCGCGGAGCCGGCCTCCACGACCGCAATCACCGAGTCGCGCGCGATTCGCGGCGGATCCACGCGCAAAAGACCGTTCACCGTCTGCGACCAGAGGACGCTGCCATCGGCCGTGTCGAGCGCGGAAAGTCGATTCGACGACGCCGTGATGAGCCGCCCGTCGGAGAGCTCGGCCCAAAGCGGGTCGCCGCCCGATTCGACGAGCGGTTGCGAAGTCCAAACCGGCAGCCCGTCGCGCAGGTCATACTTGGAAATGCGACCGCCGTCGTGGCTGATCATCAAGCCATCGTCATCGACCTGAAGCGTGCCGAGCAGGAATCGCTCATCGCTAGTGAGGGTCCATGCCGTCGCACCGCTCGGCAGATCGAAACAGGTGATGACATTGGACGCCACGGCCAGAAGCGTGTCGCGCGGGGTGAGCTGCACGGCCTGAATCGGCCAGTCGTCGCCCGGGCGCAGGGCGACAATTGGGCGGCCCGACGCGGCCTCCAGCACGGTGATGGCCTGCGCCTTTTCCTGCCAGGATGTGTGACAGACGTATGTCTCACTTGCGGCGAGTTGTCCGCCGACAGGGAGCTTGACCCCCGTCCGCCAGCGCACCGCGCCATCGGCCGGGTCGACGGCGATTAACTCGCCGTGGTCATCGGCGCTGTAAAGCCCCGACGGCGTGAGCACGTGCATGGCGAACGACGCGGACTCCTCGGGATCGGAGCGCGGATCGTGCGGCGAGTCCTCGCCGATGGACCATTCGACCCTGCCGGTGGAAGCCGAGACGGCAAAGAGCCGCTGCGGCGTGGCAAGGATCAAGCGCGTGCGGCCCATGCCGAGCAGCGTCGGCTGAACCGGGGAAGCCGGCGGATCGGGCCACGCCAGCCGTCCGGCCGCCGCGTCAAGCAAATTAATCCGCCCGTCTTCATAGAACACCGCCCCGCGCCAGGTGGTCTCGGGCCATCGGGGAAAGACCGGTTCGAGGATCGCCGCGTGCCCATCGAAAACGCGCTGGTTCATCGCGCCGGCCTCGATGGTCGTGATGGCGTGCGCCGGCTCGCGCGGCGGCCCCTGCGGAAAGGCGGCCTGCATGAGCGAATCGAATGACTGCATCTCGCCGCGATGCTCGAACCGCGCGGCTGGAAATTGCCGCGCCCCGCGCGCCAGCCACTGCGCTGCGCTGCGCGTCTGCCCGGCCTCGCGCAACGCGTCGCACAACTCGACGTAGAGTGCGGGCCGTTCGGCGATGTCCGCGTGCCGCACGCTGCGGCGCAGCGCGTCCGTTGCTTCCGTCCAATCTCCCTGTCGCGCCGATGCCCGCGCGAAACGACGCAGCGCCTCCGTCGCCGACCTGCTGTTGGGAAACGCATCGGCCACTTCCAGCAGATCCGCCGCGTCGGGCGACTTCGCTGCTCGGGCGAGTTGATCCCGGGCGCACTGCTCGATCGCATCGTAGACCTCGCCGCCGCTCTCAATCCGCAGCCGCTCTAGGCAGAGCATCGCCACGTAACCGGCCGGCTGCCGCGGGACGGCGGACTCTCCAACCGGCTCAACCGGCGCAGCGGGCGGAAGCAGATTTGCATCCAGCTCCACGCGCAGCCGGCGTAGCGCTGGCTGATTGAGAATTTGCTGATACGCCTCGGCCGCCTCACGCGGTTTGCGAAGCCGCCGTAACACAAACGCCCGCTCGAACCGGTTGACCGACTCCTCCTGCGGACCCGACGCGCACGCACCGGCCAGCTCCAGCAGCGCCGCCGAAGCCTCCCAGCCGCGACGCGCCTCGTCTTCGTCCGCGCCGACCGGGCTGCGGGCCACACCGGCGTATTCCGTCAATTGTCTGTATAATGTCCGGCGTGCCGGGGCGTCCCGCAGACGATCCAGCCCGCCAAGCCGTCGAACCGCCTCCTGCACGGCGCGCACCGCGCCTTCGTAGTCGCGCGTCGACAACAACAGCTCCGCCATCGCGAGCGCGGGCTGCGCCTCGTCCGGCCGCTCGCGCATGCGCGCGGCGATTCGCTTCACTGCCGAAGGATGCGAATCCAGGCTGCTGACGGTCAGCGCCGAGGCCGCCACGATCTGATCGGGCAACACCAGGATGTTTCCCGCGTCCTCCATTGACCAGCGGTGAAGGCGCGGCGGGCCGCCGTCGAGGCTCATCTGCACCAGGGCGCGCTCCGTCGGAATCAACAACCCCTCGCTTGTCACCGCACCGCGGCCGAAGACCTGTCCGCTGTCGAGCGGACGCTGCCAGTCGATCCGCTGCGCGGCGAGGTCGTAACAAACGACCTGCGACCCGGCGAGATACAGCCGGTCGTTCGCCACGCCCAATGCCACTTCGGGCATGCTCAACGACTCCAGCGATACCCGGAACGCCTCACGCCCGGTCGGCGCGTCAAAGACCAGCAACTGCTCCGCATCCAGCGGCGAAACGATCAGCGAATCACGCCACACGATCGGCGGCTGGTAATGCCACGCCCGCGCCGGCCGGCCCATGCGCGTCGGCCAAAGTCCTTCCGGCGCTTCGGTGAACTGCGAGGTGTACGTCGACAGCCATTCGATGCGCCCGGTGTGACGGCTCACGGCGGCGACCGCACCGAGATTGGTCGCAACGTAAATCAGATCGCTCCACACCGCCGGATGAGCCAACGTCGCGCGGTGGTACCCGTAGCTTCCCGTCGCCGCCTCGGCGATCGGCGTTACGCCACGAAGCGCACCGTCTGCCGCGTTGAGCCGCAGCAGCAGGCATGCCTCGAAGCCGAATGCCTTTCGCCGGCGCGCGACGGCATAGAGCGTGCCATCGATCTGCAACGGCGCGCCATCGACGCGCAGGTGCTCGAATGCCCCGGCAAGCCCGTCGAGGTCGTTCCGCCAGAGGAGCTCGCCCGTTGCGGCGTTCAGGCAAACCAGCGTCGCGGCTCTTCCGCTCGACTCTCCCTCACGCGGCGGCGCGGGGCGCTCCAGATTCACATAAAGACGCCCGTCATTTAACAGCGACGTAAACTGCGGGGGCATGTCGTCGTCCGACAACCAGCCGCCGCCGTCCTCCTCGGTGCCGGCCAGGGTGTATCGCCAGACTTCGCGGCCGGGGTCGGCCGGATCGATCGCCCAGGCGCGCGTCGCGTCGTGCATGAATACAAGCGTCTGACCGCTGCCGCGCGATGCCTCTCCCGCCACGGCGCACGTCGCCAACAACCGTCCGCTCTGCACGGCGCGCATCATCGCGTCGCGCCGCGCCACGGAAGACTCGTATCCCTCGAACGCACGCTCCAGCGCGAGCCGATCCCAGTCGGCCACGCGCCATAGCCGGGCCTCTGCCCGCGCCGTCGTCCGATGTGCGTCGCGCCGCTCCAGCCCGCCGCCAAACACACCGGGCGAACCGTTGAACGACTTTTCGTCCGGGCGAGGTTCAGTCATGCCTTCAAGATCGCGCAGCACGCCGCGCAGAAAATCCCGCAACAATTGCTCTCGCCCCGCCCACACCACTGTCGGGCCTCCGTCCGCCGCAAGCTCACTCGCCAGCTCTTTCAACGGCTTCACGTCGCCCGACCATGCCGCCGCGCATGCCGCCTTCGCGCGCCATCGAAGCCCGCTGCCGCCGCGTCCCGGATGCCGCACCGCCAGGTCCAGCCACCACCGCCGCGCCGATTGCAATTCACCGCGCGCCATCGCGCGCTCCGCCGCCTCGTCCAGCGCCTCGCCGCCCGCGCGGGTCACGAACGCGTCGTCCGCCAGCGCCAGCAGATCCTCCATTCCCGGCGACCGCCTCGCGCGGTTCAGCCGCTCCTGCGCCGCCGGGCCGACGGTCTCCTCCAGCGCCCTCAACCCTGCGTCCGGCCACGCGCCCATCATCCGATTCACGTGCCGCCGAACCGTCGTATGGACACCGTTCGGACCTTCGATCAGGAAGTCGCCGCTGTGCGTCGCCAGTTCGTACAGGGCGGTCGCCGCCGCCGCGTATCGGCCGCCATCAGCATGCCGCCCGGCCGCGACGAGCTTCTCTTGAACCTCGAAACTTGTATTCAAAAACGCGCCGGCGCTTTGGCGTGACGGTTCGCCCGGCTCGCCGGTCTGGCCCCTTGCGAGCGCCGGCCATAACAAGCAGACAACCAATAAGTGATGTGCAATTCGCACCGGTACTGCCCTGTTCCGGCCGCGACGAGCCGGCGCCGCGTGATTCACGAACCCCATCGGATCATAAGCCCGCACATCGTTCGACTGTAGCGCGACTGCGCAAAACAAAAAAAGCCGCGATCCCTCATGGGACCGCGGCAAGGTGAGAACTTCAATTTTCCGGGCATTCGAACAACGGCCACTGGCCACTGCCTGCTGACCGCTGCTCCCTAGTCATCCCGCTTCTTGGCCTTCTTGCCGTGCTTCTCGAAGAACTTGCAAAGCTCCTCGGCCGACGACTCGGCCAGCGCGCCGTCGCCGGTGCGACTCGCCTCGCTCTTCGTCGCGATCTGCACGCGGCCGACCTCGGCCCCGTTGGCCTTCAGGTAGTAAAGCACGATGGCGTGCTTATCAGGGAAGACCGATCCGCCCTTGTTGAACCACATGATGTGCGGCTCGACGGTCAGCGTCGGCGAACCGCCGCGGAACGGCGCGTCGTCGCCCGTGGTCAGTTCTTCCTTGAGCGCCTTGACCAGCTCGCTCTTGAAGCTCGTCGAGACGAGGCCGCCCAGTTCCGTCTGGGGCTGTTCGATGGTGACGCCGGCGTACTGCGAGTAGCCGCTGGCGCCGGTGCCCGGCACGATGTCAAAATCGCTGCTCGCGCCCTTGGCCTCCTTGAAGGCCCGCTTCGCGACGGTCGTGCAGCCCGAACCGGCCAGCACGGTCACAGCCAGAAATCCGCAGACGATGAACTTGCGCATGGTTTTTCCTCCTGTCGGTTGCGAGGTTCGCTTGGTCGATTTCGTGAACACGTTCGATGGACTGTCAAACGACAGCGGCTGGGATTGTATGGCGAGGGGGCACAGCGTCAATCGCGGGCTGTCCGTCGCAGAGTAACCATTCCCCGCCGACAAAAAAGCCGTCCCGCCTGTCGAATCGACAAACGGGACGGCGCGAGGAGTTACGGCAAACCAATCCAACACAAACCGGCGGCGAGCCGGTGCGAGGACGTCACGCGATGATCACGATTCCCAACACCGCCTGAAGGATAAACAGGATCGTGCCCCAGAAGAAGAACCCGTAGAAAAATGTCGCCAGCAGCGCCGACACAAGGAAGTCGAATCCGCCGTCCAGCGCCTTCACGCCGCCGGTCGCCGCGTCGAGGCCGGAACTGTCGCCCGAAACAACCGATTGCCCGCCGATCGGTCCGCCGGCCTGCGCGTCCAGCGCGGCCGCCGCGTCGAGCAATTCCGCGTTGGCCTGCTTGAACGCATCGAGCGTGTTTTCGCCGGTTGTCGCGTTGCTCGTCCAGTCGGCCGGGCGGTTCCACACCGCGCCGTTGGAGTTGGCGATCCGCGTGATGTGCTTCGCGGCGTCCATCGAGACCTGAATCTGCTCGGCTCCGCGGCCGATCGTGATCTGCCGCAGCGCGACCGACTCGCCGGAATCAAATCGCCCGCTCATCTCCCGCGCGCTGTCGGGGAAGATCACGCGAAACGTGTTCGTCGTGGGGTTCACCAGCACGGCCGTCGCGCCGTCAAACGCGGTGCCGGCCAGCGACTGCGTCAGGGCATGGTCGGCCGTGAGCTGCACGAGGTACGAACCGTCGACCAGCGCGACCGGGGCCGCGCCGCAGCCGGCCCAGTATTGCACGTTGAGGATGAGAGCGATACAGACGATTGACTTCGATTTAGTCAACACGCGGCGCAGAGAGCGCTTCATCGGTTTCCTCCTGAAATGGGTTTACGCGGCCCGGTGATCCCTAGAGCACCAGGTCCAGCACGACAACAACCTGAAACACAAAATAAAGCGTGAGCAGAACGCCCCACGGCGCGAACCAGACGTAGCTCAACGCCAGAAACGCAAACGGAAACGACGAGGCCGTATCCTTGCCGACCTGCGCCCCGCCCTGATCATCAATCTGCTGCGCCATCGCGACCAGATCGGCGTTGGCGGCGAGGTAGGCATCCACGTCGGAGGTGACCGTCTTCGAGCCGGGCGCGCGGGGGGCAGTCGGGGCTGATGGCGCCGCCGTGCTGACGCGCTGCCAGCGCGCTCCCGCCGACGTGTCGATGTCGGTGATCTCTTTCTGACTGTTGATGTTCAACGTCACGACCTGGCCGCCCTGGCCGATGGTGAACGAGCTGACGTAGGCCTGGCCGTCGGCGGTCGTCTCGAACTTCCCGGAAAGCTGCGTGTTCGAATCGGGGTAGATCAGCCGGAAGTTGGAAGTCGCCCGGTCAACCTGGATCGCCGTCGCGCCGTCGAAGGGCGTACCGGCCAGTTGCTGGGCCAGCGGATGATCGGCCGAAAGCTCGAGGGTCTCGGTCGATTCGGGCAGGAACAGAGCCGACTGGCCGCAGCCGGTGACGACGACGAGGTTGAAGACCAGCGCGACGCCCAGCAGGGCTTTGGCCTTGAACAGACAGGCTTTGGTTGTGGAACTCATGGTTGCAATCCCTCCCAGAGAAACAAATGACTGCATTGCACGAATGCTACTGTTGCTTCTTGCACCGGGCCGGAAAGAAGTCGGCCCGGTCCGACGGGTCCCCCCCGCCGTGGCGCGAAGCGCCCGATCCCGCGCGGCCCGCTGCGTGGTGCTGCGTCGGTCGTGCGGGATCAAACCGAATCGCATAAACGACTTATAACAAAAACGGGGCGGGAAAGTCAACGGATTTCGGATGCCGCGAAGGAGCATTATCGGCCTATCCACATACCCATCGACCCAACCTCTTGCGATTGCGATTTTCGACGCGACTTCACGGGCCCTACTTCATCTAGGCAATGTTCTCATGTTCACATCGCGGGATGATTTAAGCGGGGCCGTCGACACTGAATGACTCGGAGAATTGACTAAAATGGCGGACGATGCCACTAACCGAAGCAGACATGATCTGGAATCGAGCTTGCGGTGACGACCAGCTGCGGGACTTGCCCGGCGATCGCGCCCTGGCAAACCTGCTTCGTGCGCACGGTCTCGTGATGAATGGCGGTGTTCAACACTCGGTGGAATGCTTGACGCCCGAGCAATTATCCGATGCAGAAGCCGGATATCGATACTATGGATTCGATCGGGTTGCGTCACTGCTTTCTCGCGCACGACGCATCGATTCAGCGGGATACCATATTGAACACCTTGAACACTATGAGGTGGAATTCGATAAGGAGTATTCTCAATTAATCCCTGATGATGAGTTTCTTGCCGACCGTTTTGAGGAGCGGTTGAAGAGTAACCCGTCGGACTTCGCGCCGCTCAGGGCGAAAGATATGGTCAAGGGCTAACGACGCGAAGGTGGGATAGAATGCCCCCTTACTATCTTTCCCGCCCCGGCGGGGCGAAGGAAAACGCAGCTTCGCAAGGCTCGTTGTGCGGATCGAGAAGAACCCTACTGACGAGCTTCTTGGGCGAGATCGAAGCGTTAGCGGCAGAAACCTGAATGATTGTTTCGACGTTCTTGACTTGATCCGGCTGTTTGCCGTATAGACAGACAGCAGTGAAGGTGTACGGATGGAATCGGAGGTGCCTTATGCACAGGAACAACGACAACGAGAAACTCGATCAGGCCTGCTTTTGAGATCACGAGCAAGCGACGGCGCGGCTATCCTTCCGAGACGCAAGTCAAACGCGGAGATCGGGTCGTCCACGGCAACAAGGAACTGATCGAGAAGCTCGGCCGCAACGATCCATGTCCTTGCGGCTCGAACAAGCGCTTTCAAGAAGTGTTGCATGCGATCAGGTCGCTTTTGACGGCGTGAATCGCGGGCACTACTCAAGATGAACACCTACGACGGCTGGCGCCCCATGCGTCAGCCGTCTTTTGCTATTCAGTTCGATGCGCGCATCATGAGCGCATCGGACCGAGCGAAACGCGTGGAAAGGCCAATGGCATGTCCAAGCGACAGTTCCCATTCGACGACTTTGAAGCGGTGATCCGCATCTTCAGCGCGGCAGAGGGTGGGCGATGCACGCCCCTCTTCAACGGAATTCGCTGCGATTTTGAATACGCGGAGGATCCGCCGCACGACATGTTGTACATGATCTGCCCGGACTTCATGGATGAAAACGGCGACTCTCGCAGCAACAGCTTTCCGCTCCCTATCGGTGAGAAGTTGCCCGCGCGCATGATGATCCTCTCAGACGAGTTGCGCGAGCAGGTTCACCGTAAGTGCATTGTCCCCGGCGTGCGCTTTTATTGCCGAGAAGGCCCGAGGCGCATCGCCGAAGGCGTCGTAACTCGGATCACCGGACTATTTGAACCTCGCCCAGCTTCCTAGCGGTTGCTGCGCGGCTCACGACGAGCGACGGTAACCACTGAATAAGCGGACACGGCCATTCACTCGAATCCCGCTGGCTCCATCGGTGGGCAGTGCCCACCCTACAACTACTGCCGTCCATTGCCCCGTCGGGGCTTGTCCCACCTCGCCCTAGCGAATTCGCCTCGTCGGGCACGGTTGGGAGGGTCGGCTCGCCCCGTGGCCAACCGCCCCGGTTTGCGATAAAATCCTGATTGACAAGCGCTAACGGTTAAATACAATCGCGGGGTTAGCGGTTGGGTTATCCGGTTGTCGTCTCACGCATGGCCAGCGTAACCTTGACGGACGTGACGAAGGTTTACCCGGGCGGCGTGAAAGCGGTCGACCGGGTCAATCTGTCCATTGGCGATCGGGAACTGGTCGTGCTCGTCGGGCCCTCGGGCTGCGGCAAGAGCACGACGCTTCGCATGGTTGCCGGTCTGGAGGAGATCAGCGGCGGGGCGATCCGCATCGGTGAGCGGGTCGTGAATGACGTGGCTCCGAAGGATCGCGACATCGCGATGGTATTTCAGAACTACGCCTTGTACCCGCATATGTCGGTGTACAAGAACATGGCCTTCAGCCTCAACCTTCGCCGGCGCGAGTTGGGGCTGTCCAAGGCCGACATCGACAGGAAGGTCCGTCAGGCCGCATCGACGCTGGGCATCGAAGCCCTGCTCGATCGCAAGCCGCGGGCCTTGTCCGGCGGGCAGCGGCAGCGTGTCGCGGTCGGCCGGGCGATTGTGCGAAGCCCGAAGGCGTTTTTGTTTGACGAGCCGTTGTCAAACCTCGACGCCAAGCTTCGGGTCGAGATGCGAAGCGAGATCAAGCGGCTTCAGCGTCAGTTGAAGACCACGACGATCTACGTGACGCACGACCAGGAAGAAGCCATGACGCTGGGCGACCGCGTCGTGGTGATGAAGGACGGCATCATCCACCAGGCGGCCCCGCCGCTCGAGGTGTATGAGCGGCCGGCCAATCGTTTCGTCGCGGCGTTCGTGGGAATGCCGCCGATGAGCTTCCTCGAAGGCCGCCTCGCCACGGACGGCGGCAAACGGTCGTTCACGGATGGACGCGAGACGATTCCGCTTTCGCCGCGCGTGGCGCAGTGCGTAGCGGATCGAGCAGACGGGCCGATCGTGATCGGCATTCGGCCCGACGCGTTTTCGCCCCGGCCACACGGCGGGTCGGACGCGGCCGATGGAAACAACGCCCGACTGGCGGTGACAATCTCGCTGGTCGAGCCTTTGGGAGATCGAAAGGACGTTTACATGACCACGTCGGCCGGTCATCGGCTGGTGGGTCGCGTGGACGCCCGATCAGGTTTGCAGGAAGGACAGGAGGTTTCGATGTTCATCGACATGAACCGTGTCCACCTGTTTGAGACGGGCGAGACCGGCCGGAATCTGACGGCCGCCGCGTCCGCGAAGAATGCCTCGAAGGAAAGCGGCCGTGCCGAGTAAGCCGGCTGCTTTTGAGTCCCCGTATGGGGTGCGCACCCCGGTCCAATCCGCGAGGAGGGATCGCATGGTGTAGTCGCCGAGCGACATCGCACTCCTGCACGGGGCGACCGCGGCCCGATGGCAATCCGCGGTCAGGAAGTGGGCATCGACGTCGGCCCGCTTTTTTGTTTGGTTGACATAGAGCGACGCGCGACACGCCATCGTCGCCCATCGCTCACACCGGCGAGCGCGGCCGCGGAAACCGCCGCGCGACAAGTGAATAGGAAAGACAAGACATGAATCCTGAAATGATCCGCATTGTCGACGGGCTGGCCCGCGACAAGAACATCGACAAAGACCTGGTTCTAGGCGACCTCGAAGCCGCCATGGAATCAGCCATTCGCAAGAAGTTCGGCCAGGACGAAGAAGTGACCGTGGCCATCGACCGGATCACCGGCGCGATCGAGGCGACGGTGAACGGCGAGCCGATCAGCATGGCCGACCTAGGCCGCATCGCGGCGCAGACGGCGAAGCAGGTGATGATCCAGCGCATCCGCGAGGCGGAGCGCGGCAGCATCTTCGAGGAGTACACCGAGCGCAAGGGGACGATCGTGACGGGAACGGTCGCCCGGGTCGAAGGCGGCGCGCTGATCGTGAACGTCGGGCGCACCGAGGGCTTTCTGCCGCGCAGCGAGCAGATCCCCGGCGAAACGCACCAGCCGGGCGAGCGCGTGCGATGCCTCATCCTCGACGTGCGCGAAGCGCCGCACCAGGTGAAAATCATCCTCTCGCGCAGCCATCCGGACTTCATCCGGCGGTTGTTCGAGCTGGAAGTGCCCGAAGTGGCCGAGAAGATCATCGAGATCAAGGCCCTGTCGCGCGAGGCGGGCTACCGCACCAAAGTGGCCGTGTCGTCGATTGATACAAAAGTCGATGCCGTCGGCGCGTGCGTCGGCGTGCGCGGCAGCCGCATCAAGAACATCGTGGACGAATTAAACAACGAGAAAATCGACATCGTCCGGTGGAACGAGTCGTCGCAGATTCTGATCAGCAACGCGTTGAAGCCGGCCGAGATTCAGGACACGGCCCTGTGCTTCGAGTTGGGCCGGGCGACGGTGGTCGTGCCCGAGGAGCAGTTGTCGCTGGCGATCGGCAAGCGCGGGCAGAACGTTCGCCTCGCGGCGCGGCTGACCGGGTGGGACATCGATATCCTGACGCCGAAGGAATACAACAAGGGCCTGGATCGCCTCGCGTCGACGCTGAAGAAGATCGAGGGCGTGGACGAGATGATCGCCGAGCGCATCAGTCTGCTCGGCATGATCAGTGTGGCCGACGTGTCGGAAGTGGGCACCAAGCCGCTGATCGAGGAATTGAGCCTGGCCGAGGATCTCGCGGCGAAGATCGTCGAAGCCTGCGGGACCGAATCGAAACTGGTGGAGCAGGAGGTCGCGGCGGAGAAGTCGGCGGCGGCCCAGGCGCTGGCGGAAGCCGCCGCGCGGCAGGCGGCAGCGCCGGCCGAAGCTGAAACTGCTCCCGAGGCAGCGAGCGACGGCGCGGCGTCGGCCGATTCGACCGAGTCGTCCGCGTCATCGGAAGCAATCGGCGAATCAACGGTGGAAGGAAGCGAAAGCGCAACGACGAACGGGGAATCGCCGGCGACGGTGTCCTGATAAGCGTGGAAAGCGGTTAGAGGGTTTGAGGGCGTTTGGAGAAACGGTTTGGCTGACAAAAAGCTGCGAATTCATAACCTTTCGAAGGAACTGTCGGTGAGCAATCAAGCCATCATCGACAAGTGCCGCGCGGAAGGGATCGACGTCAAGAACCACATGCACGTGCTCTCGGCCGGCTTGGCCGCGACCATTCGCGAGTGGTTCAGCGAGGGCGCGCAACACACGGCACTGGAGGAAGCCAAGCCCGTCGACCTCGAGAAAGTGCGCGTGCGCCCGAAGCGCGCGACGAAGTCCAAGAAGGCCGATGGCGGCGAAGCCGAAGGCGACTCGGCTGTCGCCGTTGAAGAAGCCGCGCCGCCTGCCAAGCCGTCGCGCGCCAAGCCGACCGCGAAACCGGCCGACGTCGCGCCACTGCCCGAGCCGATGCCGGATGTTGCAGCGCTTGAACAACCTGCCCCGATTGCTCCGATTGACGCGCCCCAAACGGCGGCGACAGAGATCGAGCCAGAATTGCCTGCGGAGCAGCCGGCAGTCGCGGCCGAAGCCCCGGCCACGACCGACGCATCACCCGCCAAGCCGCAGCCGCAGAAGGCTGTCGCCGGACCGCAGAATGTTCCCATGCCGGCGAAGCTCTCCGGTCCGCGCATTGTTCGCATCGACAAGCCCGACGTGATTGCGCCGCCTCGACCGGCTCTGCGCTCGCCGCGCATGGGTCCGCGCCCGGGCGGTCCGCCGATGATGCGCGGCCCCGCCGCGCCGCCGGGTGATGAAGCCCGGCCCGGCGCCCCGCGCCACGGCCGCCCGAAGGGCGAAGGCGAACCGGGTGTCGACGAAGCCGCCGAGAAGAAGGTGCCCAAGCGAGGCGGCATCAAGGACCACAGCGACGAAGTCAACGAGAAGCTCCGCGAATGGCGCGATCGCGACCTGATCGAGCGGCGCGATCGCCTTGCGCACGCTTCGGGTCGCGGCATCGGCGGCCTCCGCGCCGACGAAAAAGCGCCCACCCGGCGCGGCGGCGGCAGTCAGCGCTCCACGCCGATGGCGCGCAAGACCGCGGCCACCGTCACCGAACCGATTTACATCAAGGACCTGTCGCGCGAGGCCGGCATCCAGGTCAGCGATCTCGTCAAGAAGCTCATGAACGACTTCGGCGAGCTGGCGACGATCAACAGCGTCATCGACACCGACCGGGCGCAGCTCATCGCATCCGAATTCGGAATCGAGCTGACGGTCGTCAAGGCCAAGACCGGTCTGGAACGTCTGGCCGAGGAATACGCCGAGTTGAATCGCGCCAAGCTGGCCACGCGACCCCCCGTCGTCACGGTGCTGGGCCACGTCGACCACGGCAAGACCAGCCTGCTCGACCGCATCCGCAGCGCCAACGTCGCCGCGGGCGAGGCCGGCGGCATCACGCAGCACATCGGTGCCTACCGCGTCAAGGTCGGCGACCGCTGGGTCACCTTCCTCGACACGCCGGGACACACCGCCTTCACCGCCATGCGCGCACGCGGCACGAACATGACCGACGTCGTCGTGCTGGTGGTCGCTGCCGATGACGGCGTCATGCCGACGACGGTGGAGGCGATCAACCACGCCAAGGCCGCCGGCACGCCGATCGTGGTCGCGCTGAACAAGATCGACCTGCCGCACGACATCAACAAGATCTACGGCCAGCTCGCCGCCGAAGGCCTCTCGCCCAGCGAGTGGGGCGGCGAAACCGACGTGATCAAGACCTCGGCCATTTCCGGCGAGGGCATTGACGATCTGCTTAGCCACCTCGCCACGCTTAGCGAAGTGCTCGACCTGAAGGCCGACGCGTCGCTTCCGGCCTCGGGCACGGTGATCGAGGCGCAGCGCACCGAAGGCGCCGGCAACGTCGCGCGCGTTCTTGTTCAGGAAGGCACGCTCAAGGCGGGGGATGTCGTCGTATGCGGTGCGGGCCATGGCCGCGTGCGCGCCTTGAAGGACGACCGCGGCAAGGCGATCAAGCAGGCGGGGCCGTCTACACCGGTCGAAGTGATGGGTCTTTCCGATGTGCCGCACGCCGGCGATCGGCTGCTGGTAGTCGATAGCGCCCAGCGCGCGAAGGAAATCGCCGAAGAAACCGCCCGCCTGCGGCGCGAGGCTGCTTTGATTCGCTCGGCCAAGCCGACGAATCTCGAAGCCATGCTCGCCAAGGCGAGCGAGGGGCAGATTCCCGAGCTGCGCGTCATCATTCGCGCCGACGTGCAGGGCAGCGTCGACGTGCTCCGCAAGACGCTTTCGGAGTTCCCGGCCGATCAGGTCAAGCTGTTTATCCTCCACGCCGGCGTCGGCACCGTGACCGAGAGCGACGTGGTCCTGGCCGAGGCGAGCAGCGCCATCATCATCGGGTTCCACGTCGTGCCCGATGCCGCGGTGACGCGCCTGGCCGAGTCGAGCGGCGTGGACATCCGCACCTATCGCATCATCTACAACGTCATTGACGACATCCGCAAGGCGCTCGAAGGCCTGCTGACCCCGGATGAGAAGATCGAGTCGCGCGGCCGGGCCGAGGTCCGCGAGGTGTTCAACATCTCGCGCGTCGGTCGCATCGCCGGCTGCTTCGTGCGCGACGGCGTGATTCAGCGGTCGCACAAGGTGCGCGTGCTGCGCGACGGCGTGATCGTGAAGGACATGGGCAGCCTCGATTCGCTCAAGCGATTCAAGGACGACGTGAAGGAAGTGAAGGCCGGCTTCGAGTGCGGTATTCGCGTCGAGAACTTCGACGACGTGAAACCGGGTGACGTGATCGAGGCCCTGGAAGTCACCAAGGTGGCGCGAACCTTGTAACGCTGATTGGATCGGCACGGCGCGCGGGCGATTCGCGCGCGACGCGAACAGGCAAACATGGTGGTGGGCGTGCTGCAACTGTCTCTCGCGATTCCGGGAGCGATGTCGCTCAAGGACAAGCGCCGGGCCATCAAGAGCCTGAAGGATCGTCTGGCGGCGCGGCACAACGTTAGCGTGGCTGAGGTGGATCAACTGGACGCCCTGCGTCAGTCGGTGATCGCGGTGGCAATGGTGTCCAACGATCGGCGGTTCACCGAGTCGTGCCTGGCGAAGATCGTGGACGAAGTACAGATGCACCGGGACGTGGTGCTTCAGGACTATGGCATCGAATTGAGTTGAAGGCGGACGCGCCCGCGGCACTGGTCTCCGCGGCGGTCTTGGATCTATGTCGCATCGAATCGGTCGGGTTGCACACGTGATACGGGACGTGGTCAGCGATTGCATCGCCAATCGCCTGTCCGACCCGCGCATTCAGCGCTTCACCAGCGTGACGCGGGTTGAAGTTTCGCCCGACCTGCGCATCGCCGCGGTGCACGTCAGCGTCATGGGCACCGCCGCCGAAGCGCGCACGACCATGCAGGGCCTGGACAGCGCCCGCGGCATGATTCAGACGCGCCTGGCCAAACAGCTCGACATGCGCCAGTGCCCGCTGATCCGTTTCATCCTCGACGAAGGCCTGAAGAAAGCCGCCGACCTCATTCGCCAGATCGATGAGACGATGGCACAGGACGCCGCGGCCCACGGAGCGAAGGAAGCCGATCCCGACGACCTCGACTTCCCTGACGATTTTGATCCTTTGGATGACAACGGCCGCGACGCCCGCGGCAGATAAGCCCTCGGAGACGACCCTCGATGAAGCAACATGCGGAACACGCGGCAAAGGTGCGGCGGCTGGTCAGCCGAATGAAGAAGGAAGAAGCCGCGCCCGAACCGGCCGAGATGAAAGACATGATGGATCTGCTGCTGCACTGCATCTTGAGCACGCGGGCGGCCGAATCGCGCGCCCACAGCTCCGTCAGCCGGCTGCGCTCGGGCACGGTTGACCTCAACGACCTGCGCGTCAGCAGCCCGACCGAGGTCGTCGAACTGATCGGCGCCGATTACCCGATGTGCCGCCCGGCCGCGGAGGAAATCTGCGCGACGATGACATCGGTCTTCAACCGCCGGCATAGCCTCGACCTTGAGTTCCTGGAGAAGAGCTCGCGCAAGGCCGCGGAGACGTTTTTGAATTCTCTCGCCGGCCTCGGCGCGCACGCCAAGGCGCTCTTCATCCTCCGTTCGGGCAAGGGGAAGGCCCTGCCGATCGATTGGCACATGTACGCGTACCTGCAAAAGAGCGGGGCCGTGCCGATGGAGATGGACATCGACGAGGCGCACAAGTTCATGGCGGCGCACGTCAAGGAAGCCGAGATGGAAAGCTTCTACCTGAAGCTCAAGAAGTTCGCCGGGGCGCACGCGCCCAAGAAATGGCCCGAGGCCAAAGCGCCCGAACCGGAGACGAAGCCGGCCCCAGCCGCGGCGCCGCCTGCGCGAAAGTCGGTCAAGGAAATGGCGAAGGAAATCGTCCGCAAGCGAAAAGCATCCGACGCGAAGCCCAGCCGAACCGCCGGCAAGTCGACAGCTCGATCCGGCAAGTCCGCCGCGCGGAAGAAGTAGCGAGCTACTTCGGCTCGTCCGCCCTGCAACGGCTGCGCTGTCCCGGGATATACTCTCCTGCGACGGGCGATGTCCCCCCGGCAAGGCGGCGAAAGCATGACCACTCACCTTTGCAGGCCCCCGAACGGCGGCGCGACGCGGGCGCTACTCATCGGGCTGATTTGTTGCGCTAGCTGCGCAACGCCGAATGCACCTTCTCTCGACGATTCATCGACGACCGCGACCGACGCTGCCCCAAGCGACGCATCGCCTCAAAAGGCGGACCGCGCCCGCATGGCCCTCGACGAGATTCGACCGATCCCCGACTTCCCCGCGCTCATGGCCCCGGCCGATGCATCGCCTTCGACTTCGGACCTTGCCGCGGCCCAGCGCGAGCTGTCTCGCGCAAAGCAATTGTTTGGCGAGCAACTCTGGCCCGACGCGCTCGAAGCCGCATCGCGTGTCATCGCCCTCGACCCGACGAACATCGACGCGCGCGTGCTGCTGGCCCGCGCTGCCATTCAACTGGGTGACACGACCAAAGCGCGGACAGCCCTGGAGGAAGCGCAGCGCCGAAGCCCGCGAAGCGCCGCCGTGCATTACTGGCTCGGTGAACTGGCCTGGCAGGAGCAGAACGCATCGGTCGCCATCGCGCACTTTCGACTCGCGTTCCGCTCGGCAACGGATCCGGCGGTTGAACCGTGTCTCATCCTCGCGCACTTGTCATTGGCGCAGGCACTTCAGCGCGAGGGCTATCTCTCGGCCGCAGCACGGCAGTGGCAGGCCTATCTCGACGCGGTGAAGGCTCCCCCACCCGCGGCGCGCACCTTGCCCGAATTGCAGCAGGTTATTTCCCTCTATCGCGGCAAGGCGGCTGCGCAACTGGGCGACCTGTATTCGCAACTGGAGCAACCCGCGCAGGCTGCCGACGCCTACCGGCGCGCAATGGAGGAGCAACCGAAAGAATCGAGCTATCGTGCGGCGTACGCACTGGCACTTGCGCGAGCCGGCCGCGCGGAGGATGCACTCGCCGCCGTGCGCGAAACGGCTGCTCAATCGGGTGACGCCGCCGCGACGATTAAGCTTCTCGAACAGGTCTGTGACGCGCTCAAGCAGCCGAATCGATTCGCGACGGAGCTGACTGCGCTGGCCCAGCAAAGCAGCGACCCGGCACTGCGCCTGCGGGCCGTGGAGGCGCTCAAGAGCGCGAATCAATCCGAGGCCGCGGCGCGATTGCTGGAAACTTACGTCGCAACCCATTGCGACGATGTGGCGAAGCAGCTTGAGCTGGCGAGCCTCTGGGGTCGGTCAAAAAAGCCTGATCTGGCCCTGGAGGTACTAGCGCGAATTCTGACGGCGCGGGCAGCGGCCTACCGCGACGCGACGGCACTGCTCCTCGAATGGGGCGGCGGCGACGCATCGCCTGCGTGGATCGATGCATCGCACCGGCGCATCACGCTACCGCATGAAGGCGCACGCAACGCGGGACTGGAAAAGTTCATGCTCGGAGTGCTGCTCGCAGGCGCCGGGAAGCCCGACCTTGCCGGCGAACAATTTCAATCCGCCGCAACGGCTGACCCGCCGTTCGCGCCTGCGTGGGTCATGCTCGCGCGGCAGGCGGCCGATCGCGAAGACTGGTCCGGCGTACTCGATGTCGCGGGGAAGGCCATCGCCGCCGGATGCGAGGACTCGCAGGCACTTCTGCTCAAGGGTCGCGCGCACGAAGCGCTTGATGAAATGGAATCCGCCGAAACCGCGCTCATGGAGGCGTTCGCGAAGGACACGAAGAACTCCGAGCCGCTGCGCGTGCTGGCCGATGCCGCCGAACATCGCGGCGATGCCCGCCGCTGCGAGCAGTTGAGCCGGCGCATCGTGGAAGACGTGGATCCGCGCGACGCCGCCGCGCGCGAAAAGCTCGTCCGCCTCTACGTCAACGCCGGGCGCATCGACGACGCCCAGCAACATTTCTCCGACTTCGAGCGGCTCGGGCAGACCGGTGCGGCCGTCGATCGTTGCAAGGCGCTGTTGGATTTCGTCACCAGTCGTTCGCCGTCGGGGCAGCGCCGGCTCGGCAGCTACCGCCGCGCGCTGCGAAAGCTGCTGGAAAAGCATCCCGACGACGCCGACACGCGCGTCGATCTTGCGCTGAGCCATCTGGCGGAGGGCAACTACGATTCCGCCGAGAAAGAGCTGCGCGCGGCGATGGAGAAGTCCCCCGCCGATCGCCGCGCGCTGCAGATGCTCGCCACGGCACAGTCGCGCCAGCTTGATTTCGAAGCCGCCGAGCGAACCGTCCGCCAACTGCTCAAGCGCCGCCCGCGCGACCTGGGCTATCTCCAGCAACTGGCCGAATTGCTCGTCGATCAGGACCGATTCGATGACGCGATCGAGATTCTCGACAAACTGCTTGAACGCAGCGATCTCAAGGCCTCGCGCCCGCTCTACACCGCGCGGCTGCTCGACGTGCTTCTCGCCGGCAAGCGCTTCGACCGCGCGATCGAGGTCGCCCGCCGCTGGCTCGACGAGGAATCAGGCGACACCGCGCGAAGGCAGGCCTACCTCGTCACGCTCAACCGCGCCAAGCGATACGATGACGCCATCGCCGCCGTCGAAGGCTGGCTCAAGACCGAGCCGACCAGCGACACGCTTCGCGCCGTCTATCTCGATCAATTGCGCCAGGCGCGGCGCATCGACGAGGGCCTCGCGCGCGTGCTCGACTGGCTCGCCGAAGAACCCGATGACCCCGGACTGAACCAGGCGCTCGTGCGGCTCCTCTGGGCCGCGCGCGACTGGGACAGCGCGATCGAAGTCGCAACGACCGCCGCCGAGCATCCGCCGCACCGCGCGCGCTTCGAGGCCATGCTCGGCACGACCTATCAACTCGCGCGCCGTTACGACGACGCCATCGCCTTCTACCGCCGCCGCATCGACCGCGACGAGGGCGAAGCAGCTTATCGCGAACTCATTCTCATCCTCATGATCGCCGAGCGCTACGGCGAAGCCGAGAAGACGATTAACTTCCGCCTCTCGGCCTTGCAACAACTCCGCGACACCGGCGAGGGAAACGTCGACGGTCCCATGTACTGGCTGCGAAGTCGCCTCGCGCAGGTCTATCAGCAGACGGGGCGGCCCACGCAGGCCATCCAGCAACTTGAATTGATCCTCCGCGATCTGCCGACCGACGCCGGCATCAACAACGACCTCGGCTACACCTACGCCGATCTCGGCCTCAAGCTCGACAAGGCCGAGCGGATGATTCGCCTCGCCCTCGCCGAGCAGCCGCGCAACGCCGCCTACCTCGACAGCCTCGGCTGGGTGTTCTACAAGCGTGGAGATTTTCCCCGCGCCGTGTCGTTCATCCAGCGCGCCGTACGGTTGCAGGAAGACGATCCCGACCCGATTCTCTACGACCATTTTGCGGACGCGCTCTACCGCGCCGATCGGCCCGACGAGGCGCGGATCAACTGGCAACGGGCTTTGTCGATTCGCGGCCAGAGCGAATCGGCCGAAGGCGACGATCAAACCGACGGCGCAGCATCACAACCGGCGACCCAGCCGGCCACCCAACCTGCTGATGACGCCGCCGATTCGGAGACGGATCGCCCACCGACGGCCGAAGAGCGCCGCGTGCTGGAGCGCATCCGCGAGAAGCTTCGTCAACTCGATGCGGGACAGACCGTTGACACCGCGGCCGTCGGGGAGGATACCGGCGACGACGAACCATAGGCTCGTGCGGCCTGCATCGGAGCAAGTCAATCAACTTCACGCCAACGACATCGCTCATGCCGAATCCGTCATTCCCGTGAAGACGGGAATCCAGATTGGTGCGTTCGGAACGCACCCTACCACCGCGAGCCGATCTGATAGACCGCCAGCGCCGCAACGTAAGCCAGCACCGACATATAGACAAACATAAAGATTGGCCACCGCCACGACTGCGTCTCTTTCTTCACGACCGCCAGCGTGCTGACGCACTGGCAGGCGAAGACGTAAAACACCATCAGCCCCACGCCGGCGGGCGCGGTCAGCACCAGCCGCCCGTCGGGCCAGGCCGCGGTCTGCAACTGCCGCCGCAGATCAACCGACGACTCATCGCTCTCGCCGACGGCGAACGTGATGCCCATCACGCTGACGAACACCTCGCGCGCCAGGAATGATGACAACAAGCCGATGCCCAGCCGCCAGTCGTACCCCAGCGGCGCGATGGCCGGCTCGATGAAGTGACCCAATTGCCCGATGTAGCTCGCCTTGAGTTGTTCGGCGGCAAGGACTTGCTCACGCGCGGCATCGTCCGAAGCGGCGGCGATGCGCGTCCGCGCGTCTGCAGGCAACTCGCTCTCCGCGTAGCGCGGGAAGTAACTCAACGCCCAGACGATGACCGAGACACAGAAGATCACCGTGCCGGCGTTGGTGAGGAACAACTTGCTGCGGTCCCATGTCGAGCGAAGCAGCGCCCCCACGCGCGGCACGTGGTAACTGGGTAGTTCGAGGATGAACGCAGGCCGCGGCCCGGCGAAGAGCGTCTTCTTGAACAGCAACGCCAGCAACATGGCCGCGATCGTGCCGAGGGCGTACAGCCCGAACATGACACCGGCCTTGAGCCAGGTGCGATCGCCGAACAGCGCAGCGATGAGAATGATGTAGACCGGCAGCCGCGCGGAGCAGCTCATCAGCGGCGCGATGAGAATCGTCGTGAACCGGTCGCGGCGGTCCTCGATGGTGCGGGTCGCCATGATGCCGGGAATGGCGCAGGCATAGCTCGAGAGCAGCGGGATGAAGCTCTTCCCGTGCAGGCCGACGCGGCTCATGAGGCGGTCCATGAGAAACGCGGCGCGGGCCATGTAGCCGCTGTCTTCCAGCAGCGCGAGGCAGAAAAAGAGGATGCAGATCTGCGGGAAGAAGATCACGACCGCGCCGACGCCGGCGATCACGCCATCGGTCAGCAGCGAACGAAGCGGCCCGTCGGCCATGCGGTCCGACACAAATCCCGCCAGCGCGCCCTGCCCCGCGTCGATCAACCCCATCAGCGGCTCGGCCCACGAGAAAATAGACAAGAAGAGCAGAAACATCACGCCCGCGAAGATCGCCAGACCCAGTACGCGATGCGTCAGAATGCGGTCGATCCGATCGGTGAGCGTCTCGGTTGACGCCTGCGCCGGCTGCACGATCGTTGTTTCGTGCGCGTCGGAGATGCGCCGATCGCGCGGCGAAACCTGCCTCACAGCACGCGCCGCCACGCCGGAGATCCATTCGTACCGCGCTTCGACTGCTGCCGCCGCCGAATCCGCCATGGCCTCCAGCAGCCGATCCGCCGCGTCGCACAGTGCGGCCGCGTGCGCCGGTTGCAAGCGCGTCAAGAATCGCTCGGCCGAGCGCCGGCTGGCTGCGTCGCCGGCAAGGTAGTCCATCAGCCAAAGCACCGCCCCGCCACGCACCGATCGCGCCGGGATCACGCCCGACGCCTCCATGACAGCCGCCGCGTCACGGGCCGCTTCCTCCATCGGCTCGGGCAGTTTCCACGCGCGCGGCGGCGGCGGCGGAAGCGATCGCGCGCGGAGCAACGCCTCGCGCACGGCTTCCAGCCCTTCTCCCGTCGCGGCGACCGTGCCGATCACCGGCACGCCCAACTCGTGCGACAAGGCATCGCAATCGACGCGTTGTCCGCGCGCGGCTGCCGCATCCAGCATGTTGCAGGCAATGACAACGGGCATGCCGAACTCAAGCACCTGCGACGTGAGATAAAGATTGCGCTCGAGGTTCGACGCGTCGATCACAAGCAACACGGCATCGGGCCGCGTCGTGCCGGGCACGCGTCCCAGCAGCACATCGCGCGCGAGCTCCTCATCGGGCGACCGCGCCGAGAGGCTGTATGTTCCGGGCAGGTCAAGCAGCGAATGCGGCGTGCCGCGAAGAAGGCCTTCTCGTTTCTCGACGGTGACGCCGGGGTAGTTGCCGACTTTGGCGCGCAGCCCCGTCAGATTATTGAAGACTGTCGTTTTTCCAGAATTGGGGTTGCCCGCCACCGCGATGCGAATCGGCCCCGCATCGACTGACCCGTCAGCCGTCATTACTCGTTCCCGAGACTGACGCTCCGGGCCTCGCCCTTGCGGACGCTCAAGCGATAGCCGCGCACATCCAGCTCGATGGGATCACCCAGCGGCGCGACGCGAACCAGCCGAACCGCCGTGCCGCGCGTCAGGCCCATTTCGAGCAGACGCATGCGGACTTCGGGCAGGCCTTCCACGCGAGCAATGTGACCGGACTCGCCGGGATGCAGATCGGCCAGGCTTCGAAAGGTTTGGGCAACCATGATGAACCGCGCCTCGCTTCACTCAACGGGTCCGGGCCTAACCGGGCCGGAGACTCGTTGTAATTGAGACTCAATTTCAATTAAGCCTAGCAGCCGAAACCACCCCTGTCAATCAGGCGGACGCCGTCTGGAAGCAGGGAATTTAGAGGATGCGGCTCGATGAGATAGGGGAATACAAGATCGCCGGCAGGAAATACCGGAGCCGGATCCCGCCTGGGAACTGGTCCCGAATCGCTTATGTCATTGCTTGGGATTGGGTTACAGGCGGAAAACGAGACCCGAGCGACCGTCACGTGCTCGAAGGGGTGGGCGACGGGCGTGAACTCCCGCTGCCGTCATGGTCGATCCCCAGTCGCATCTTCATGACGCGGCCGACCTTGAATTTCACCGTTCGCTTCTGCGGGACTTCGACGCGTTCAAGTGTCTTGGGGTTCTGTGCCGTGCGAGCCGCGCGGACCTTGCTCTCAAACACGCCGAAGTCGCGGAATTCCAAGCGGTTGCCGCGACCCAGCTCATCAATAATATCATCCAAAAAGCCCTGAATAATGCGCTTTACAACCACGCGCTTCTGGCCGGTCTTGTCCGCGAGGCGGTCAATCAGGTCTTTCTTCGTGATCGTGTTCATGGCAAACACCTGCTGTCAGGGCGATTGGAGAAAGCAACCGAGTGCTCAATCGGTCTTCCGGTGATTTCAACAACTCACCGCGTCTCCGGGATCGAGCAACCGTTGCAGGATCACTCGGCTAGCCCCGGTCGAAACGCTTGTAACCTATCCTATAGCAACTAGTTGGTGACTTGCAAGCCTGACTGCGAGGCAACTTTGCCGGCAATGCGGTTGCAAGTCTCGCGGTACCACAAAGATAGGTGAATTCAGGCATCCCGGAGCGAATAGGGGGTTTTCCCGATTTTGGCCACTAAGCCATTGTCAACAATACATTTAAGCGAATCCTCGGTAGGCCTCCCAGGCCAGGTGGCGTACCCGGTGAGAATGACCTCTCGGCTGCTGTGAAAAATCCCGGAAACGCGACCAATCGTCGGGCCGCGAAGCGCGCCGGGAACCTCTCCGGTCTCGGCAGCAGCAACCGAGGGGTGCCACTTTGATGACACTATCCGCATCGGGTGCCCTTTCCGACACTCGATCACGAGCCAGGTCAACGCTTCCGCGAGCGGCTCGCCGACGGCCAGTGCGCCCGTTGCATCCGCCCTGCTCCAAGCCGCCGGGGCGTCGGGATGCGAATGGTAGAGGGCGGTGATCGGGTCGGCGGTCGATTGCGATTCAAACAGGGCGACGACATCGGCGGCGGAGAACTCGAAGCGATCGGGCCGAAGATCGATGTTCCGGCAGCGACGGACGCGCCCGGATTGATGAATCATGCCGCAGCATTCGCGCGGGTTCTCGGCGGCTGCGTGCTCGCAAAGCTCGGCAAGCGTGGAATCGGAGAGAATCATCTTCGTACACAGCGCCGAGCAAGCTCGGCGGCTAAACAAGACGTATCGGCACCCATCGCAACTTGTTGCGACCGGGCGCGGCGCGAGCATCCAATCTAAAGGCTCGACAGCACCGCGACCACGTTCGAACGGCTTGCGCGTCGCGCGGGGACAAGCGCGGCGAGCAGGCACAGCACGGTCGACAGGGCAGCGCTCGCGGCGACCAGCGCCCAGGGAATATGAAACGGCGGCTGGAAGCCGGACAGCAGATACGTCATGTGGTTGCTCGTTCGGCCAAGCAGCATCCCCAGGGCCAGGCCCATCGCGCTGCCAAGCAGCCCCAGCACCATTGCCTCACCGATGACCATTCGCAGCACCTGGCTGCGCGTGGTGCCCAGCGACCGCAGCACGGCAATCTGCCTGGAGCGGCTGGCGACGTTCGCCGCCATCAGATTGGCAAGCCCCAGCGCGGCAACGACCAGCCCGACGAACGGAATCGCCGAGAGCAGGAGCGTGACGCGGTCGATGTTGCGGTCGATCTGCTGCTTCAGCTCGCGCGCGGTGACAAAGGCCTTCGACGGGTAGCCGAGGCGCTCAAGCATTTGATTGACGATTCGTTCCTCCGGGCCGTCGCCGGGAATCGGCCCGGGGCCGAGCGAGAAATTCGGCCGGGCGCCGAGTTTCACGTCCGACTGGCGCACGACGGCGGGCGTGCCGCCGGCGACGCGCGAGGGATCGTTCGCGGCGAAGTCGAAGTTGAAAAGCATCAGCTTGCCGTAGCGGCGGCCGAACTTCGCCTGCGCATCGGCCTGTGTCAGAATCATTGCACCGACCGCGTAGAACTGAAAGTACTCGCTGGCGTTGAAGAAGCTGATGGCGATGTCCAGCCCGGGCGAGGCAATGACGCCGGCGATTTTGAACGTCGCCCTCGTTTCATCGACCCAGATCGTGATGCTGTCGCCAAGATGCTTGCGCCGCGCCTGGGCAAACTCGCGCGTGACGAGGGCATGCCCGCCGGCATTGAGCTTCTGCAGCGCGTCGGCTTCGTTGCCTTCCAGAAACGTGAGCTTGACGATCTGGAACCCTTCTTCCGGCTCGATCGCGAGGCAGCGCTGGCTGGGGTCCATCTGCTGCATGGCCCGGAAGATGCTTAAGCGGCTCGGTTTGGTGAAGGTGAACGCGAAGTCATCGGCGACGGTGAACTTCGTGATGCCCGGCATCGTCGCCAGTCCGCGGACCTCGTCGAGCGGCAGGGAGTCATAGCTATACAACAGCGCATCGGGGAACTCCTTGGGGAACTCCCATCCCGCCTTCACGCTTCGCGCCCAGACGACCAGCCCGACGATGAGCGAGAGGCCGACCATCAAGCCGCAGCAGACGGCGGCGGATCGAATTGGCGCTTTGTCGATTTCCTCGCCGAGCAACTGGGGGCGCAATCGCAGGGCGAGCGCGGCCACGCGAACAAAGAGCCTGCCGATCAGCGCGACGCAGATAGGCGCGAAAAACGCGAAGCCGGCGTAGAGCGTCATGAGTGAAGCGAGCGCCATCGCGTCGAACGCGCCCGGCGCATCACCGGCGTCGGTTGGAATGCGCGCCTTGATCAGCTCGTGCGCCGCGATGAGCGCCGCACCAAGAATCGACGAGATCACCAGCAGCCGCTGCGGGGCGCTGGTCGCATGAGGCCGCGTCGCATCGACCGGCGAAACAAGAAACGCGCCGACCGCCGGGACGGCCCCACCCAGCACGGTCGCGCCAAGCCCGCCGGCGACCGCCAGGGCCAGCCCCCAGCCGCTTATAGCCATTTGTCCTAAATAATCGCTCGCGATCTGCACCGTAATCCATTGAAGCGCCAGGCCCAGCGGCAGGCCGACCAGCGTGCCGATCAGCCCGATGGGCAGCGTCTGGCAGAGCACAAGCACGGCCGCCTGCATGCGCGTCACGCCGACGCAACGGAGCAGGCCCAGTTCGGTGATCTGCTCGGTGACGCCCATGCCCATTGACGCGAGGATGATGAACAGGGCCGTGAGCAGCACGACGCATCCGAGCAGCATCATGATGAATTGCAGCAGGCCGCGCGCCGCGCCAAGCCGCTGATGCTGCGCTTCGGTGGTCTTCACTTCCAGCGATTCGATGGTTCCATTCGCGCCGGCAGCCGCTTTGAGCTTCTTTTCGCGCTCGGCAAGCCGCGTGCGAATCACGTCGGCCGTCGCGCGGATGTTTTCCAGCGACGCGTCGTGGAGCATGATGTCCACGCCTTTGATCTTCCCCGGCAAGGTGCAAAGTGACTGAACGTCTTTCAGCGCCGCCCACGTCATGACGGCCTGGTTCAGACTCGCGCGCCGCCGGTCAATGAGGCCGACGATCTTGAACGCGGTCGGCGGGCCGGGCGGATCGTTGTCGCGCAGGAAGATCGTGTCGCCCAGGCCGAGTTTGAATTCGTCGGCGATGAGCTTCTCGACGAGGATTTCGCCGCGCGCGGCCGGGTCGAGAAACCGCCCGGCGGCGAGTTTGTACGTGCGGAACGTCAGCTCTTTCTCCGGCGCAACGCCCGTTACTTCAATGCGGATGAACTGGTCATCGGACGGCGCGCGGCCCGTGGCGCGGTCGGGCGGCGCGGCATACACATACTCGCGCGTGCGAACGGTCGTCGCCTTGACCCCCGGAACCTGCGCGGCGATTGAATCGACGTCCTCCCCGAAGAACGCCCAAACGCCCTCGGTCGCCTCGATGATGACGTGACTTCGGCCGATCCATTCCAGCACGACGTGCGTGACGCTGCGCTGGACCGACTCGTAGCAGCAGGTGACCCACGCGACGACGCCGACGCCCAGCGCGACGGCCAGCGTCGCCAGCGCTGCGCGGCCGGGCCTAGCCCGCCAGTTGCGCGTAGCGATCTGCAACCAGTGCTGCATCGCCGGCTCCTTGTGACTCGATGACGCCGGTGAATCGGCCCTCGCGCAGGACGTGAACCCGGTCGGCGAATGCGGCGGCGGCCGGTTCGTGCGTGACCATGAGCACGGTGGTGGCGGTTTGCAGCGCGAGATCGCGCAGTAGCCGCCAGATCTCCTCGGACGAAGTCGGATCGAGGTTGCCCGTCGGCTCGTCAGCGAGGATGACATCCGGCTCGTTCATGAGCGCGCGGGCGATGGCGACGCGCTGCTGCTCGCCGCCGGAGAGTATTGCAGGGCGATGGCGCAAGCGGTGTTCCAAGCGCACCGTCTTGAGCAATTCACGGGCGCGGGACTCGGCGCGGGCAGCCGGCATTCCGTCGATGAGCCGCGGCAGCATGACGTTTTCCAGCGACGTAAGCGTGGGCAGGAGATTGAACGCCTGAAACACGATGCCTAGCCGCCGGCGACGAAAGAGCGTGCGCGCTTCATCGGACAGGCGCGAGAGGTGCTGCTCGGCGACGATGATCTCGCCGCGGTCGGGAAGGTCCAACCCGCCGACCAGATGCAGGAGTGTTGTCTTGCCGGAGCCGCTCGCTCCCATGATGGCGACGAACTCACCGCGATGGACCGTCAGACTGACGCCTTGCAGGGCGCGGATGGCCTCGTCGCCGAGGTGGTAGGTCTTGTGAACGTCGGCGATGGCGATGACCTGGGCCATGGGGTCGCGTTGTCGGGAGGTTTTGTCGGCGGCTATGATGGGATTACCTGCCGATCGAACGGGCGTTTGGGAACCATGCGCATTCTTCTCACGTCGGACCTGCATTACAACATCGCGCGAAGCCAGGAGCCGACGCGCGACGTGGCGCGCCGAATTTGTCAGGCCGGGGGCGACTGCCTCGTCTTTGTGGGAGACAGCGCCTCGTGCAACCTCGCGATTCTAGACGAGGTATTCGGACTTTTCGAGGCGTTCCCGGGGCCGCGACTCGCCGTCGCGGGCAATCACGAGTTGTGGGTGCCGCGCGGACGCGCCGCAGCCGGCAACGGAAGCGGCAGCAACGGCCACGTCGGCGCGTGTGCCGTGCCCGGAGGCGACTCACTGCACCGCTATGAGAACGAAATCGCAGAAGCTTGCGTTCGCAGCGGCGTGCATTACCTCGATGCATCGCCGTTTTATCTGGGAGACGTGGCCATCGTCGGCAACGTCGGGTGGTACGATTTTTCCTACCGGCCCAGCGCGATGCGTGTGCCGCTGCGGTTCTATCAGCATAAAGTCGCGCCCGGCGCGGCGGCGTACTTCGAGGAGCATCGGCACCTGCTCGACGGGCACGAGGACGTCGGTCCGATCGGGCGCGAAATCACCTGTCGATGGATGGACGGCGTGCACGTGAAGCTGCCGATGAGCGACGTGGCGTTCACGCAGCATCTGGCGGACAAACTGCGGCGGCATTTGGAAGAGGCGTCGGCGCGGGCGAGCCGCGTCGTGGCGGCGGTGCATCACCTGCCGTTCGCTGATCTTGTGCCGCACAGCCCGATCCCGAATTGGGAGTTTGCAACGGGGTTTCTGGGAAGCGAACTGTTCGGTGAGCTGCTGCTGGATCATCCGAAAGTGTCGCACGCGTTCTGCGGGCACTCGCACCGCTCGCGCCGCTGTCGCAAACAAGGGCTGGAATGCGTAAGCATCGGTTCGACGTATCGGGAGAAGCAGTACGAGGTGCTTGAGATATGAATGGCGAATTGCGAATAGCGAAGAGCGAATTGCATCGCGCAGATTACGAGAGAAGCGCCTTCAAGTTCAAAGCGATCGCGCCCGCCCTGAACCGTCGAGCGGCGCGAGCGCGGCTTGGCCGTTTGGCGGGATGCGCGCTGGCGATGCTGACTGTTTTCGCGCCCGCGTTGATTGCCCCGGCCCGCGCCCAATCCGGCGAACGCTCGCGCGAGCAAAGTCGCGCTGCCCGCGAGACGCCCGTCTCGCGCGTGTTCGCGCAGGCCAGTCCGGCGGTGGTCAACCTTTCCACGACGCAGATCGTCACCGTGCGTGACCCGCTCAACGAGATCTTCAACATGCCGATGTTCGCCCCGCGCCGCTACCAGACACACTCGGTCGGCTCGGGCTTCATCATTCACCCGGACGGTTTTCTCGTAACCAATGCGCACGTGGTCGCACAGGCTGCCGAGTGCAAGGCGCTCTTCGCCGACGGGCGGGAGTTGCCCGTGGAGGAAGTCGCGATCGACCGGGCACACGACATCGCCGTCATGCGCGTGCGCGCCGAGCAGCCGCTGCCGGCGCTGCGACTGGGTCGAAGCGATGACCTGATGCCGGGCGAGGCGGTTGTCGCAATCGGCAATCCGATGGGGCTGGGTCACACCGTGACGACCGGCATCGTCAGCGCCTTGAATCGCGAGTTGAAATTCGGGCGCGGCGTGACGTACGACGGGCTGATTCAGATCGACGCGCCCATCAACCCCGGCAACTCCGGCGGGCCGTTGCTCAACGTGCTGGGCGAGGTGATCGGCGTGAACTCGGCCATTCGCGGCGATGCGCAGAACATCGGCTTCGCGATTCCCGCCGATCGGGTGTGCGCGTTGCTGCCGGAGCTGCTCGACGTCGAGCGCGTGCGCGGCGTGTCGCTCGGCGCGAAGTTCGAGGGACCGGCCGGCCTGAAGTCGCAACCCGCATCGACGGCCGACCTCTCGCACGGCGTGCGCGTGCGCGCCGTGGAGCCGGGTTCGCCGGCGGCGAAGGCCGGTCTGGCGGCGGGCGATGTGATCACCGAGATCGACGGGACCGCGACCCGCGACTACATCGACGCGTTCGGCGTCTTGCGCACCGCGCCGACCGGCCGCGCGATGCCGCTGCGTGTGCTGCGCGACGGGAAACCGCGGCAGGTCAAGCTTGCGCTGGAACCGCAAAGCGGCATTGAGACGCAGAAGGTGCTCTGGGCGCGGTTCGGCCTGCGTCTGGCCGACCTGAAGCCCGACGAAATGAAGCGGCTTGGTATGAGCCGCGCGCTGGGGCTGCTGGTGAAGGAAGTGCAGAACGGTTCGCCGGCGGCGCGCGTCGGCATCGCGCCGGGGCATGTCATCACGATGTTCGGCGGGTGGCCCGTCGAATCGCTCGAGAAGCTCGCGCCGCTGCTGGCGCAGGTCAATCGCGGCGACGGCATTCCGTTTCGCATTCTGCAAATCACGGTCGAGGGTTGGTCGCGCGACGATGTGATCGTCGCTGCAAGGTAGTCGCCGCCATGCACGTGGTCATCGCGCCGGACAAGTTCAAGGGTGTGCTTTCGGCGCGCGAAGCGGCCGACGCGATCGCCGTCGGCGTTCGTCGTGCGCGGCCCGATGCGACGGTGACGCTGCAACCGATGGCCGACGGCGGCGAGGGGACGCTGGACATTCTCGTTGATGCGGCGCGGGGAAATCGACGGCACGTCGAGGCGCACGGCCCGCTGGGCGATCCGGTCACCGTGGTCGTTGGGCTGGTGGATCAGGCGTCGCGCGCGGTGGTGGAGCTGGCGCGCGTGAGCGGTCTGTCGCTTGTGCCGCCGTCGCGGCGCGACGTGATGCGCGCGAGCACGTTCGGCCTCGGCGAGGTGCTTCGCCGCGTGGTGGAGAGCGATCTGGACCGGGTGACGCTGGCGGTCGGCGGCAGCGCGACGGTCGACGGCGGCGCGGGCATGATGCAGGCGCTGGGGGCGACGTTCTACGACCATCGCGGGCATGTGATCGAGCGGCCGATCGGCGGGGGCGATTTACTTGACATTCGTCGCTTTGTTTGGGATCGCGCGCCGGAAGGAATCGCGGACGCGGTGTTTACGATCGCCGTCGACGTGCTCAATCCGGCGACGGGGCTGAGCGGCGCGGCGGCTGTTTTCGCGCCGCAGAAGGGCGCCGATGCCGACGGCGTGAAGCGGCTGGAGGCGGGCTTGACGCATTGGGCCGATCTGCTGGCGGAAGCAACCGGGCGCGATGGGCGACACGAACCAGGCACCGGCGCGGCCGGCGGCGTGGCGCTGCCGTTGCTGGCGCTCTGCTCGACGCAGATCGAGCCGGGGATTGATCTCGTGATGGAGGCGACGCAGTTCGCCGCGGCGCTGTCGTCGGCCGATCTGCTGATCACGGGCGAGGGCCGGCTGGATCGGCAGTCGACGATGGGCAAGGTCGTGGGGACGCTGGCGCGAATGGCGCGGGCGGCCGACGTCCCGGTGGCGGCGATTGTCGGCGCGGTGGGTGAGGGCGCGGACGAGTGCCTCGCGATGCTGGATGGATGCTATGAGTTAGGCGGGCCGCTCGAGGAGACGGCGGCGCGCTTGGCGGCGATGGGCGAGCGCGCGGCGAAAGAGATGTTATAAGAATGCGGAACGGAGAAGGGGTTGGCGTCGAGCCGGCGAATCTCCGGTCTCGGTCCAAGATTTCTTTATTCGCAATTCTGCATGCGCAATTTCAAAGGAAAGGCCCGCCGACGCGATTGCGCCGACGGGCCTTCTTCGATTGGTCATACAATGAGAATGTGCGAAGCGAGATCAGGCCTTGCGCTTCGATACGCCCTTGCCTTCCCAGCACTTGGTCTTCGCGCCGAGAAAGCCGACGGTTGATTCGGTCATCTCCCAGTTCATCGTGTTATTGTCGGGCATGGTAATCGTGCCGCAGAACTCGGTCGGCTTACCGGTCATCGGGCTGATGTAATTCGACTTCATGCACCAGCACTTCTTGGCCTCATCCCACCACATCGTGCCGTTGCTGGCCTCGCCCATGCTGCTGAACCAAGAGGACTTGAACTTCTTCGTGACCGGGCAGTACGTAAAGATGCCCATGCCCTGCATGGTGCCCATCTCGCCCATCGAGAACGTGCTGCGCTCGATGACGACGCGCTTGTCGAGGTCCCATGTGGATTCCGAGCTTCCTGTGCCCGTCATCTTGCTGCCATCGGGCATGGTCATTTCGGCCGTGGTCTCCCACTTGCCGACCCACGGGTTGAGCTGATCCAATTCAGCCGGGCGCGGCGGGGGCTGCATCGCCGAGGGGTCCATGTTGTTCATGCCCTGCTGCTGCGAGCAGCCGGCGAGAACAGCAAAGCAACAGGCGCAACACAGCGCAAGGGCGGACAATCGTCGGGTCATGGGAAGGCTCCTTCAATAGAATGGGGTTGATGGGTACATCGAACGACTCACCGGGGGCATAGTGTATCGCCGGCGGCGCGGTTGCATAGGGCTTGCCGGGGCCGGGAGGCCTGTTTTCAATGGTCGCCATGGCGGAACGACCGTTCGATGCGATGGTTCTGGGGGTGGGCGCGATGGGGGCCGCCGCCTGCTACCACTTGGCCCAGCGAGGCTTGCGCGTCGTCGGGCTGGAGCAGTTCGACCTTTGTCACGACCGGGGGAGTTCGCACGGCCGATCGCGCGTCTTTCGCAAGGCGTATTTTGAAGACCCGCGGTACGTGCCGCTGTTGCACGAGGCGTACGCGGCCTGGGGCCGGCTCGAGCAGGAGACCGGGCAAACGCTTCTTAATTTCGTCGGATGTCTTAATATCGGGCGGGCCGATCATCCGTGCCTTCGCGGGGTGCGCGCCAGCGTCACGCAACACGGGCTGGCGCACGAAGTGCTCTCGGCCGAGGAGGTGCGCCGGCGGCATCCAGCGTTTGAGCCGCCGCCGGATCACGTCGCGGTGTACGAGGCCGACGCGGGATATCTCTGCCCGGAGGACTGCGTGCGCGCGATGGCTGATCGGGCGCGGCGCGCCGGCGCGGAGCTGCGTGAGCGAACGGTCGTGCGAAGCTGGCGCGCGCTCAAGCCGGCGGGCGCGGGCGGCGCGGCTGTGCGTGTCGAGACCGACGACGGCGCGATCGTGGCGGGCGCGCTGGTCATCACGGCCGGGGCGTGGCTGCCGAGCATCGCCGCGGAGCTGGGCCTGCCGCTGACCGTCGAGCGACAGGTGCAGGCGTGGTTCACGCCGAAGGAGCCAGCGCGCTTCGCGCCGGGCACGATGCCGGTGTTCATTCACTTTCTGGATGGTGACGTAAACACGGCATCTGCGAGCGCCGCGAACCTGTCCGGCGCGTTCTACGGGATTCCCGATCACGGCCAAGGCGTGAAGATCGCCCGGCATCACGGCGGCACGGCGACCACCGCCGACACGGTCGATCGCGCCGCGCATCCCGCCGACGAGGCCGACATCCGGCGATACATCCGCGCGCACATGCCGACGGCCGACGGGCCGCTGCGCGACGCGAAGGTCTGCCTGTACACCAACACGCCGGATGACCATTTCGTGATCGACCGCCATCCGTCGCACGAGAACGTCTTCCTCGCCGGCGGCTTCAGCGGCCACGGCTTCAAGTTCGCCCCCGTCGTCGGCGAAGCGCTGGCCGATCTCGTGACCACCGGTCATTCGCGCCTGCCGGGAGAGTTGTTTGCGATGGGGCGATTTGCGATGCGATAGCCTTACCCTGAAGCGCCCAATCTCCATAAGGGAGGGCGCGAGGGCTCAGCATCTGGCACTTGCCTGCTGGACCCGACCTGCTCATGGATAAGGAAGTGCTCTCGGGCGAAGCCCGCTGCAGATGGTGGGAAAGGGGAGCAAGATGGAGTCAATTAGATTGCAATTAGTAAAATAAAGAATACAATTCACACTCTTGCAAAATAGGCACGAGACTCCCGATGCACTTAAGACCTGCTAAGCAAAGAGAAAGGATGGGCGATGCCACTTACATTCTCACCAGGCCAACACATTGGGGGCTTTATTGTTGAAGACGGCATACCTACGGGGGAATTTAGCGAAACGTGGAGGTGTCGCAATCCGATCTCTGGGCGAGTCGGAATTCTAAAGGGACTAAAGTGCGAACTCCTGAATCCAAACGTTGAGGTGCTTAAGCAGCTGGATTTGGTAACTCGGGGCCGCGAGGAAGTGAAGATACTAACTGCTCTCTTTGACCGCAAGTTAGCCTTTATCCCAAACGTCTACGATGTATTTGAAGTTCCAGATGGCAGAGTGTTTTTTCTATCCGAGTTCATTCCTGGCCGCTCAATTCAATCCATAATCCCCGATCAGACAGTTCCCATGGAGAGCAGGGCAAAGATTGCGTTTCTTCTTCTATCTGCTCTTAAGCGCGTCCACTCTCTTGGAATCATCCATCGAGATATCGCGCCGGATAACCTTATAGCACGAGACGATTTTAGTATTGCATTGTTAGATTTCGGGTTGGCGAAGATAAAATCTGAAGTTCTGTTGAGAAAATACTCGGCTCGCACTCTCACTCCAATTTCCAAAATAAAATACACTCCTCCGTATTGCTTGCTTGGCATACATAGCGGTCGCTCGGTTGAATCCAATGAATCTTGGGACTTGTATGCAGCTGGAGTCGTAATCTACGAGTTGTTTTCTCGCAACCTGCTGCCTGGGCCAACTGTAAATCTGTCGAACGACGAAATTCAAAGTGTACCATGCGTCGATACGTTAAGGGCGTTATTGGCTCACGCTCAGCCAAACGCAAAATCAACTGCAGAGACTTTGCTCGATTCACTATATGACGAACTTCGCCAAGCTAACTTGCATCAAGACATCGAGATGAGTGCTCCCAGTGATCTAATTGAAAAAATGAAAAGTGACATGGCGATGATGAAGGCAGAGCTTAAGCGCGGCCGAGAGCCTATCAGTTTCGAAACCGTTGTTCAGTACTTAACACGATTCGGAGTCGTCTTTGAGGCGAATCCCAGTGACGAATTTGTCAAGATATCTTCAGATAGCGGTGCCGGGCCAATGACCGTGGTGATAGACGCGCAACACTTGAAGAAACAGACTCTACTATTCGTAATGCCTAGTTTGAGGCGATGCAGACCTTCACCGAAGGTGCGAGGATTCATCAATGATTGCAATATCGCCGTTCGTCACGGAAGGTTTCTATGGTCGGAGGTGGATGAGGGGATCAGGTTTGCCGACGGGTATCTACTTCCTGACGGCTACCTTGCCTATGACGACTTCAGAAGAGTACTCGCCCAGACCTTTACGACCGGCGTCGATTCCTCAAAGGAGTTTGATAAGCGGTTTGAGAAGCGCAGCACGAAATGATGAGTTACTCGTGCCCGTGTGTTTGCATTGTCTGCATATAGCACAGGACGTGTTTAAATGGGGCGAAGTGCCTCCCGGAGAGAATTGGGGAGGTGCTTCGCATTAACTCGCAAGTTGTTTGGTGTGCATCAGAGTTTCACGGGCTAGTTTCAAAATGCAGACCACTTTTCTCTGAAATTTGAGATCCCCTCACGGTTCCTTCCACTGCACCTCCACCCAGTAATCCAGTCCGAGAGACAGGGCCTTGCGGACTGGCGCGGTGACGAGATAGAGGCACAGGGCCGAGGCGGCGATGAAACCTCGCCAGAGCCAGGGGCGCGACGGCGCGGGGAAGACCCACAGCATCGCGATGAGATACAACCCGGTGATCAGCGCCATGCTGACGTACATGAACAGCCACGTGTCCGGCTCGCGGCGGCGCAGCGCCAGGCCGCACACAGCGCAGCATTCGCGGACCGGCCGATGCCACGCCATTCGCCGCAGCCGGCGTGGTGCGCCGCTCGAAGATGACGGCGGATTGTTCGCGTCGGGCGCACGGGGCGCGTTGGTTCCATCGGGTGCGCTTGGCGCATCGCTCGGATCGCGCTCGGCGGGTGCGTCCGTCGTTTCGTTCGGATCAAGCGCGTCGTGCGGGTCTTCAAAGATCGCGCCGTCCCCACATCGCGGGCAGCGCAGCCGCAGGCAGGAATTGAAGATTCGAATGGCGTCACGAAATGGCATGATGAGAGTTCATTCGCACGGTGCATCGGGGGCACGCCATTTGGTTGTGCGGCATTGGATGGTGCGTCGAGGACGCACCCTACGACTCACGCATCACGCCGCTACGCCCACTTCCACGCGCGCATCTTTTCCAGCAGCGGCGCATCGGTGAGGTTCAGGTGCAGCGGCGTGACGCACACGTACCCCTGGCGCACGACGTGCAGATCGGTCTCGATCGCGTCGTCCAGTTCGCCGAAATCGCCGCTCAACCAGAAATACTCGCGGCCCGATGGATCGGTCCGCCGCTCCAACGTCTCCAGCGTTGACTGCGTGCTCTGCGGCGCGATGCGCACGCCGAGCGGCCAGCCCGGCCGCAGTTCTGGAATGTTCACGTTGAACACCTGCCGCGGCAGCGGCGACTTGGCGGCGATCTGCGCGATGATGTCCTTCGCGATGGCGCCCGCACGATCAAAGTCCATGTCGCGATACAGTTTGAGCGAGACCGCGACGGCCGGCACACCGAGGATCGCGCCTTCGATCGCCGCGGCGACCGTGCCGGAGTAGAGCACGTGGATGCCGGTGTTCAGTCCGGCGTTGATGCCGGAGACGACGAGGTCCGGGCGTTGCGGCAGCAGCGCGTGCAGGGCGAGCTTCACGCAGTCGGCGGGCGTGCCGTGGACGCTGGTTCCCTCGAACTTGCCGCTGACGTGAACGCGCTGGCAGGTCAGCGGGCTGCGGATGGTGATGGCGTGCGAGCCGCCGGATTGGACATTCTCCGGCGCGACGACATCGACCTGGTGCGACGCGGCAAGTTGCGCGTGCATGGCCATGATGCCGGGTGCGAAGATACCGTCGTCGTTGGTAAGCAGGATGCGCATGGGGGCGAATTGTAGGTCGCGCGGGGCGCGGCTACAATTTCGACCGCCCGGCCAAGCTCTTCACGCCGCGCCGTCGCCGGGCCGATCCCGATCGTCGACACCATGGCAACCGATCCGCCGATTGCTCGCCCGATTTCAGCGCCGACCGTTCCGACGGCCGGCCTGCGCTTCCTGCCGGTCTTTCTCGGCGCGGCGACGATCGGGGCCTCGGTCTTCGCGGCGTTTCACCCCGCGCTCACGGCCGGCATGGTCGGCTCGGCCGACCGCGCGATCCTTGTGGAGTCGCAGCGCGACGCGTGGATGATGTGCTCGGACGCGAAGCGGTTCTCTGTCCAACTCGTGTCGCCGCGCCGAGCCGCCGTGTCGCTCTCGCCGCTGACGCGCGTGTCGTATGCCGTGGACGCGTACCTGTCCGATACGCCGCTGGTGCAGCCGTTTCAGGTGCGGCTGACGAACCTGACGCTGCACACGCTCAATGCGATTCTGTTGTTTGTCATCGCCGCGCGATGGTCGGGCCGGGTGTGGATCGGGCTGGCGGCGGGATTGCTCTTCGCGCTGCATCCGTTGCAGGCCGAGTCGGTCGCGTCGTTCAGCCGGCGCGAGGTGCTGCTCGGCGGGTTCTTCACGTTGCTCATGATTTCCGCGTACTTACGCTTCGTGCGTGACGCGCGGCTGCGCTGGACGCTGCCGGTGTACGGCTGGTATCTGATGGCGGCGCTCGCCAGTCCGTTGTACGTGGCTGCGCCGCTGGTGCTTGTGCTGCTGGATGTGTGGCCGCTGCGCCGGGCCGGGCTGCAAAGCCTGCTGGAAAAATCCCCGATGCTGGTATTCCTCGCGACGGCGATCGGGATGACCGCCTGGGGCGCGGCGCCGGCCGGCGGTTCCACCGCGCGGGACCTCGGCTGGGGCGAATGGCTGTCGTTGAACGTCGTGTCGGCCGTGGGGCGCGTGGTGTGGCCGGTGCGGTTGTCGCCGTTCTATCCGTTGAGCGAATCGGTGGGCGTGTGGCCGATGGTGGCGGCGGCGGTGCTGGCGGCGGGATGGTTGATGACATTATTGAGGCGTCGCGCGGCGTTCTCGGCGGCGACCGGGGCGGCGGCGCTGACGGCGCCGGCCCTTTGGTGGAGCGGCTCGAGCGGGGAATTGCTTCACGATGCGTGGTTGTATGCGGTCGCGGTCGTGCCGCTGCTGTGCCTCGCGTCGGCCTGTCGAGCGGAGCCGACGGAAGTGCCGGACCGCGCAGGCGCGCCGTTGCCGCGAAGCGCGGGAATGTCGCGCGGCGCGGGGTTGTCGCGCGTGGCCCCGCTCGTGACGGCGGCGCTGATCGTGACGCTCGGTGTACTGGCCTACGGGCAGACGCTGATCTGGGACAACAGTCGCGATTTGTACGCACAGGTGCTGGCGCGTTACCCGCGCTGGACCGGTGGCCACATCGGCATCATCGAGGCGTGCATCGATGAGAACGATCTGGACGGCGCTCTGCGGCACGCGCGACGCGCGATCGATCTCGCGCCGACCGATCCGCAGACGCAGTTCTATCTCGGCACCGTGCTGTTGCTGCATCGGGATCATCGCGCGGCCGAAGCCGTCGCGCCGCTGCGCCGCGCGCTGGAGAGCAACCGCGACTGGATCGCGTGCCTGCAGAACCTCGGCGTCGCCCTGGCGCGGACGGGACAGACCGACGACGCCATTCGCTTTCTTGAGCGGGCGCGCGATCTGGACCCGAACTCGGCGGCCATTCACGTCGGCCTCGGTCACGCCTACCTGCGTGTCGAGCGCGCGGCCTCGGCGCGGCGTGAGTTTCAGGAAGCGCTGCGCGTGCGCAGCGATTGGGTGGTGAACCTCGGCCTGGCGGCGGCATGGGCCATGAATGACAACGTGGAGCTGGCGCGACGGCACCTTGCGATGGCCGTTGCACAGGAGCCGTCGGCCTCGGCACGCGCGGCGACGTTTGACGCCTTGCGACGGCTGCACGACCATCCCGGTTTCGAGGCGTTGATTGATTTGAGTGCCGCGCCGCCGACGGTGCTGGAAGGCGTCGAATGGCTGCCGGCGACCGGCGCGCGAGGGCGGCAGGGGCAGGGCGCGTGAGTGAAGTGAATCGCAACGATGGGCCGGCGGCCGCCTCGGACTCGGCCATGCAAGGCATGGCGCGGCGCATCGGCTGGGGGCTGTTCATCGCCACGCTGCTCGTTTATGGCGCGAGTTTGCGGTTTGACTTCATGCGACTGGATGACTTCCAGTACGTCGTGGACAACCCGCGCGTGCGCGAGCCTTCGCTCGACGGGTTGAAGGCGTTTTTTACCGAAGTGCTCCATCCGCAGACCGTCGATGGCTACTACCAGCCGCTGACGATGGCCTCGCTGATGCTTGATTCGCTCGTCGCCGGTCGCCCCGACGCCGGACCGGGTTTGTTTCACTTTACCAATATCCTGATCCACGCCTTCAACGCGATGCTGGTCTTTGCCCTGCTGCGAACGGTCCTGTCGCTCCACCGCGCGCCGACCGGTGCGGCGGAAGGCGGGGAACCGCTCTTCGCGCCGGCCTTCGCGGCGGCGATTTTCGCGCTGCATCCGGCACAAGTCGAAGCGGTCTGCTGGATCGCGCAGCGCAAGACCGTGCTGGCGACGTTTTTCGCGATCCTTTCGATTCACAGCTACCTGCGGCACGGCGCGCGACGCGGCGGCGGGGTCGCATGGACCGCCTGCGGGTGGTACGCCCTCGCGACGCTCGCAAAACCGACAACGGTCTTGTTGCCGCTGGTCTGCCCGCTGCTGGATCGCTGGCCGCTGCGAAACCGGATCGCGCCGCATCTGACATCGAAGTGGCCCTTTGCCGCGTGGATGGTTGTAACGGCCTGGGTCGCGTGGGAGTCACAGGCGTCGGCGCCCGACGCGCTCGCCGTGCCGTCGGCCCAGAGCTGGGCGGTGACGCTGCGCCTTGGCGGATTGATCGCGTACAACCTCATGCTCTATCTGGGCAATCTCGTCTGGCCGATGCACCTGTCGCCCTATCGCGCCATTCCCGAGGATCTGACTTTTGCCAATCCTGCGATCATCGCGGGGGTCGCCTGCGCGGCGTCAATTGGCTTGCTCGTGCTGGCGGCGCGCCGGCGCTGGCCGCCGCTGTTCAGCGGGCTGGTCGCGTTTCTGTTGTTGCTCTCACCGACGCTGGGCGGGATTCGCTTCACCGGCACCTGCGTCGCGGATCGATTTCTCTATCTTCCGGTTATCTTTCTCCTGATGCCGCTGACGGTCCTGCTTTGGCATGGCGACTTGTTCATGCGCCGGCGAAGCGGCGCTTTTCGAATGGCGGTTGCGCTCACGCTCGTCCCATTCATCATTCTCACGCGGGCCCAGCAAAACGTGTGGGCCGATGCAAAGGCGTTCTACTCGCACGTGACGCTTTCATCACCGCGACAGGGAAAGCTGTTCATGCATCTGGCGACGATCTCGCTTGACGAGGAAGACGCCGCCGAAGCGCTGCGACTTTCCTCCCGCGCCGCCGAACTGCTTCCGACCGACAGCGAAGTCTGGGGCGTGTACGGCCTTGCGCTGCGAAAGTGCGGCCGCCCACAGGAGAGCGTGATGGCGATCCGTCGCGCGCTGGAGATCGGGCTGGGGCGAAATCAGTCGCGCGGCTGGATCGAGTTGGCCAAGTCGCACGCGCACCTGGGCGAGTTTGATGGCGTGCGCGCCGCCTTGCGCGAAGCCGCCGCACGCGGGCGCGACGCGGCGGAGGTCCTGGCCGAGGTGGCGGACGAAGCCATGCACCGCGCGAAACGCGCGGACCTCGCGCTGGCGCTGTACCGCGAGTCGGTCGCATCCGACCCGACCAACGCCACCGTCACCTGGAACCTCGGCACGGCCCTGATTGCAATGGGGCGTCCGACCGAAGCGCTGGAGTGCTATGAACGCGCCCTCGTGCTGCGTCGGCAGGCGGGGCTTTCCACGGCGGAGCTGGACGCAACGGTGGCACAACTTCGATCAAGGGCAACGACGCAATCCACCGCAACCTCCGCGCCGGCCAGCGCCCCGGCCGCGAATCGACCATGAGCAACGAACTTGTTCTTTCTCGCGAGCAGGTACGGCGAGTCGATCAACGCGCGATCGAAGCCTACGGCGTTCCCGGCATCGTGCTGATGGAGAACGCCGGGCGCGGGGCGGCGGAGATCATCCGCGCAGCGTGTCCCTCCGCGCAGCGCGTGCTCATCGCCTGCGGCCCGGGCAACAACGGCGGAGATGGTTTCGTCATCGCGCGCCACCTTGCCAACGCGGGATGGATGGTTGAACTGCTGCTCGCCTGCCCGGCGGATCGCATCACCGGCGACGCGCAGGGCAACCACGAAATCATTCGTCGCATGAACCTGCCGTGCGCCGTGATGGCTGACGCGAGAGACCTCGAGGCCGCGAACGATCGCTTCGCAACCGCCGACGTGATCGTCGATGCATTGCTCGGCACCGGCGCGAGCGGCCCTCCGCGGGAGCCGATCGCATCGCTCATTCGCGCGATCAACGAAGCGCATCGGCGCGTCTCTGCGCAGCCGGCGCCCTCCGTCTTCGCCGTAGACATCCCCTCCGGTCTTGATTGTGACACCGGCGAGGCGGCGAACCCGACCGTTCGCGCGGATCACACCATCACGTTTGTCGCCCGGAAGATCGGCTTCAGAAATCCGGCCGCAAGAGACTTGCTTGGCCGCGTGCATGTTGTTGACATCGGTGCGCCGCGCGCGGCGATTCAGGACGCTTTGACGGGCAAGTCCGGATGAAGAAACCGCCGCAGCCATGCCACGCTGCCCTCGATGATCTGCTCGGTCGCCAAGACCGTGCGCATGCCGTGATCGGCGGACTCCACTGAAACGAACTTCGCCTCGACCCCCCTCGCTCGCGCCACGGTCTCGTACGCCTGACCCTGCTCCGGCGGCACGGCATGGTCCTGGCTGCCGTGATAGATCAACAACGGCCTCATCCACGGCGCGAGGCGCGCCGGCCCGTTCTCCGTCGGCAGCGAGTCCAGAAAGCCCGCGCCAAGTTTCTGCCCGTGATGATCGATCCAGCCCTGCTTCCGCACGAGCGACCAGGCGGCCTCGCTCATGTCGCGCGCGATCAGCGCGGCCGGATCGGCCACCGGCGCGAGGAACACGAGACTCCGCAAACTGGGAATGCGATTGGCGCACATGGAGATTGTGAACGCACCGAAGCTGCTGCCGATCATGCCGACGCAGGTCGGGTCGCAGTTCGGCAGGTGATCAACGGCGGCCATGACGGCGAGCAAGTCCTCCTGCAGCGACGCCGCCGTGACATCCTCAAAGCGACCGTCGCTCTCACCACAGCCGCGAAAGTCGAACCGCAGACAGGCGATGTTCTCCGCGACGAGCCGACGGGCCAGCGTCACATACCGATAGGACGACCCGACACGCGTGCCGGTCAGGCCGTGACAGCAGACGACGACCGGCGCGGCGACGGCCGACTTGCCGGGGTCGGGCCGGTGCAGACAGGCGGCGATCTTTTGCCGCCCGACGGTGATCTCCAGACTGCTTTGCATGCGAGACCTCGCGCGAGGAAGGGGCATTCTATATCGCGGCGGCCGGATGGAGACAAGGCCCGTGGAAATTGAGACCCGCCGCCGTTCATCTATAATGTGGGGGACCATGGCACAACTTGGCGTCAACATTGATCACGTGGCGACCGTCCGCCAAGCCCGGCGCACCGATGAGCCTGACCCGGTTTGGGCGGCCGTCGAGGCCCAGCTGGGCGGTGCGGCTTGCATCACCTTCCACCTGCGCGAGGACCGGCGACACATCATCGACCGCGACGTGCCCGCGCTGAAGGAAGTCGTCAACGTCAAGCTGAACATGGAAATGGCTATCGCCCCGGAGATTGTGGACATCGCCATCCGCAATCGCCCCACGCAGTGCACGCTCGTGCCCGAGCGGCGCGAGGAGATCACCACCGAAGGCGGGTTGGACGTGGTGGGCCTCGGCCCGCGGCTCAAGAGCGTCGTCGATCGGCTGCGCGGCGCGGGCATCGTCTGCAGCGCGTACATCGAGCCGGTTGCCGATCAGATCCGCGCCTCGGCCGACATGGGTTTCGAAGCGATTGAGCTTTGGACCGGAGGCTATGCCAACGCAAAATCGCCGGCCGACCGGCAGAAGCGCCTCGCCGACTTGCAGGCGGGGCTGGAGCTGGGATTGGGATCGCGGCTGGAGGTCCACGCCGGGCACGGCCTGACCTATCGCAACGTCGCGCCGGTTGCGGCGATGCGGGGCTTTTGCGAATTCAACATCGGCCATAGCATCATCGCGCGAGCGATCTTCACCGGGCTTCGCGCGGCCGTCAGCGAGATGAACCAACTGCTGTTGCAGCACAGCCCGAAGGAATAGGTCATGTTCAAGGGAACGTATGTCGCGCTGGTCACGCCGTTCGCCGATGGGGCGGTCGATTTTCGCGCGTTGGATGAGCTGGTCGATTACGTCATCGCCGGCGGTGTCAGCGGCCTGGTGCCATGCGGCACGACCGGCGAGTCGCCGACGCTTTCGGACGAGGAGCAGGCGCAGATCATTGCGGCTGTCGTGAAGCGGGCGCGCGGTCGCGTGCCGGTGCTGGCCGGCGCGGGAAGCAATTGCACCGAGCACGCCCTGGCCCTGGCGCAGGCGGCGATGAAGGCCGGCGCAACTGGTGTCATGATCGTGTCGCCCTATTACAACCGGCCCAGCCCGCGCGGGCTGTATCAGCATTTCAGCTACCTCGCCTCGGCTCTGGGCGCGCCGATGGTGCTGTACAATATTCCGGGGCGAACGGGCGTGGAGATTTCCATCGAGACCATCGCTCGGCTGCGCGCCGATCATTCCAACATCGTCGCGGTCAAGCACGCGACGGGTTCCATCGACGGCGCGAGCGAACTGGCCGCCGCCAGCGACATCGCCATCTTGAGCGGGGACGACACGCTGACCGCCTCCCTCATGGCGGTCGGCGCGGTCGGTTCGGTCAGCGTCGTTGCGAATCTCCTGCCGCGCGAGACGGCAGCCATCACGACCGCGGCCGCGGCAGGCGATCTCAACGCAGCCCGCGCCGCCCATCAGAAGCTGTTCCCCATTGCCCGCGCGCTGATGCGGCTGGACACCAATCCCGTGCCGATCAAGACGGCCCTCGCGCTGGGCGGCATGATGGCCGAAGAGTTCCGCCTGCCGCTCTGCACGATGGACCCGGCCAAACGCCGTGAGTTACAGACACTTGTCGCGCCGTTGCTCGGCACCCGGCAACCCGCGTGACCAAGGCCCTCACCATGACCGACGCCTCGCCTGCGACCGCCCACCACGCTCACAGCGCAGGCCGCACGTTGATTCGACAAATCCGCCTGCTGTCGGGCCTGGCCGTTGCCGCCGCCATCTTCTGGTACGTCGGCCCGTGGGCCCTGGGGCATGTTGATCCCGGCGGCCCCGTCTCGCTCATTGATGTGCCCAGCGGCCTGATCACCATGGCCGAGTTACTCGGTCTGGCAATCGTGTCGAGCGGGCTGGCGGTTGCCATCGCCGGCGCCGGCTCGGCCGCGCGCGGGCCGTTGGCGGTGGCGGTCGGCCTCGCGGCGCTCGCCGCGCGCGGGGCGCAGATGGACAAACTGGTGCTCCAGCGTGTCAGCATGGTGGCATCCGCCGCGGCCGGCGGCGGATCACTGCCCGACCCCTATCCCACGTGGGGCCTCGCCGCCGAGACCTGGCTCTGGCTCGGCCTGATCGCCGTCGGCTACGTTGCCGGGCGCTGGGTCGACGGCTGGTTCGAGACCCGCCCCGCCGAGCCTCGGCCCGTTGGTCCGTCGGACATCCGCCAGTCGGCCGGAGCGGTCGCGATCTCGACCGTTGTCGCATGGCTCGTTATCTCCTTTGCCATCGGCCGGGAAAACGCACCGATCCTGCGCGGCCAGGTCTACTTCGCCGTCGCCTTCGGCTTTGTCACCGCGGCGCTCGTCGCGCACGCCTGCTTCGATCTGCGCTCAAGCCTCTGGGCGCTGCTTTGCGTCGGCATCGTCGCGACCGTCGCGTTTGTCGTCGGCGCGCCGAGCAGCGCCGCCGTCGCGCAGTCGGTCAAGACCGGCAGCTACCTGATGCTCCGCCCCATGACGCGCCCGCTGCCGATCGAATACGCCGCCCTCGGCGCGATCGGCGCGCTGATCCAGCAGGATGCCCGTGTCGTTCTCCGGGCGACGTTCGGAATGAGTGCGCAGGGGTGACCACGCAGCAACCGCTGCGCGTCAGCGCGATCGGATGTTCTTCAGAATCGCTTCCAATTCCAGCGCGACTTGCAAGTCTTTCGCGCGACCCAATGCGCGCTTCGCGTCGATCAGTGCGGCGAGGTCGATCACGCGGCAAACCAGCCCCTGAACGGTCATCGACGTGCTGCGCCGGGTCACTTCCGCGAATGCCCCAATCCCCGTGATGTCACTCAAAACGTCCAATTGCCCCAAGTCGGTTGACAAATACAGGTTGCGATAGGTTGTGAGAATCGCCGGGTCGCGGCTCAACGGAATCGGGCGAGCCTGCATGCGAAGCATCGGTCGCAGCCCATCGAGCGACGCGATCAGTCGGCCGAGATTCTCGCTCGTAAACGGTGCGCAAACGTCGAGGTCTTCAGTGACCTGGCTGGCGCCATGAAGCACACCGGCCATCCCGCCGACCAGCACGAACTCAACGTTCGCCTGCTGAAGTCGACGAAGGATGTCGAGGGTCGAAGCCATAATGAGCGATTCCCGCGGCGCGCAGCGCACGCACCAGCTCCAGCGCCTGCTCGTGCCGTTCGAGCCGCTGCGTCGGCGTCAGCGTCAGGAGATACTGCGTGAGTGACACATCGATGCCGAATTCGCGCGCGGCCTGCCACGGATCGGATTCCGGCGGATCGGGCAACACGGCGTCTTCATGCGAATTCGTCATGACGGGGACATTCTATCGCGATGGCCACGGTGACACGAATCACCTTTTGGTGCGTCGAATCTTGAGCCTTCGGCGTGCGGGCGTTTCGTCAGCCCTTCACTGTCGGGCGGCCGATTGAGTAGTACGTGAACCCCAGCCGCTTGAGGTAAGCCGGGTCGTACAGATTGCGCCCGTCGAAGATGACCGGTGACTTGAGCGACGACTTGATCCGCTCGAAGTCCGGCGTGCGATACTCGTTCCACTCGGTGCAGATCGCCAGTGCATCGGCTCCCGTCAGCGCGTCGTAGGCGTCTCCGCAGTATGCGATCTTGTCGCCGAACTCCTTGCGCAGATTGTCCAGCGACTTCGGATCGGCCGCGCGAACCTTCGCCCCCGCCCCAAGCAGAATCTCAATGATCCGCAATGCCGGCGCCTCGCGGATGTCGTCCGTGCGCGGTTTGAACGCAATGCCCCACACGGCGAAGGTCTTGCCCGCGAGCTTGTCTCCAAAGTGCGCGCGAATCCGATCCGCGAGCAACGACTTCTGCCGCTCGTTGATCGCGTGCACCATCTCAAGCAGTTCGCCGTCCGCGCCGGCCTGCCGGGCGACGTGTGCCAGCGCCTGCACGTCCTTCGGGAAGCAGCTTCCGCCGTAGCCGATGCCGGGGTACATGAAGTGTGAACCGATACGCACGTCGTAGCCGACGCCCTGGCGCACTTCGTTCACGTCGATCCCGAGTTTCTCGCAGATGTTGGCGATGTGATTGATGAAGCTGATGCGCGTGGCGAGGTAACAGTTCGCCGTGTACTTCACCATCTCCGACGCCGCCCGGCGCACGACGATGACCGGATTGTTGTTCCGCACGAACGGCTGATACAACTGCTTCATGACGGCCGCCGCGTCTTCGTCCTCGGTGCCGATGACGACGCGATCGGGCTTCTGAAAATCGTTGACCGCCGTGCCCTCTTTGAGGAACTCCGGATTGCTGATGACCGTGATCGGGTGCCGGGCCAGCGGCGCGACGAGGCTCTCCACCCATTGGCCCGTCCCCACCGGCACCGTCGACTTCATCACGAGGATGACCTTCCTGTTCACCGCCCGCGCGATGTCCTGCACGGCCTTCTCGATGTACGACAGATCGGCCGAGCCGTCGGCCTTCGGCGGCGTGCCGATGCAAATGAAGATCACTTCGGCATGCTGAACGGCCTCGACCAGATTCGTCGTGAGTTTGAATCGCCCGGCGGTCAGATTCGTGACCAGCAGATCGGTCAGCCCCGGCTCGAAGATCGTGCACTCACCACGCGATAACCGCGCGACCTTGTCCGGGTCGATGTCCAGCCCCACGACGTGGTTGCCCGTGTCCGCAAGGCAGACACCGGTGACAAGGCCGACGTATCCGGTTCCGACGACGGTGATCTTCACGACGTTGCTCCCCTGCCAGATTGAGCACGATCGGCACGATGAGTCAGCCCAACATTATCGAGCATCCCGCGCCCGCAATCCAGTGCTGCGTCGCGCGCGGTGTCTTTGAGGAGTTATTGGAACGTGTCGAAAAGTACGCTCGCCAGGTCGGCGGCCTGGCCGCGTAACTCCGGCACGGCCGTGCTTTCCCAGGTAAGCGGTTTTTGCGGCGGACCGACGGTGAAGAGAATGGTGGAAGGCGAGCCGTCGCGGTCGATCAGCGCGCCGCGCGAAGTGCAATCCAGACCAATCCGCAGCAAGTCAGGCCGAATCAACCCGTCGGCGAGCAACTGCTGAATCAGGGGATCGGTCACGCGCGTGAAGTCGGCGTTCGGCCCGGTGCAGTTGATAACACGATGAACATCCAGTGTGATCGCTGACCGACCATGACCCGCGCGCGGATGGATCTCAACGGCCACGCCATCGGGCTTGAGTCGGTACGCGGCGATCCGCGCAGCGTGAACCTGCACGCGGCCGCTCTGCACGAGATCGCTGAACACCGCCGCCACGTCCGGCGCGATCCGATGACGATGGATCTCCCAGAAGTGTCGCACGTGCCGAAAGAACTGCCGGCGCTGATCAAGCGTGAACCGCTGCCAGAGCGGGGCCGTCGCACCGCGCAGGCCGTCGACGATCGCGCGCCAATCGCCGCCCTGCTCCGCCACCTCGCGCACGCGCCGGCGAATCGCGCGCAGCAGCGGCTGCGGCGCACTGGGCAACTCCTCGACCGATGAGGGCAACGGCGCGACGGGTGATCGAAGGTGCGCCTGCGGCATCAGGCCGTGGCGGCTCACGGCGTGGATCGTCCCGGTGTGCCCCCCCGCCGCCAGTCGCAGTACGATATCGACCGCTGTCAATCCGGTGCCGATGATCAGCACGGGTCGGGCCGGGTCGATGCGCTGGTAGCGCGGGTCGTCCCACGGATCGCGCAGATAAAAGTTCGTTTCATAAATCGCGTCGCCGGCGGCGCGCACATCCAGCGGCGCGTAATTGCCCGGTGCGAGCACGACGCGGTTCGCTTCGATCGGCGGCGACCCCGCAAACTCAACCCGCGCCGAGGACTCGCACCCGTCCGGCCGCACGCTGCGCACGTCGTCCTTCAGCAGGGTCACGTCGATCTGCGGGCAGCCGACCTGCGCCTCGGCCAGGAGATGCTTGATGTAGTGTCGATACGTACGCCGTGGCAGGAAGGAATACCCCTCGACGGACGGTCGTTGCGACCGCGCCCAGTTGAGAAAATCGTCGGGCGCATCGGGGAAGGCGCTCATGCGGGCCGTCGGCACATTCAACAAGTGTTCGTAGTGGTTGGTGCCGTACGCGACGCCCGCACCGAATCGCCCGGTCCGCTCGACGAGCACCAGTCGCAGAGGTTGCGGTGAAAGTGGTTTGCCCTCGGCAATCGACTGGGCCGCGCGGCGCAGGAGATTGACCGCCGTCAGCGTGCCGCTGAATCCCGCCCCGATGATGACAATGGTTCGCATGGGAACGTTCAGGTGAGCTGGCGGATCAAGCCCGCCGCGCCCGGGACGGGCGGCCGGCTCCGGCGAGCGGTCGCTTGGTGGTGCGTTCGGCAACCCGCAACGTCGCGGCGGGTGCGGTCGCAATCCTGCGACGGCGGCTGGGGGTCACTTTCACGACAAGATCCTCGGAGTAGAACTTCATTCCAGTGAGAGCGGGCGAATAGATGTGGAGCGAGATGAGATCGTTCGCCGCATCAGGAAGGCAGCCCATCGCATGAATGTCGGCATCGATTGATGCGATGACGGTACCGGTCGGATGAGTTTTTGCTCGGCCGCGCACCAACCGCCCGTCGCGCCGCTTGCGATAGGGGGTTTCGGTCGCAACACCCTGAATGACGCGCACGCCGCAGGCCGAACCAGTGTGATCGTGGATCGGGCTGAACTGCCCTCGCTTCCAGCAAAGCAGCCATGCCTGATAGCCCGGGCCGGTGTGAATGAGATTCCGCCGGTACTTTCCCCGATGAAAGGCCTGGTACTTGGAAAGTTCCCCTGCCGCGGGCCGAAATCGTTCCAATGCCGAGAAGAGATCGGCCGGCCGCACCGGGCCGTGACACTCATCAAGCTTCAATAGGAGTCTTTTAAGAGTGTACTTGTCGCTGGTTCTTGAATTCGCCACAGTTATACTCCATTCGGAGTGTTAGTCAATGTAACCAAGTGATCGAAGCCGCTCACGCACTGCAATAGACGCTTCTATAGGAGTGTTATTTGACTCCTTGTTCAGGGCTCCGTTCGAAGCGACATCCCGAAGGACGTGTATCGCGAACTCAGTAACACTCCGAAAGCCTGTCCCCTCGATCAGACGCGCCAAGTTGTTGTACAACTCGTCAGGGATCTTGAGCGTCACGGTCTTAACGGGGTTCCCTTTTCTCAAAACTGCAGGCATTTTGCACTCCTGTAAGAGCCTTATGCTAATCTCTTCTCCTATAGGAGTCAACCCCATTATCTACTGCGCCATTGGCCGCTGAAAACCGCGGAATTGGTAACCGTCGATTGATCGGGGCGGCCAGACAGGCTTTAATCTCCGATCGTAACTCGGGCACAGTCCGTTCGCCAGCCCAAAAGGACCCGAATGTCCCGCAGCACGCCTGATTCTGCCGATTCCTCGCCTCTGCGAGTTGTCCACCACGATGAGGGCCTTTTGGTTCGAGGCCGGTCGGGGCTGATTGAGGGAGTCGCTGCCCGCCGGGCGAAGGTCATCCCTGATGAACGCGGCCGCCTGGGGGAGATTCTACGGGCCGATGACCCGTGGTTCACCAAGTTCGGGCAGGTTTACTTTACGACCACTTACCCTGGTGTCGTGAAGGCCTGGCATTACCACAAGCTTCAAACGGACCATTTTTACTGCGTGCGCGGAACGATCAAGCTCGCTTTGTACGATGCCCGCACGGATTCCAAGACGCGCGGCGAAGTGAATGAGGTCTATTTGAGCGAACACCTGCCCGCGCTGGTGCGCGTACCGCCCGGTGTGTACCACGGGTGGATGTGCGTGTCCGACAACGAGGCGATGGTGATCAATGTCACCACCGAGTGCTACAACTACGCGCAGCCCGATGAATTTCGCGCGGCTCCGCACGGCGGTGAGATTCCGTACGTCTGGGCGCGCCGCGACGGATGATATCCGAGTGGTATCCGAACTCTAATGAGCCGATTGCGCGAGCAATCGAGGCGTACGAATATGCGATTGCGCAAGTAATCGAAGCGTTTGGAAAAGCTGACGCGTCATTTAGCCGGCGGGTTTGCCCGCCGTAGGCCGGTCGCGGAACCGATCGGACTTGTCAGGAGACTTCATGCTTAAGGGCGTCGTACTCGCGGGCGGGACCGGCAGCCGGCTCTTGCCGCTCACCAAGGTGACGAACAAGCACCTGCTGCCCGTCGGCCGCAAGCCGATGATCTTTCACCCGATTGAGAAGCTGCGCGGCGCGGGCATCGAAGAGATACTGATCGTCTCGGGCGTAGAGCACATGGGCGACATGGTCGAGCTGCTCGGCTCGGGGCGCGAGTTTGGCGTGCGATTCACGTACAAGATTCAGGACGAGGCCGGCGGCATCGCGCAGGCGCTGGGTCTTGCGGAGCATTTCTGCGCCGGCGGGCGGCTGGCGGTGATCCTCGGCGACAATATCTTTGAGGACGACCTGGCGAGCGAAGCGGCGGCCTATCGCGCGCAGCAGCGGGGGGCGCGCTTGCTCCTGAAGCAAGTGCCCGATCCGCATCGGTTCGGGGTGGCGGACGTCGTAGGTGACAAGATCGTGTCCATCGAGGAGAAGCCGAAGTCGCCCAGGTCGCACTTCGCGGTGACGGGGATTTACTTTTTCGACGCCGCGGTGTTCGACATCATTCGCACGCTGAAGCCGTCTGGCCGCGGCGAGCTGGAAATCACCGACGTGAACAATGCCTATCTGAAGCGCGGGGAATTGACGTTCGGAACGCTACGCGGCTGGTGGAGCGACGCGGGGACGTTTGAGAGCCTCGCGCGCGTGCAGCAACTCGTGATGGGGAGTGGAGCGTGAGCGGCGCGAACGATGGCCACGTGCCGGGTTCGTCGCACCATTCCGCGAGCGGAGGCGAGGCGCTTGCTCCGCGCGGGGTTATGGTGACCGGCGGGGCGGGTTTCATCGGTTCGAACTTCGTGCGGATGCTGCTGAAGGGAGAATTGGGCGACGGGCCGGTCGCGCGCGTGGTGAATGTCGATGCGCTGACGTATGCGGGCAACCTTGAGAATCTGGCGGACGTGGCCGGCGACGCGCGGCACACGTTCATTCGTGCGGACATCTGCGACACCGACGCCATGACGGCCGCCTGCCGCGCGCACGGCGTCGAGGCGATCATCAACTTCGCTGCCGAAAGCCACGTCGATCGGTCGATCACCGGGCCGCACGCCTTTGTTAAGACAAACGTCGAAGGCACGCTGTCGCTGCTGCTGGCGGCGCGCGATGCGGGCGTGAAGCGCTTCGTGCAGATCAGCACCGACGAAGTCTACGGCTCGCTCGGCGAGACGGGCGCCTTCACCGAGGACACGTCGCTCGATCCGCACTCGCCCTACAGCGCGTCGAAGGCCGGGGCCGATCATCTGGTGCTCGCCTTCGGCACGACGTACGGTCTGCCCGTGCAGATCACGCGCTGCTCGAACAACTACGGGCCGTTTCAGTTCCCCGAGAAAATGATCCCGCTGATGATCCACAACGCGCGGCAGGACAAACCGCTGCCGGTCTATGGCGACGGGCGGAACGTGCGCGACTGGATTCACGTGGAGGATCATTGCCGGGCGATCTGGGCCGTGCTGACGCGCGGGCGGACGCAGCGGGTGTACAACATCGGCGGGAGCGGCGAGCGCGGGGGTGGTGGGCGCGGAAGCTGTGAGCGGTCGAATCTGGAGGTCGTGCGGGCGATTCTGGCGGCGATGGGCAAGCCGGAAAGCTTTTTGACGTTTGTCAAAGATCGGCCGGGGCACGATTTTCGCTATGCGATTGATTCCTCGCGCGTGCGCGCCGAGACGGGGTGGAAGCCGGCGGTGGATTTTGAAACGGGCCTGACGCGAACGATTGAGTGGTATTTGGGCAATTCGTCGTGGCTGGACCACGTCACGAGCGGGGCGTATCAGAAGTATTACGAGCAGATGTACGCGGGGCGGTAGGGGCTGATCGCGCCAGTGAATCCGAGCCCCGAGCGCCAGCGAGCGGGCTCCGGGTGCAGTAGGGTGGGCATTTCCCACCAAATGGTGCTGACGGCGGGAATCGGTAAGCAGTGCCCACTCTACGGCGTGATTGACAATTGAATCATTTCGAGCAGGCGGCGTGAGACGGATTCGTCCGGTTCATCCTCGCGTACATCCACCCATTGCGTCATCGGGAACTTGCGGAACCACGTGCGCTGGTGCTTGGCGAGCCGCCGCGTGTTGATTTTGATCTGTTCGATGGCGTCGTCCAACGAGCATTCGCCGCGCAGGTGCGCGAGGATCTCGGCGTAGCCGACGGCCTGGCGAGCCTGCTCGCTTAGCGGTGCACCCTCACCCCGGCCCTCTCCCTTGAAGGGAGAGGGGGTTGTTTCATCGCGCTGCTCACCGAGCAGCGAGCGGACTTCGTCAAAAAGACCCGCGTCGATCATTTGCCGCACGCGATGATTGATTCGGCGCGACGTGTCTTCCTTTTCGCGCCGGATGCCGACCACCACGGCCGGGTAGCGCAGGTGGGCCGCGTCCCACTGGGTCTGCATGGCGCTAAGCGGCCGGCCGGTGAGGCGATGGACCTCCAGCGCCCGCTCGATGCGTTTGAGATCGTTCGGATGAATGCGCGCCGCGGCGGCCGGATCAGTTGCCGTCAGTTCCACATGCAGGGCCGGCGTGCCTTCGCGAGCCGCCCGCTCTCGCAAGGCCGCACGAAACGACTCATCGGCCGACGGCCCATCGAACATGCCGTACATCAGCCCCATCAGGTAAAGCGGCGTGCCTGCGACGGCCAGCACGGACTTGCCCCGCGCCGTGATGTCGGCAATGGCTGCATCGGCCAGTTCCACGAATCGCGCGACGCTGAACGATTCGCTCGGCTCGACCACATCGATGAGGTGGTGCCGCGCGGCGGCGCGTTCGGCGGGCGTCGGCTTGGCGGTACCGATGTCCATGCGGCGATAGACCTGCATGGAGTCGATGCTGACTATTTCAGCGCTTATAAGCGGGGCGAGGGCGAGGGCGGCGGCGGTCTTTCCAGTGGCAGTGGTTCCCAACAGGAGGACCATACGGGGCCGGAGCGGGTCGGTGATCGGAGATTTCGCAGTCACAACCGTGAAATATAAAGTCCGCTGGCTCCATGAGATAGTGACGCGGACAAGCACCAGCATGACGTTGCCGGTGAAGGCGTCCGCTGAAAGGTGGAATAGGCGGGCTATTGGGGTGGTTTTATATGGCGGGTGGTCGAGGCCCGCGGGGCAGACGGACCTGTTGCGCGATTGTTTCACAGGGAGTTTGGCGAAACCGGGGGCAGGATCGTAACGTATGAGTCTTCTGACAGCGTCGCGGGGCGCCGGGCCGGCTGCCGGGCGCATGTGAACGAAATGGAAATCAGGCGAGGGGCGGCAAGCGGCTGCGTGGCCGCGGGATTGCCCCTGCCGACGGCAATGCGAGTCGAACGGGAGATTGCGATGATGAAGCGAATGGTTTGTGGAGCGTTGGCTGTCGCGGTCGTGTGTTGTCTGAACACGATGGCGCTGGCCGGCCCGGGCTGCTGCAAAGATAAATCGGCCGCCAAGGGAACGACGGTGGCGGCGAAGGACGGCTGCTGCAAGAGCAAGGACGGCGCCCAGGTGACGATGGCGTCGATGAAGGAAGGCTGCTGCTCGAAGTCGGGCATGCCGACGATGGCGATGAAGGTCGGCGACAAGTCGTACAACTGCCCGATGGAAGCCGGCAAGGCGGCTGAGGCGTCGAAGGGCAAGATCGTTTACGTCGTGGCGGGCGAGTCGTACGAGTGCAAGGACAAGGCCGAGGCGGCGCTGGTCGCGGCATCGGAGGAGTTCATCACCAAGTTCACGACGATCGCCTGCGTGAAGGATGGCGAGATCAGCTACTGCAACGACAAGCAGATGGCGTCGTGCAGCAAGACGAAGACGGCGGCTGCCCCCTGCTCGAAGAAGGGCGAAGGCGAGCCGGCCGTTCAGACGACGAAGGTCAACATGGCGGCCGTTTCGGGCAACACCGAGCCCGGCACGTGCAACAAGACCAAGGGCTCGGCCGACATGAAGGACCGCCCGGGCACGTTTGTGGCGAGCGGCGAATCGAGCTGCTCGAAGGACAAGGGCGCGAAGTTCATGGTGGCCGGCCGGATGTTTGACACGATGGAAGAGGCGCAGAAGGCGCGCGAGGTCGTGCTGGCTGCGATCAAGCCGGTGTCGATGAAGTACGTTGTGGACGGCAAGGAAGTGGATTGCTCGTCGAAGGTCTGCCCGAAGGCGAAGGCCGACGGCAAGGTGACCTTCGTCGTGAAGAACGAGAAGATGACGTGCGAGTCGTCGGCCCGGATGGCGCTGGTGAAGGCGCAGTACGAGGCGGCGATGGCGGCGGCGGAGAAAGTGACGAAGAGCTAAGTCCGTTGTCGAGATGAGCGTCGGGTGAAGTATCCGGCGCAGTCATGCAGAGTGAACCCAGCGCCCGCGGCGTCGTATGCACGTCGCGGGCGTTTTCTTTTGCTCGAATCCCGCCGCAACACGGGCCTTCAATGCGACGGGGTTGAATGCCCGCAACGCTGCGAATAGCATTCGGCCCGGCGCGGCAACCTGGAACAATCGTTATTCATTTTCTCCATGAGCGACCAATACTACGAAGAACGTCTGAAGAAGCTGCATCAGCACGCCGAGCGCGGAGTCGATCCGTACGGTACGCGGTTTGAAGGCGTGATCAGCGCGGCCGACGTTCGGGCGCGCGTCGAATCGGCGAAGCTGGAGGCCGGTCAGACCGACGCATCGAGCAAGGTGCGTACGGCCGGGCGCATCGCGCTGCGGCGCGTGATGGGCAAGCTTGCGTTTCTGACGCTGCGCGATTCGACGGGCGACGTGCAGATCGGCATCTCGAAGGCGACGGTGGGAGACGCCGCATGGGAGGGCGTCGGGCTGCTGGACCTGGGCGACATCCTCGGCGTGGACGGCTCGCCTGGCCGCACGAAGACGGGTGAAGTGACCGTCTGGGCCGACTCGGTCACGCTGCTTTGCAAGGCGCTGCGCCCGCCGCCGGAAAAGTGGCACGGCCTGACCGACACGGATCAGCGCTATCGGCAGCGGTATGTCGATTTGTTCTCCAATCCCGAGGTGATGGCGACGTTCAAGGCGCGCTGCCGGATTATCGACGCGGTGCGTGACTTCCTGCGCGGGCGCGGGTTTCTGGAAGTGGAGACGCCGATGCTGCAGCCGATCTACGGCGGGGCGGCGGCGCGGCCGTTCACGACGCATCACAACACGCTGGACATGGACCTGTTCCTGCGGATCAGTCCGGAACTGTACCTGAAGCGGCTGCTGGTCGGCGGCATGGAGCGGGTGTTTGAGATCAATCGCAATTTTCGCAACGAGGGGATCAGCACGCAGCACAACCCCGAGTTCACGATGATGGAATGCTACCAGGCCTACGGCGACTTGTCCGACATGATGGACATCGTCGAGGGGCTGTGCGTCGCGTCGATCGAAGCGACGGGCGGAAGCTACAAGCGTCAATTTCGCGGGCACGAGGTGGATTTTACCCCGCCCTGGCCGCGCAAGGCGTACTACGATCTGCTGACCGAGCACGCGGGCGTGGACGGGCGCGACGCGGCAGCCGTGCGGAAGCGTGCGGCGCAGATCGGCATCGAAGCGCCGGGGATGGACGACGCGATCATCGCGAACAAACTGTTCGAGGCGACAGTCGAGGAGAAGCTGATCGGCCCGCTGTTCGTCACCGAGTATCCCGCGGCGCTGTGCCCGCTGACACGGCGCAAGAAAGACGACCCCGGCATCGCGCTGCGGTTTGAGGCGTATGTGTCCGGCATGGAGATCGCCAACGCGTACACCGAGCTGAACGACCCGGCCGTGCAGCGCGAGACGCTGTCGGCGCAGGTGAAGGGCGAGGGCGATGAGACGATGCGTGTGATGGATGATGATTTCATCACGTCGCTGGAATACGGCATGCCGCCGGCGGGCGGGCTGGGCGTCGGCATCGACCGGCTGGTGATGGTCATGACCGGCGCGGCGAGCATCCGCGACGTGATTCTTTTTCCCCTTCAACGGCCCGCGGGCGGCGGCGCATCGGCGGGCGGCGCCGCGCCATCCTCGGCATCGGGCAAGGAATAGCCGTGCCCTCGCGATTCGCGCTGATTTTGTTCATCCTGTTTGCGCCGGTCACAGTCCCGGTCTATCTTCTTTTTCTCGTCGTCGCCAATCTGATCGCGGGCGCGTTTTACATCGTCTTTGAGGCGGCGTTGGCGCCGTTGCTCGGGCGACCGATCGCGCTGTCGCGCGGCACGATGGCGCTGCTCACGATCCCCGTGCTCGTCGCGGCCCCGCTCGTGGCCATCGCGCTGGCGGTGGTCGGGTTGCTGCGATGGATTGTGAAGGCGCTCGCCGCGCTGGGCCGGTGGCAGACCGGCGCAACCTCGCGCGGCACCGCCGTGGCTGCGGGCTTTGTCTGGTTCGTGGTCGCATTGTGGACAACGCTTGCCTGCATGAACGCGGCATGGGGCGGGTCGCTGATCGGACGGCCGATTCAGGGGCGCGAGTTGTTCGTGGAGCATGTCGCGCGCGGACGGATGCTGCGTCAGATGCCGGAGTCGATGCAGGCGAAGCGGCGCGAGTTGATTGCCCACTTGAAAGAGCATCAGTCCGCTGCCCATTGGGAATGGCGCTACCTGCTGGCGGACCTGGAAGATGACCAGGCGCCGTTCGACGGCCTGACCCCGACGGTGCAGAAACGGCTGACGGGAATGGCGTGGTATTTCATTCCCAGCGAGGTGTCGACCGACGGGCAGGATCACAGCCTGCTGCTGCTGGGGGCGATGTTGTTCGTCTGGGTGCTGCTGATTCGGTGGCCGGGGATGTTTGGCGCGGCGCGGTGGAGCTGGTCGCGCTGGTGCCTGTACGGGTTGCGCGTCGGCGTCGCGGCGTATGCGATCTACTCGCTGTTGGCGTGGGAACCGACGACCTTGTATCACCGGTTCTTTTTCGGCGATTCGCCCGAGCTTCCGTTCTCGTTTCGCTTCTTCAGCCCGGCGCTGTGGCTGGGGATGGACTGCGAGTCGTTCGTGCGCCTGGAGTGGTATTACTTCAACGCGGCGCTGTGGCTCGTGCTGATCGGCGTGGCGTCGATGATCTGGTGGTTGTCGTGGCGGGTGAGTCCGTTCCTGGGCTGGCCGCGATTCTACGTCGCGTTCCTGGCGGCGCGGTTGCTCCAGCACAAGCGGATCGCGTTCTTTTCCGTTGGCGCAGTCACGCTGTGCGTCGCGATGATGATCATCGTCATCAGTGTCATGGGTGGATTCGTCGACAGCATCCGCGACAAAGCGCACGGTCTGCTCGGCGACCTGGTGATGGACGGCAGCCTGCAGGGGTTTCCGTATTACCAGGGCTTCATTGATCGCATCAGCAAGCTGACCGATCCGAAGTCGGGCAGGCCGATCGTTGTGCAAGCGACGCCGCTGGTGCGCACCGTGGGGATTTTGCAATTCCCGGCGAGCAAGAGCGCTCGCAACGTTGGCATTCTCGGAATTCGACTGGACGAGTACGTGCGCACAACGCAATTCGGGAGTGACCTCTTCTATCAGAATCGCTACGGCGGCACGACACTGGCGCGACAGGGTCAGCCGTTCTACGGATTCAGTGAGTCGGGCCTGCCGACGCTGCCGGGCGAGATGGATTTGCAATGGGAGCATTATCTGGCGAAGTTGTCCGAGGAGCAGCGGCGTGACGAATCGCAGCGGTACATCCGTCGTCCGGGTGAACTATTCCCCGGACCCGGTGTGTTCGCCGGGCCGAAGGAAAAGCCGGTGATTGAGGGCACCGAGTGGCCGGGCATCATCATCGGGCGGTCGATCGTGGCGCGGCGGCTGCCCACCGGCGAATACAAGCGGTCGGAGACGCTGCCGCGCGGCGAGCGCGTGATGCTGACGATCGTGCCGCTGACGCGCAGTGGAGACATCAGCACCGAGCCGCCGCCCAAGGCGGTGTTTCGCTACGCGGACGATTCGCGCACGGGCATTCACGAGATCGACTCGCAGAACGTGTACGTCGATTTCGATGAATTGCAGCGGCTGCTTTCCATGGAGCCGCAGAAGCGGTCCGACGGCACGACGGCGTCGGCGCGATGCAGCCAGATCCTGATCAACCTGGATGAGCAATTCAGCCGGCTCGGCGATCGCCAGACGCTGCAACGCTACAAGGCGTTGATCGAATCGGAATGGCTGAAGCACCTCGAAACGATCAAGCCCGACGCCCTGGAAGTCGGCATGCTGGCGAACGTGGGCATCCAGACATGGGAAGAAATGCAGGCGACGTACATCTCGGCGATTGAAAAGGAAAAGTTCCTCGTGCTGATCATGTTCGGCGTGATCAGCATCGTCGCGGTGTTCATGATCTTCTGCGTCTTTCACATGATCGTGCAGGAGAAAACGCGCGACATCGGCATCATCAAGAGCCTCGGCGGCAGCGCCGCGGGCGTGTCGGCGGTGTTTCTCGCTTACGGCGCGGCAATCGGGCTGGTCGGCTGCGTCTTCGGGTCGATGCTGGGGATATCGTTCATCGACCACATCAACGAGATTCAGGACTGGCTGGCGCGGTTGAATCCCGAATGGCGCGTCTGGAGTCCGGAGACGTATTCGTTTGACCGGATCCCCAGCGCGTGGAAATGGCCGGAAGTCATCGGCATCGGAATCCTCTCGATTGTGTCGGCGCTGCTGGGGGCGCTGGTACCGGCGGTGCGAGCAGGGCGAACCTGGCCGGTGGAGACACTGCGTTATGAATAGCGAATTGCGAAGAGCAAATTGCAAAATCGGCCTGAACCGGATTGAGGATCGCGCGGCAAAACAAAGCCAACACGGCACAGCGACGCATCGCTTTTTTTCGCCATTTGTCTATTCATGCGAAGGCACGGATCGGAGGCCTCGCCATGCCTGACCCCATCCTTCGCTGCGAAAACGTTCACAAGATCTACCGGCTGGGGCGGACGGAGCTGCCGGTCCTGCGCGGGGTGGACGTGTCCATCGAGGCGGGCCGGTTTGTCGTGATTACCGGAAGCAGCGGAAGCGGCAAGAGTACACTGATGCACGTGATGAGCGGGCTGGATGTTCCACAGCGGGGGCAGGTGTATTTCCGGCGGCAGCCGCTGTTTGAGCCGGAAGGCCTGCGGAAGATTCCAAAGGGTCGCGAGGAAGGTTTCGCGATGGCGCCCGAACCAGCCCGTGCCGCCGGCGTACAGGCTGGGGCGGCGGCTGGTTCGACCCGCGTCGTCGCAGGCTCCGGGCAGCCGCACCGCTTCCTGGAGCAGCAGCGGGAGCACTGGCTGAACTCGTCGTTCGGATTCGTGTTTCAGTTTTATCATCTGCTTCCGGAATGCGACGTGCTGGAGAACGTGCTGCTGCCTGCGATGGTCGGTCGGCCGGTGGGACACTGGCTGGCGGAGCGGCGCGGGGCCGAAGTTCGAGCGCGGGGGCTGCTGGAGCGCGTCGGCCTGACCGCGCGGCTACGGCATCGGCCGAACGAGTTGTCCGGCGGCGAGCGGCAACGTGTTGCGATTTGTCGCGCGCTCATGAGTGAGCCGGCGGTACTGTTTGCCGATGAGCCGACGGGAAACCTGGACGCCAAGACGGGGCGAGAGATTCTGGACCTGCTCCGCGAGTTGAATCGGGGCGGCCAGACACTGGTGATGGTGACCCACGACCGGGACCTGGCCCGCTCGGCCGACGAGGTGGTGCATTTGGTCGACGGTCGGGTAGAATAATTCAGCGATCCGCTGCGGGCTGCGAAGGACCTGACGTTCACCGCCGGATCGATTGAATTGTTCATTTAGCCGGCGGGCTTGCTCGCCGTTCGATATCCCGTCGCATGTCGTTCATCCGCAGGAATCTGGTCGCCCACGCGATCAAGACGAAAGAAAGCGAGGCGGGTACAATGAGCGTTTTGGAAAGTTCGAGGCGCGTAGCCAAAATCGATCACGTTCGACCCAAGGGAGGCGCCACGATGGCCGAAGACTTTACGCCGAACCCGAATCTCAAGATCTGGCTGAACGGCGAACTGGTGCCGACGGCCGAGGCGCGCGTCAGCGTCTTCTCGCACGGCCTGCTCTACGGCGACGGCGTCTTCGAGGGCATCCGCGTTTACAACGGGAAGATCTTCGAATGCCGCGCGCACATGCAGCGCTGGGACGCCAGCCTGAAGGCGATCCGCCTGGCGCTGCCGTGGACCTCCGATCAACTCATCGATGCAATGAAAGCGACGATCAAGGCCAACAACTGCAAGGATGGATACATCCGGCTGGTGGGTCTGCGCGGCGCAGGCACGCTTGGCATTCACCCGTTCCGCACGGTTCAGGGTGAGGCGTTCATTATCGTTGACAAGATTCAGATGTATCCGGCTGAACTGTACGAGAACGGCATGAAGATCGTCACCGCCGCAACGATCCGGAACCACCCGCAGGCGCTTTCGCCGCAGATCAAGAGCCTCAACTACCTGAATAACATTCTCGCGAAGATCGAAGCGATCGACGCGGGTTGCCTCGAAGCGGTCATGCTCAATCACGAGGGCTACGTCGCCGAATGCACCGGCGACAACCTCTTTATTGTCACACGCGGCAAGCTGCGCACCCCCGCGCCCCACTGCGGCCTGCTCGGTGGCGTCACGCGACGACTGGTGATGGCCTTTGCTCAGAAGCGCGGCATCGCGGTCGAGGAGACAACCCTGACGCGGACCGACCTGTACTACGCCGATGAGATGTTCATCACCGGCACCGGTGCGGAGGTTTGCCCGATCAATGAGATCGACAAGCGTCCGGTCGGCGACGGCACGCCCGGCCCGATCACGAAGCAGCTCATTGCCGATTTCCGCGCGCACATCAAGAGCGGCGAGGATCTGCTGTAGTGCCGATCGCACGTGAAGGGTTCCGCGAAATCGCACTGGCGACGGTGTTGTGCGGCGTGCCCGGCGCGGCGGGCATCTATCTTGCCGCCGCGGGCAACTCCTGGTATTTGCTGCTCACCCCGCTGCTGGCGGTCTGGGTCTTCGTGCTTGCGTTCTTTCGCGACCCGCGGCGGTCCATCCCCACCGATGCAGGCGTGCTGGTCTCGCCGGCCGATGGTCGTGTCACCGAGGCGACACGGCTCGAACGGTGCGACGGATTCGACGGCCCGGTCCTGAAAATCAGCATTTTTCTCTCGGTCTTCAATGTTCACGTCAATCGCATGCCCTGCGGCGGGCGTATTGAGAGCGTGACGCACAAACCGGGGGAGTTTCTCGACGCGCGGCATCCCGAATGCGGCGTGCGAAACGAATCGTGCACCGCAGTGATCGCTCCCGACGACGGAACACCCGGCCCGGTCGTCGTGCGTCAGATCGCAGGATTGATCGCCCGGCGGATCATCTGCCACGCGAAGTCCGGTGATCATGTCGCACGAGGGTATCGCTACGGGTTAATCAAGTTCGGCTCGCGGACCGATGTGATTCTGCCGGCGAACAAGGGGCTGGAGCTGGCGGTGAAAGTCGGCGATAACGTGAGCGGCGGGAGCAGTATAATCCTGCGTCGGCGTGGGTAAGCCTTGGCTTGATTGCCCGCCACCGCCGATCCGCAACTGGCGCCTATCGGCTCTTTGAAAAGCGTTGAACCATGCGAATCGTGAAGCTCGGCCCTGAACAGAAGCGCGCCCGCAGGCGGGAGCGCGCGCTCAAGACCGTTGCCGTGTTGCCGTCGCTGGCGACGCTGGGGAATCTCATCTGCGGCGTCGGCGCAATCTACATGTGCATGCTCTCGATCCATGCCGCCGGCGGGGACCGCGAGATTCTCGCCATGGGAAGCGAGCGACTGGAGCGCGTCTTTCCCACGTTCTTGTCGATTGGCGCCTACCTGATTGTCCTTTCGATGTTCTTCGACGGGATCGACGGCCGCCTCGCGCGGTTCACCCGCAAGACGAGCGAGTTCGGCGCGCAGCTCGACAGTCTCGCCGACGTGGTGAGCTTCGGCGTCGCGCCGGCGATGCTGGTCATCACCATCGCCCATCCGGGGCAGATTTCGGAATTGTCGCGACTGCAACTCATCTATTGGCGCGCCGAGTGGGTCATGGCGGCGGTGTTTGTGTGTTGTGCGGCGCTGCGCCTGGCGCGGTTCAACGTTGAGAATGTGCAGGATGAATCGGCGCACATGGGGTTTCGCGGTTTGCCGTCGCCCGGTGCGGCCGGCGCGATTGTGGGACTGGTGATCTTCCACCAGGACACGCTGCGCGATCTGCGAGATTTTGCGCCGCTCTGGGCGCCGCAGGTTCTGGCGCTGCTGATGCCGCCGTTCGCGATGCTGCTTGGCCTGCTCATGGTCAGCCGGTTTCGCTATCCGCACATTGTGAACGCTGTCCTGCGCGGCCGCCGACCCTTCCGGCAGGTCGTGGCGCTGTTGATTGTGCTGCTGATCGGGTTCATCGTGCAGCCGCAGTTCACGCTGGCGCTGACAACCGCGGCGTATGCCTTGAGCGGGCCGATCGGCGGCGCGTGGCGGCGATTCACAACCGATGCGACTGCGGTGTCGACGCAGGCCGCCCCGGCCGCGACGGATTCGGTCGTGCCGCCCGATGATGACGACTCACGCGATGAGTTTGAGGACTCGGCTCGCCACGCGGGGTGATGCGTTCAATCCATCGCGCGGTTGGACGTGGTCGGCGGCCTTGAAAATTGCGACAGATAATCGATCATCTTCTGCGCCGGCGCGAAACCCATGTCGCGCGCGATGAGCGTGTGCTTCCACGCGAGATCATCCTTCCGCAAGCCCGCGTACGCTGCCCCGAGCGCCGCGTGCGTTCGAGCCTTGTCCAGACCGGTCAGCGACGGCGAGGATGCCAGCGCGCGTTCGAAGGAATCGACGGCCTTCGCCGAGTCGCCCCGCGCGAACTGCACCACACCGAGGTTCGACCACGCGAACGACAGCGTTGGATCGATCTCAATCGCGCGGCGCAGCGATTGTTCGGCTTCGGCGTGCTTCGATGCCTGCAACTGGGCCTCGCCGAGATTGCACTGGGCCACGGCGCAGCCGGGGTCCAGCTCGACCGCGCGCGACCACAGAGATTCGCCGTCGCGCCAGGTGAGAACTTGAACGGGGGTCATAACGATAGGAGCGACGAGCAAAAATCCGTTCAGCAACATGACAATCGTGTAATGCCCTCGTAACCGCAGAAGAAGCGCTGCAAGCAACATGTATAACGGCATCGTCGCCAAATAGGTGTAGCGGTCGGCAGTCAACTGCTGGCTGATTTGAATCAAACCGGCGTTGGGCAACAGGATGATGACGTAGGCGAGCCATGCCGCGAGATAATACGGACGGCGACGAACAAGCGCGAAGCAGAACGCTGTCACGAACAGGACAAGAATAGCACAAACTAAGAAGCGCGGTCGAAAAAGTGACAGATCCTCGGGTAACCGGTCATAGGGCGTTAATCGTCGGGAAGGAATCGTTTGAGTCACTCCGGCGACCAGGGCGTAACTCGCGTGAGCCATCCGCGCCGAGACATTGAACTCCGCTAGCGGCGCGCGGGATTCGTTGATGTCTTTGGCACGAGCGGCCTGAAGTGAGACGATTGCGGCCACAACGACGAACGGCGTCTTTTCGATTATCAGCATCGGCCATGACCGCCGTCCGACAGGCTGGCTCGCGGCCGATGCATCCGCGCGACGATGGTGCAGCCAGTCAAGTATCAGCAGCACCGCCGGAAGCGTTACGGCCACCGCCTTGAACAACACGGCGGTCACGTAACACGCCAAACTCAATACAACCCATGCGACGCGGCGACTTCGAGAATCCGTCCGCCACGCACGCAGATACGCCCCGATGGCCAGCAGAAAGAACAGCGCCGACGGGAGGTACGGCTGACACGACGTCCATGCGACTACCTCGACGCGCAGCGGATGCACGGCGAACGCCAGCGCGGCGACGGCCGCCACGCCGCGCAGTCGGCTCTGCGAGACCTCGCGCGGTCCGACCGCGCGCAGCAAGGCGAACATCACGCTAAATAGCGCAGCACATGTGAGGCAGTGCAGGACAATGCTGACGAGGTGATACCCACGCGGATCCAGCCCGAAACACTCGTATTCCGCGCCGAACACCATCCACGCGGCCGGCTGCCAGACGCCGAGATGGCAAGTTCGCCACGCCCAGCGAATCTGCTCAACTCCGACTCCGCGAAACGACTCGTTTTGTAGAAAGTTGCGATCATCGTCCCAGTTAACAAAGCCGTTGTCAGCACATCGCCAAAAAACAAAAGAAACAAATATCGCGATGATTACCGCGAACAGGACGGTAACCCATGGCCGGTACGGCAGGGCACGCTCGCGCTCCAAGACCGCGCGGTTCCAGGCGGCAATAACGGGGTTGGGGTGCATGGACGTCATCGTCGGGCCGATTGCGTCTAAAGACAAATGCCGCCTCCACGGCGGCCGTGTTGCCTACGTTCAACCTCGTGTTGCGTCGGGTCAACGCATGGCGGTCGGAGCCGCACGCCGTTTCGGACCTGAACGGCCTCACAAAGCTGCAGGGTCGGCATTCTCGCACCCATGCCGCCGGATCGGATCAACCGCGGCGCGGCACACGGGTTGCTCTCAACCCCTCGCAGTCAAGTGACGGGCGAATCGGGGTCGCCCGAGGGGGTTTCGCCGAAAGGCGAGGGGGGAGGAGAGAGGCCGTGGACGAGAATTCTTTCCAGAAGAAGCTGGCCGAGTTGGTTCAGGAGATCGGCAATCTGCCGGAGTCGGAAAAGACGAAGTTCACGGCGCTGGCCGAACAGACCAAGGAGCGGCACGAAAAGCTCCGCAAGACCGTGAGCAGCTTGCAGGACTCGATTGATTATCTTCGCCTGTCGATCAAGTATTTGTTGTTCGATCTGGAAGCGACCCGGCGCGAGAATTCGTATCTGCGCAAGATGCTGGAAGAGCAATCGGGAAATCAGTAAGCACCGAGCGAAAGGATATCCGCCGGCGCATCAACGAAAAACGAGGACCTTCATTTCCAAACGACGAAGCCGACGGATCGCCATCCGTCGGCTTCCGCGCGCGCGGGGGACGGCGCGGTCCAGCTTGAATTCAGTATGTGAATCGTCTGCGGTGATCAGCCCAGCGGCGGGAGGGAGACGGCCTGCACGGACACGATCGCCGCGTGGCCGCGCAATTCATCGAGCACATGCGCCGGCGGCTGGGCGTCGAGCCGCAGCACCATTAGCGCCGTTCGATCGCGCCGCGAGAGCGTCATGTCCGCGATGTTGATCTGGCGATCGCCAAAGAGCGTCCCGACGACGCCGATCACGCCCGGTCGGTCGTCGTTGAAGATCAGGGCGAGCGGCCCCTCGGGCACCATCTCCATGCGATAGCCGTCGATGGCGAGGATGCGCGGGCGACCGTCGACGAACACGGCCCCTTCGACGGCGTGCTTCGCACCGCGGCGAACGATTTCGATGGTGACGGTTTCGAGGTAATCGCGCTGGGCGGAGTGCGCCGCGTTCTGAACGTCGATGCCGCGCTGGCGGGCGAAAGCGGCCGCGTTCACGAGGTTCAGCCGCCCCTCGATGTGCGGACTCATCAGCTCGGCCAGTGCCTGCAGCGCGAGCGTCGGGCACAGGGCGGTGAGATGCTGCTCGCCGTGAGTCGCGAGTATGACACGATCCACGCCGTCGGCGCAGAACGGCGCCAGCACGGCGGCCATGCGCGCGGTCAGATCGAGATACGCCCGGTCGCGGTCGGTGAGGTTGGCCGGCAGTCCGGCGACGTTCACCGCGCCACGAATGCGCCCGTGCAATAGGTAATCGAGCAGTTCATCGACGGCGTCCGTGGAGACGGCGGTTTGCGCCTCGGCCGTTGACGCGCCCAGGTGCGGCGTGAGAACGATGTTCTTCGCGCTTGGCAACGGGCTGCCGACCGGCGGTTCGTTGGCGAAGACATCAATGGCAGCCCCGGCGAGCTTGCCGTTGTTCAGTGCGTCGGCGAGGGCACCCTCGTCCACCAGCGCGCCGCGGGCACAGTTGACCAGCACGGCCGACGGCTTCATTCGTGCGAGCTGCGCCGCGCCGATCAGATGCTTGTTGTCGCCCGTGAGCGCGGCGTGCAGTGTCAGGCAATCGACGCGCGCGAGCAGATCGTCCAGGCTCGGCGCGATCCGCACCGCACCGTCCAGCGCCGTCTCGCCGCTGACAAACGGATCGAACGCCCACACCTCCATGCCGAACGCCAGCGCCCGCTCGGCCACCGCACGCCCAACGCGACCCAGTCCGACGATGCCGAGCGTCTTGCCGGCCAGTTGCCGCCCGACAAAGGCCGCCCGGTCCCACGCGCCGCCGCGCACGTGCGCGTGGGCATCGGGGATGCGGTGCATCAGCGCGAGCAACATCGCCATCGTGTGTTCGGCCGTGGAGATCGTGTTGGCGTCGGGCGTGTTCATCACGAGCACGCCGGCCGCCGTCGCCGCGGGCACGTCGACGTTGTCGACGCCGACCCCGGCACGCGCGATGACGCGCAGCCGACCGGGTTTGGCGAACACCTCGGCGGTGACCTTTACACCCGAGCGAATGATCAGCCCGTCGTAATCGCCGACGGCCGCCGCGAGATCCGCCGGCGAAAGACCGGTGCGCACGTCGACTGTGAGGCCGGCCGTTGCGCGCAGCCGGGCGAGGCCTTCTTCAGCGATCTTGTCGGCGACGAGAACTCTTAGGGTAGCCATGAGCTATTAGCTGTGAGCCTTGAGCTTGGCGCTTTGAGCCGGATCCATCGCTTGCGCAATCGGCTCTTTGGTTTACAAATCGTCGTGTGACGTTTCCGGGTTCCGGTGTTTTGACTCTTGGACGTATCGACTTTGCGCCGCTCCTTAATCGACGTTCTTCGCCTCGACCTTGATGACCATATCGTGCATCGCCGCGATATCGGCCACGAGTTCGGCCGTGGGCTTGTCGCCCAGTTGGATCGTCGCCACGGCGGCTTTGGCCCCCTGGAAGACCGTGTTGTTCATCCCTTCGACGTTGATGTTCGCCCGGCGCAGTTTGTCCAGCACGGCCGCGAGCACGCCGACCTTGTCGTAATGCCGCACGACGAGGTGACACTTCACCGGCGGGTTCGGCTCGATGTTGACGCAGTTCGGCGCTTCGCCCGTGGTCATGAAACACTTCACGATGCGGACGGCTTCATCGGCGATGGCACTCTGCGCCTGTTCGGTCGAAGCGCCGATGTGGTGCGTGCCGACCAATCCGGGCAAGTCGAGAATCTCATCTACAAAAGCATCCTTGCCGCCGGCCGGCTCGGGGTCAAAGACATCCAGCCCGGCGCGGAGGCCGCGCGTCTTCATCGCATCGATCAGCGATTTCTGGTCCACCACGCCGCCGCGCGACGTATTGAGAAAAATCGCGCCCGGCTTCATCGCGGCGAACAGCTCCGCGTTGAACAGCTTCTTCGTCTCCGCCGTCTGCGCGAGATGGACCGACACCACGTCGGCCTTCTGGCACAATTCGCGGATGGTTTCGCACCGGCCGATTCCCAGCTCCTCCGCGCGCACCGATGTCAGCGAGCGCGACCAGGCGATCACCGGCATCTCGAACGCCCTGGCCCGCCGCGCGACGGCCTCGCCGATCTGCCCCATGCCGACGATTCCGAAAACCTTGCCCTTCAACCCATCGGCCTTCGAATACTCCTTCTTGTTCCACTGATGCGCGCGAAGGTCGGCCGTGTTCTGCGGAATGCGCCGATCAACCGCCAGCAGCAGGCCCATCGTCAGCTCCGCGACGGCGACGGCGTTTTTGCCCGGGCAGTTGGCGACGAAAATCCCCCGTCGGCTGGCGGCGGCGACATCAATCGTGTTCACGCCCGCGCCGGCACGGATAATCAGCGCCAGGTGCTTTCCCGCGTCGATCACGCTGGCCGGCACGTCGCGCCCGCGCACGACAAGAATGTCCGCATCGGCGACGGCCTGCGTAAGCTGCTCCAGGGTCAATTCGGGCTGGTAGGTGGTTTGCAGGCCCAGATCGCGAAAGGCCGCCAGCTTGTCTTCCGGAAACTTCTCTGCAATCAGCAGCCGCATGATGAACCCCGTGGCGTCGTGTGCGTGTCCTGCGACGCTTTGTCGCGTGAAAACGGGGTTCATTGTGCCGCGCGGCACGAAGTCGCACAACCGAGCGATTGGATCGTATAATAAACCGGAGCGAGGCATCACGGCCGACGACGGCGCGATCGCATCGCATGGAAGGGTTGAAATGAAGCCATTGCGAGAAGCATTGGAAGACGCACTGGGCGCTCGCCCGTTCCAGCCGATCGAAGTCGTGCTGAAGGACGGTCGCCGGTTTGAGGTTCGCCACCCCGAAGCGCTGGCGGTGCCGACGGGCGACCAGGCCGGTGAAATCATGACTCCGGACGGCGAGACGCACGCGTTTGACGTCGCGCAATTGGCGTCGGTCCGCCGGTTGCAGATGTCGTCGCCGGGCGGGCCGGGGCGCGCGAGTTAATCGACGGGATTCACTTCGAGGCACGAAAGATCGCGTGTCGGACACGGCCTTCATTCTCATCGTGGAAGACGAGCGCTCGCACGGCGAGGCCATCAAGGAAGGCCTCGAGCGCGCGGGGCACGTCTGCCATCTGGTGGAGTCGGGCGACGAAGCCCTGGCGTCGATGCGCGCCCGTCCGCCGCACGTGGTCATCACAGATTATCGTCTGGGCGGCAAAGTCAACGGGCTGGAAGTGCTGTACGCCGCGAAGTCGGTCAGCACCTGGACCCAGGGCATCCTCATCACCGCGCACGGCGACGAACGACTGGTGCGCGATGCGCTCGTGGAAGCCGGGGCGTTCGACTACCTGCCCAAGCCGCTGGATCTTGAGCAACTGCGCGACGCCGTGCAGCGCGCCGCGCGCAAGGCCATGACCCTGCGTGAGAACTTCATGCTCCGCGAGCAGTTGGGCCAGGCCTATTCATTCGAGGGCATCATCGCGGCGAGCAGCGCGATGCGCGGCGTGCTCGATCGTGTGCGACGACTGGCGAACACGAAATTGACGGTGCTCATCTACGGCGAGTCGGGAACGGGCAAGGAACTGATCGCCCGAGCGATTCATAACAACTCCGACCGCCGGCGCAAGCCGTGGATTCCCGTGAATTGCGCCGGCATCTCCGAGGGCATTCTCGAATCCGAGTTGTTCGGCCACGTGAAGGGCGCGTTCACCAATGCGCTCACCGACCGGCGCGGGTTGTTTGAGGAGGCCGACGGCGGCACGATCTTTCTCGACGAGATCGGCGACATGCCGCTGGCGATGCAGAGCAAGCTGCTGCGCGTGCTGGAGAACGGCGAAGTGGTGCGCGTCGGTTCGAGCAAACCGGTCAAGGTGGATGTGCGCGTCGTGGCGGCGACGAATCGCGATCTGAAGGAGGCGGTGAACAAGAAGGAGTTTCGCGAGGACCTTTTCTTCCGCATCAATCAGGCCGACATCAACCTCTTGCCGCTGCGCGACCGCAAGGAAGACCTCGCGCCGCTGATTCACCATTTCATCGAGCAGGCCAACGAGCTGCACGGCAAAGCGGTGAAACACGTGACGCCGGAATGCCTGCGCCTGTTGTTGAACTACCGCTGGCCCGGCAACGTGCGCGAGCTGCGCAACGCGATCAACCAAATGGTCGTCTTCGCATCGGGCGACACGCTCGATGTGAAGGACCTGCCCGCGACGCCGCCGATCAGCGCGACGACCGACATCGTGCCGGTGCGCCCGCGGCCGTTCAGCGCGACGCTCAAGGAGCTTGAGGTGGTGGCGATTCAGCACGCGCTGGCGTCGAACCAGGGCAATCGTGAGAAAGCCGCGAAGCAGCTTGGCATCGGCGCGCGGACGCTGTATCGAAAGATCAAGGAGTACGGCATTCAGTAGGGTGCGTCCTCGACGCACCGTGAATAACACGGGAAGTATTCCAGCAGGCGCAGAGTGGGCCTTGCCCACCGTTTCTATCACGGCTCACAACGATCGCATGCACTCTCCACGTGACGCACAATTCATGCAGCGTGCCCTTGATCTCGCGCGGCGCGGCGAGGGATACGTCGAGCCGAACCCGATGGTCGGTTGCGTGATCGTGCGCCGCGGACGGATCGTCGGCGAGGGGTATCACCGTCGATTCGGCGGGCCGCACGCGGAAGTGTTCGCTCTGCGAAAGGCCGGAGCGCGGGCGCGCGGCGCAACAGCCTACGTCACGCTCGAACCGTGCAGCCATTTCGGGAAGACGCCGCCATGCGTCAACGCGTTGATCGCCGCGGGCGTGAAGCGCGTCATCGCGGCGACGCGCGATCCGAACCCGCGCGTCAGCGGCCGCGGATTGAAGAAGCTGCGCGCGGCGGGCATCAACGTGCGCGTCGGCCTGCTGGAGGAGGCGGCGCAGTACCTGATTGCGCCGTTCAGCAAGCTCATCCGTCGGCGCACGCCCTATGTCATCCTCAAGTGGGCTCAATCGCTTGACGGGCGGCTCGCAACATCGGGCGGGGATTCGAAATGGATCACCGGTGAGGCCAGCCGCGCGGCGGCGCACGCGATCCGTGCGCGCGTCGACGCGGTGCTCGTGGGGATCGAGACCGTTCTCGCGGATGATCCCGACCTGACGGCGCGGCATGTCCGGCCGCGGCGTTTGGCGACGCGCGTCGTACTGGACAGCCGTCTGCGCACGCCGCCGACGTGTCAGCTCGTTCGTGGCGCGCGGCGCGCACCACTATTGATCGTGACATCCACGTCGCGCGTCCGAGATCGCGCAGCCATCGCGCGGCTGACTCGCGCAGGATGCGAAGTCGTGGGTGTGCCGATTCGCCGTGGGCGACTCGACCTGCGGCGCGTGCTGGCCGAACTGGGCCGCCGCGGCATGACAAATGTCATGGTTGAGGGCGGGCCGGCGGTGCTGGGGGCGTTTCTGTCGGCCGGGTTGGCGGACGAAGCCCGGGTGTTCGTCGCGCCAAAGCTGCTGGGCGGCGAAGGGCCGCGCGGGCCGATGGGCGCGTTCGCCGTGCCGGCTGTCCGCCGGGCGCTGTCGCCGCGCGTGGAGCGAATCGAGGCAATCGGCGACGATTTGTGTTATACTCTTTGGTTTCGCGGTGAATGATGTTCGCCGTCCGCCGCAGAAGGTCAGCCGCTATGAAAACAATGCGTCGAAGCGCCGCCGCGGCGATGGTGGGATGCCTGTTATTTGCTACAAATGTCGCCTCTGGGCAGGTCTCGCCCGAGGCGGCGGAGATTTTCCGCAAGGCTGCCAAGGCCGCCGCGTCACTGAAGTCCATTGGTTATGCGGCGAAGTTCGCGCCCGGGCCGGAGAATCAATCCAGCACTTTGGCGGTTGACGCGACCGTAATCGCCGTGCGTGGGTCGAGTGAATCCCGCCACAAGGTCCTTATTACCGGCTTGTCGAAATCTCGCGAGCTGCCTGCGGGTTCCGGCTTCGCATATTCCTGCGACGGGGCGACCGCCTACTGGATCGATCATTCCGGGAAGTTTTTCTGCACGGTCCCGGCGGAACAATCGCGTGTGGCCGAGCGCAATCATATCCTGCCGCGTTATTTTCTCTCGGAGGCCGCGTACGACAGCCTGCTGGAAGCGTCGCGAGCGACAGTGGAACCTCCCGAGCGGGTCGGACAGACGTTGTGCGATGTGGTGAGTGTGACCCTATCGCCACCCTCGCGAATGACAGCGAAGTTCTACTTTGGACAAAAGGATGGCGTCCTGCGTCGATTCGAGCGCACGAATCGACCCGTGGGGGCTGGGCCGATTGACGACGTGGTCTTCACCATTTCGTCGATCCAGCTCAATCCCACGATCCCCGACGAAACGTTTGCCCTGAAGCCCCCTCCTGGATTCCGCGAGATTCCCGCGCCGCCCTATCTCCTCCAGAAGGCGCCGCCGCCCGAAACTTCGACCAACGGCAAGCACACCGGCAACACCGCGACCGGCCCCCTCGCTCCCGAGTGGACGCTCAAGTCGATGGACGGGCGCGACGTGCGGCTGGCCGATCTGCGCGGGCGCGTCGTGCTGCTGGACTTCTGGGCGACCTGGTGCGGACCGTGCCGGATGGCCATGCCGGGCGTTCAGCGCCTGCACAACAAATTTGCCGGCAAACCGGTGAGCATCTTCGGCGTGAACTGCAAGGAGCGCGGCGGCACCGAGCGCGCGGTGCAGTTTATCAGAGACAAGGGCTACACCTACCCCCAGTTGCTCGACAACGGATTCGTGGCCAACGCCTACGGCGTGCGCGGGATTCCTACTTTTGTCGTGATCGGACCCGACGGGCGCATTCTCTTCAGCGGCAGCGGCTACAGCCAGCAGCAGGAGGAGAAAATCGAGTCGATCATCGAAGCCGCCCTCCCGCGCTGACGCGATGCCTTCCCAGCGTGCCCTCCACTCATAAGAATCGGTAACCCTTTCACACCGCTGCCTGCCCGGCCTTGAGGCGCACGGCCTGCTGCCTGACACTTCCGGCCTGTGGATCGAAACCTGCATGAAAGCCTCGACGACCATACTCTCCATCCGACGGTGCGGGCGGAGCGGTTGCACCTTGCGCTCGCGCTGATCCTCGCTGTCGCGGCCTTTGTGCGCTGCGTCGGCCTGGACGCGCTGCCGCCCCCGCTCAACGCCGACGAAGCCTCGCGCGGGTACGACGCATGGGCCTTGCTCGAAACCGGCGCCGATCGGCACGGCCAACGGTGGCCCTTCTTCCTTGAAAGTTACGGCCCCGGCGACTTCTCCGCGGCGCTCTCCACGTATCTGACCATCCCGTTCATCGCCCTGCTCGGACTGACGCCCGTCGCCATGCGCCTGCCGGATGCGCTGCTATCGACCTGCACGGTGCTGCTGCTTTTTGTTTTCGTGCGCCGACATCTGGGCGACCGCGCGGCCCTCGGCGCAGCGCTGATCCTCGCGCTGGACCCATGGCACATCGGCCTGACGCGCACCGCGCACGAATCCGGATTCGCCCCCGTGTTCCTGCTCATGGGGCTGCTCGGCCTGGACCGCGCTGGCCTGCTCGGCGACTCCGAGGCGACAAGCGAGCCGCGCGCGGGCAGCAATCCGATGATTGCCGCGGCGATCGGCGGTCTTGCGCTGGCCATGCATACGTGGGTCTATCCCGCCACGCGGCTGTTCACGCCCTTGTTCGCGATCGCAATCGCCGTCATCTATCGGCGCGAACTGCGACGTCGCATGCAATCGCCGGCCGAACGCGGCGTACTGCTCTCCGCGCTGACGGCCCTGTTGATTGGTGCAATTCCGCTGATCGCAACCGCGCTACGCCAGCCGGAGCAATTGGCTGCCCGCGCGAACATCACCCTGCTGTCGAGCGAAGACGGGCGATTGCAGTGGGCCAGAAATGTGACAGCGAATTATTGGCAGAACGTTTCGCCGCGCGACTGGTACTGGCAGTGCGACGACATGACCGGCGTCCTGCTGCCGGGGATCGGCCGCCACCTCATTGTCACCGCGCCGGCGTTCCTGCTCGGATTGATCGTGCTTCTGGGGCGCGTGCGGCGCGATCGATGGGCGCAGCTTCTGATCGCGTGGCTGCTGCTGTTTCCGCTGCCGGCGGCGATCTGCCGGGACTGGAATCCGCATCCGATGCGCACCGTCGCCGGCATGGCGCTGTACCCGGTCGTTTGCGCCGTCGGACTGGAGGCATTCGTCGCATGGGTAAACCGGCGACGACGGCGTGTGAGTGAGAGAATCGACGGTTCCGCGCCGTTGCCACGGGCGATGGTCGCGGTTGGCGCGACTGCACTGTTGGTCAACGCCGCGGTCATCGGCGAGCGATACGTTCGCATCATCACGACCGACGGAGCCATCAGCTATCAGACTGCGCTGATCAATGCGATGCGATTCGCCGCGAGGCAGTCACCCGGCGACCAGTTTATTCTTGTGACCAATCGCTGCGTCCAGCCATACATCTATGCATTGCTGGAAGAGCCGATCGCACCTTCACGGCTGGCCGCGCTGGACCGTGTGACCGTGCCGGGACGATTGCGATTCGACGAAGTGCTTCGGCTGGGGCGGTATTACTTCGCTCCGAAAGAGCCTGCGAATGCGATGGAAGCCATGCAGCGGTTTCGAGAAATCTGGTCAGCCGTGCCTGCCGATTCGGTCGGATTGCTGATCGCCCGGTGCGAAGAAGGAGGCGTCGGCGAATTGCTGGCGACCTTCAAAGTCGGACAGGGAGGACAGTTTCAGGACTGCTACGGCGTCTGGCGGGCGACACGGTCGGCGTTAAGCGACTGATTTCAAACGATTTACGATGGATCGCCAATCGGCGCCGGAGGGGGGAATGATCGGCGTCGGGGTTTCGTTAATAAGGGTGTTGTGGAGACAGAGGCTCGCACGGCGCGGGCGGGGTCCAGAGGGTGGTTCATTGCGCGGAGCCGGTCGCCGGCGCGCACAGGAGTTCGGATCGGCATGGGCAAAGCACTTAAATCGTCTATTTTCGGCGCGGCCCTGGTCGCGTGGCTCGGCGCGGGGATTCCGGTGTTGACTGCCGACGAGCCGGACGTGATGGAGATCGTAAAGAAGGCCGACGAGGCGACGAAGGAACTGACCGAGGTCAGCTACGACGCGGAGTACTTCGGCGAAGGCGCGTACGCCAAGCGCGTGCCGCACGTGTCCGGCAAGGCGATGCTGCGCGAGGGCAAGACAAGCATGCTCGGCGCCCTGTTCGGCGGAAGCCGACAGTTGATCCGCTTCGAGGGCGAGTTCAGCCCGCCGGATTCGACGGTCAAGCAGTCGTTCCTCGTGGCGAGCGACGGCAAGCGCGTGTACAGCCTGGACGCGAGCGAGAAGACGTATATGTCGGCGGAGTTGGCCGCGGGCGGCGACATCCTGCTGCGCCAAGGCGCGACGCTCTTCATGCGCGAATACATTCACCCGACGCCGTTCAGCGACGAAATCAACGCCAGGGTGCAGCGCTACGAGGGCGAAAAGGACATCGGCGGGGAGCCGTGTCACGTAATCTTCGTCGAATACAGCCGCAATCAGGGCCAGGCGCGATGGTACTTCAGCAAGAACGATCATCTCCCCCGGCGGGTGGATCGCATCAACAAGACGCGCGACGGCAAGGAGGCCGCCACCGTCCTGTCGGTGAGCAACCTGAACGTGAATCCGAAGCTGACCAGTGATTTGTTTGCGCCCACCAAGCCCGAGGGCTTTGTCACCAGGAGCTTCGAAGAGGCCGGCGAGGAGCCGGAAATGTTGAAGGTCGGCACGTCCGCGCCGGACTTCGCGCTGAAGACCCCCGGTGGCCAGCAGGTGTCGCTGGCCGGGCTGCGCGGCAACGTCGTCGTGCTGGACTTCTGGGCGACGTGGTGCGGGCCGTGCAAGATGGCGATGCCGGGCGTGCAGCGTCTGCATGAGAAGTTCGCCGACAAGCCGGTGCGCATCTTCGGCGTGAATTGCTGGGAGCGCGACGGCGATCCGGTCGAATTCATGAAGGACAAGAAGTACACCTACGGACTGTTGATCGAAGGCGACGACGTCGCCGAGAAATACAAGGTGCGGGCCATCCCGACGTTCTACGTGATCGATCGCGCCGGCAACGTCGCGTACGCCGGGTTTTACAAGCCGGGCCACGAAGACGAGTTGACCGCCGTCATCGAGAAGGCGCTGAAAGAGCCGGAGCTGTAAGCGCGAACACTCCCGCGCGGTCGAACTCACAATTCCTTACCTACCCGGTGTGAACCAGTTGCAGGGCGTCGCGATGGCGCTCGTGAAGCGCCGCGCGCAGGGCCGCGTGCGCCGGCCTCGCCAGCGGCGGATCGTTCCGCAGCAGCTCGTCGGCGTCCTGCTGGGCCAGCCGCAACAATTCCGCATCGCCGATCAGGTCGGCCACGTGCAGCGCGGGCAAGCCGTGTTGCCGCGCGCCGATAAGCTCACCCGGACCGCGCAGCCGCAAGTCCTCTTCCGCGATCTTGAATCCGTCCTGGGTCGATTCCATGATGCGAAGCCGCTCGTTGTCCGCCGCGGCGCGCGAGTCGGTCATGAGCAGGCACGTCCCCGGCGCATCGCCGCGACCGATCCGCCCGCGCAACTGGTGAAGCTGTGAGAGGCCGTATCGCTCGGCGTGCTCGATGGCCATGACGGTCGCATTGGGCACGTCGATGCCGACCTCGATGACGGTGGTGGCGACGAGCACGTCGATCCGCCGGGCGAGGAAATCCTTCATGACACGATCGCGCTCGTCGGCGGCGAGCCGCCCGTGCAGCAATCCGACGGCGCGATCGGGGAAGACCTCCCGCGCCAGCTGCTGGAACTCGCGCGAAGCCGCGCGAATCTGCATCGTGTCGGACTCGTCGATGACGGGATAGACCACGTAGGCCTGTTCGCCGGCGGCGAGGCGCTGTTTGACGAACAGCCACGCCGCCTCGCGCCCGACGGGCGTCACGACGCGCGTCTGAATCGGAGACCGTCCCGGCGGCATGCCCTGAATCGTGGTGACATCCAGATCGCCGAAGACGGTCATCGCCAGCGTGCGCGGGATGGGCGTCGCCGTCATGACGAGATAATGCGGGGACAGGCCCTTCTGCCGAAGCACCGCCCGCTGGCGCACGCCGAAGCGATGCTGCTCGTCGATGATGACCAGCCCCAGTTGTTTGAATTTCACGTCGCCCTGAATCAGCGCGTGCGTGCCGACGACAAGGTCGATCTCGCCATCGGCCAGCGCGCGAAGGATCGCCGCACGATCGGCCTTGCGCAGCCCGCCGGTGAGCCGCGCGAACCGAACGCGGCTGCCTTCGAGGTAGCGCGTGATGGATCGCATGTGCTGCTCGGCGAGGAGTTCGGTCGGCGCCATGATCGCCGCCTGCGACCGGTTGGCGACGGCCACGAGCGCCGCATACACCGCGACAATTGTCTTGCCGCAACCCACGTCGCCTTGCAGCAACCGGTGCATCGGCCGGCGGCGGGCCAGGTCGGCGGTGACGGCGCGGATCGCACGATCCTGCCCCGGCGTAAGCGAGAAGGGAAAGCGGCGACGAATCCGTGCGTCGATTTCGGGGGACGACGGCAGCGGGCGGGCCGAGTCGCCGGCGCGCGTCGCGCGTCGCCGCCCAACGGCAAGCTGGAGCAACAGCAGTTCGTCGTACGCAAGGCGCTTTCGCGCCTGGATGGATTCCCCGTCGCTGCGCGGGCGGTGCATGCCGCGCAGCGCGGCGGCCAGCCCGACCAGGCCGCGGCGCTTCAGATGTTCGGGCGGAAGCGGATCGTGAACCAGTGACAGGAGTCGATCCAGGTGCGTGTGAATCAATTTCGCGATGACCGGCGCGGGCAGTTCCTGCGACGCGGGGTAAACGGCTTCAAACCGCGCGGGGGCCGACTCGTCAACAGGCGGCGCATCGGCCCCGAGCACCGCGATCTTCGGATTCACGAGTTGCGGCAGGCGTTGGTATTCCGTCACCCGGCCGCTGACGCGAACGATGTCGCCGCGGTGAATCTTGTCGGCCATCCACGGCGCACTGAACCACACGAGGCTGCACCGGCCGGTGTTGTCGATCAGGGTGGCCGTGGTGCGTCCGCCCCTCCATCGCCCCTCGGTGCGCACGGCGGTGATACGACCGACGATGGTGGCGGTGGTGTCGAAGTCGAGGTGGATGATTGTCCGCGCTTCGTTGCGCTCGTGACGGTGAGGAAGGTGATAAAGCAGATCGCCGCAGGTACGAATGCCCATCCGCTCCAAGGCTGCGGCGCGTTTCGGCCCGACGCCGGGCAGAAACTGGACCTGGTCGGTCAGTGAGGGCGCGGGCCGTGCGGCGGCGGTGCTCATGGAATGATGAGCTTCATCCCCACGGGAAGATTCCGCGGGTCTTTCAGACGGTTTCGATTCGCCACGAGAATACGATTGTATTGCTGCCCGTTGCCGTAGTAGCGCGACGCAAGGCTGTAGAGCGTGTCGCCCCGCTCGACGATGTGGACGCGTCCGGGGATCTCACCCGGCCGCACAAGGTCCACCGCTTCGTCGGCGCCGGCCTGCGCGACCGTCTCGCCGTTGGAATCCCCTTCGGCCGCCGGCTGCGAGGTCGCCCGGTCTGACGCCGGACAGCCCGACGCGGCGAGCAGCATCCCCGCGCACAAAAATCCCCCCATCACCGCCGATACGCGGGTGCGCGGGACGCGAAATGGAATCCAAGTCGCCATGGCTGTGAAATTGTCGTCGTCGTACGCGGGCGCTGTCAACGCGGGCGGCGGATCGGCCACTGGCGCGTCTCGCTGCGAATGTCGCCCACAATCGACGCGAGAATGTCTTCCAGCGTCACGATGCCCAGTTCACTACCGGTTTTGTCGCGTACGACCGCGAGATGCTGGCGACTGGTGCGGAGGTCTTCCAGCGCGTCGATCAGCGGTTCGTCGGGGTCGAGGTAGCGCACCGGTGTGGCGAGGTCATGAAGAATCACGGCCTGCCCCGCGGCAATCGCGTTGGCGTACAACGCCATCTTCACGTTGACGACGCCATTCACCCGTCCCGTAGCCGGGTCGCGGATCGGCCATCTCGTGTAGGGGCGCTCGTGCAGGTAGGCCGCCAGCTCTTCGACGGTCCAGTTGCTCGGCGCGACGCCCGCGGAATGCATCGGGATCATCACATGCCGCACGGTGAGGTCGGCGAAATCAAACGCGCGGCGAAGCAGCTCGCCGTGCTCCTCCTGGAACTCGCCCGCGTCGTCGGCGCGATCGACCATGATCTCCAGTTCGTCCTCGGTCGGCACCGGCTCCTCGATCTTGATCTTGCCAAGCCCGAGCAGGCGGACGATGCAATTGCCGGTCCAGTTCATCACGCGAACCAGCGGCAGGCAGACGATGTGACAAAGCTGGATCGGCCGAGCCACGAACAGCGCGATGCGCTCGGTGTACTGCAATGTCAGCGCCTTCGGGAGCAACTCGCTCAACACGACAGTCATGAACGTGACAACCAGCAGGCCGGTGACCAACCCGATCGGCCTCGCGTACGAAGCCGGCAGCACGAAGTCCAGCGGGCGCAACATTCCTACGATGAGGCGGGTCATGCTCGGCTCGGCGACGGCGCCGATGAGCAGGTTGGTCGCGGTAATGCAGATCTGAATGGTGGCGAGCGAGCCGCTGACGTCTTCCTTCAGTCGCGACAAAAGCAGGGCGGCTTCGAGACCCTGACGCCGCAGCTCTTCGATGCGCGTGCCGCGCATCGTGACGACGGCGTATTCGGCGGCCACAAAAAAGGCGTTCACGCCGATGAGAATCGGCACCAGGAGCAGTTGTAGAAACAGGGAAGGCTCGGGCATGGGACGTCCATACGATAGGCGGACGGCGTCCGTCCCGCAAAAAGGCCGTTCGCGCAGCCCCGCTTGCCGCTCGGTCGCCATGCATCGTAGAATCGGTTCCCCGCGGCATCGGGTCGCCGCGGCACGAGGATGACAAACAGCAATGGCAAAGCAACGAGTGGCGATGATCGGCGGCGGCCTGGCGGGGTTGGCCGGAGCGATGAAGCTGGCCGAAGAGGGCGTGGCCGTCGATCTGGTCAGCATGGTGCCGGTGAAGCGGTCGCACAGCGTCTGCGCGCAGGGCGGCATCAACAGCGTGAACACCGTGACGCGCTCGCAGGGTGACAGCGAGTGGAAGCACCTCGATGACACGGTCTACGGCGGCGACTTTCTCAATCATCAGCCGCCGGTGAAGGAGATGACCGACTGGGGGCCGAAGGTCATTGACCTGCTCGATCGGCTGGGTGTGCCGTTCAATCGCACGCCCGAGGGGAATCTCGACCGACGTCGATTCGGCGGCACGCTGTACAAGCGCACGGCCTTCTCCGGCGCGACGACCGGCCAGCAGCTCTTGTACGCGCTGGATGAGCAGGTACGCCGATGGGAGGCCGAAGGGCTGATCACCAAGTACGAGCACTGGGAATTTCTGGGGCTGATTCTGGACGACGCAGGCGTCTGCAAGGGCTGCGTCATTCAGGACATGTTCTCGATGCAGCTCAAGGCGCTGCGCGCCGACGCGGTCGTGCTGGCCACCGGCGGCTGCGGGCTGATCTTCGGCAAGAGCACCATGTCGATGATCTGCACCGGCGGAGCCAACGCACGGGCCTACCAGGAAGGCGTGAAGTACGCCAACGGTGAGTTCATCCAGGTGCATCCGACGGCGATCCCCGGGGCCGACAAGCTGCGGCTGATGAGCGAAAGCGCCCGCGGCGAGGGCGGCCGCGTATGGGTACCACGCAAGCCGCAGGACCCGCGCGACCCGCTGACGATCCCCGAAAGCGAGCGGTATTACTTCCTCGAGGAGCGCTACCCGACGTACGGCAATCTCGTGCCGCGCGATATCGCCACGCGCGAGATCTTTGACGTATGCGTGAACGGTGGCCTGTCGGTCGAGAAGGAAGATCTCTGCGTCTATCTCGATCTGACGCACCTGCCGTCGACCGCGCACCACAAGCTCGAAGGCATCCTGGAGATTTATGAGAAGTTCGCCGGCGGCGACCCGCGCACGACGCCGATGAAAATCTTCCCCGCTGTGCACTACTCAATGGGCGGCCTCTGGGTGGATTACGAGAAGGACGCAAAGACCGGCGGCCTGGCACTCGGATCGCCTCGCAACCAGATGACCAACGTCAAAGGCGTCTTTGCCATCGGCGAGGCGGATTACCAGTACCACGGAGCCAACCGCCTCGGCGCGAACTCGTTGCTCTCCTGCATCTTTGCCGGATTGATCAACGCACCGTCGATCATCAACTATTTCAAGAGTTGTAAGTCGGCGGCGGCCGATGCTCCGGCCGGCCTGTTCGACGGCGCGATCAAGCGGCATCAGGACAAGTTCAAGGCGCTGGCCGCACGCACCGGCGAGGAGAACGCCTACGAGTTGCATCTCGAGCTGGGCCGCACGATGACCGCCAATTGCACGGTCGTGCGCTACAACGACAAGATCAAACAGACGCTGGCGAAGATCGACGAGATCGCCGCGCGGTACCAGAAAGCGCCGCTGTCGGACACAGGCCAGTGGACGAACCAGAATTTGTCGTTCGTGCGGGCGCTGGGCGACATGATCGTGCTGGCAAAAGTGATCGCGCTGGGTGCGCTTCAACGCGACGAGTGCCGCGGCGCTCACTACAAGCCTGATTTTGAAATCAGCGGGCTGGACCCGGCCGCCGGCGACATGACGGCACAGGCGAAGAAGTGGTGCCAGCTCTTCAAGAAGCGCAACGACGACTGGCTTAAGACGACCATCGCCGAGCACACACCGGCCGGGCCGAAGCTGACCTATGAGCCCGTGGATGTGAGTCTGATCCCGCCGCGGCCGCGAACGTACGGCCTGAAAGGTGCGGAAGAAATCGAGCGCATCTGGAAGACGGAATTCTCGGGCGGCGGATCGGGAACGACGAAGAAGGAACCCGCGGCCGTGGGGGCGTAAAGATGATTGCATTGGGGGGCGAGCGTTCAAGTACTGCACGACTACGTCAAGAACGCCTCGATCGTCTCGCGCGCACAGCCGGCAAGATCCTCTGAACAAGCGAGTTCAATGAACTCGTCGTGCGAAGACCTGAACAGGAAGCGGTGCTGGTCATCGGCGAAAATCGCATCCCATAGAAAATAGACGAAAATATCTAATATGCACTCCAAGGCCGCTCGCTCCGACAGGGGCATGATCTGGCCAGGCGCCTCATGTATCGGACGATTCTCTCCCAGCGTGGCTCGAACGCGCGAGAAGAGATCCATGTTCTCATTTGATGGCCACACACCCCAAGTTGTAACATGAAGCAAGCCGATCCCATCCGACGGAAGCCATGAAAGGACGTGCTTGACGAACGACGTGCGGCGACCGGCATCAGAAGGCACGGGAATCCTCTGGTGAAAGGGAAATGCTGATTCAAGAGGAGCGTGGTACCCATGCGTTGATAACCACTGCGTAGCAGCTTCGCGCGTCACGCCAATGAACTCTGGTTCCAACTTTCAATTCCTTTCTGACATGAATGCCGATGGTGAAGGTTGCGCGGCCAAGGTATCAAATGGGCTGATGTAGGACAAGGTGCCTTATTCAATGAAAGTCTACGGGCTACATCGCCTCAAGGTGCCCATTCGAACGAAGTTCCGATCGGCCTGGGCGGCCATGCAATCAAAATACCGCAGCGTTCCATCCTCATTATGCGAAACGGATACGAACCAAATCATCGCCGGCTTTGCCGGATCGTCCATGCGGGTCATCTTCACCATCAGTCCGCTCTCTTTAGTTTTGTATTCAGACCATTGCACTTCATGGTGCACGGGAAAATCCAATTCCAGCATGTAGAAGACGTCACCGACTCGTTGCAACTTGTTAAAAATGGTATCGCCAAACATTACAAATTGTGAGAAGTCCAAAGTTCCATCGTCACGAAAAGTAAGCTTGAGTTTCGTTTGATCGGATGGCTGAGTTGTCGGAGGCACCACAACGTCAATGCCCGACGGAGTGAGCCATCCCTCCGTAACTTCTTCAAACTCCCATGTTCCTGTGAGAAGCGATTTCGGTGCGTTGCAAGCAACCGCCGTTAACTGGACGAACAGCACCAAGACGATGGCCTTCCGTTGCCAAGCGATGAGTAGATAGTTCCTTCGCCGTACCAAACTACAGCATTCGAGCCCGGCCACACTGCTGTGCACGTTGCTCCTTCCGAGTAAATCGGTCATGCCCGTACTGAGAGTGACAACTTGCTGATGTTGCAGGCGCTCGGATTTAATCGCATCGGAAAAGGTTAGGCAACATTGGGACAGTTCAGGCGAGTAGCTTACATCGAGCGCCCCGTGCCCACTCGGAATGTGCCGACTCAAGACGGACTCCCGCCTCAGCCCTCTCCCTAGAAGGGAGAAGGTGCAAGCTCGCATCGCCACTTGCGACATTATCTTGTCAAGAGCCAAATCAACGTGCTGTAGCTGCAACAGCCGTGTACTCGCGGTCCGACTGCGAGAAGATAAATCCATCCCCGCCGACATCCACTGTCACGCTCTGTCCCGGCGCGAAATCGCCCGACAGGATGTGCCGCGCGAGCGGGTTCTCTACCTCCTGCTGGATCAACCGCTTGAGCGGCCGTGCGCCATAGACCGGGTCGTATCCGTCGTTCGCCAGCTTGTCCACCGCCTTCGGCGTAAGCGTCAGCGCGATGCCGCGCTCCGTCAGGCGCTCGCGAAGATGCTTCAACTGGATGTCCACGATCGACCGCAGGTGTTCGCGCCCGAGCCGGTGAAAGATAATCGTCTCGTCCACGCGGTTGAGGAACTCCGGCCGGAAGTGCCGCTTGAGGTCTTCGCGCACGGCGTGCTCGATCTCCGCGTCCGCCGCGCCCGATTCGCTCAACTGCTGGATGTGCTCGCTGCCGATGTTGCTCGTCATGACGACAATCGCGTTGCGAAAGTCCACCGTTCGCCCGTGGCCGTCAGTCAGGCGGCCGTCGTCCAGGACTTGCAGCAGCACATTGAACACGTCGCGATGGGCTTTCTCGATCTCATCCAGCAGAATCACCGAGTACGGCTTGCGATGCACGGCTTCGGTCAGCCGGCCGCCCTCTTCATAGCCGACGTATCCCGGCGGCGCGCCGATCAGCCGCGCAACGCTGTGCTGCTCCATGAACTCGCTCATGTCGATGCGGATGAACGCCGACTCGTCGTCAAACAGAAACGCCGCCAGCGCCTTGCACAGCTCCGTCTTGCCCACGCCCGTCGGCCCAAGGAACAGGAACGAGCCGATCGGCCTATTCGGATCACCCAGCCCGGCGCGGCTGCGGCGTACGGCGTCCGCCACGGCGCGCACCGCGTCTTCCTGACCGACGACGCGCGCGTGCAGCCGATCCTCCATCTTGAGCAGCTTTTCCTTCTCGCCCTCGAGCATCCGCGCGACGGGGATGCCCGTCCACTTGCTGACGATTTCGGCAATCTCCTCGGCAGTCACCTCCTCGCGTAACAAGCCGCCACCCTCGCGGTGCAGCGCCGCAAGCCTTTCTTCCGCCTCGTGCAAGTGCTTTTGCGCTTCGGGCAGATCACCGTAACGAACGCGCGCGGCCCTCTCCAACTCTCCGCGGCGCTGGGCTTCGTCCAGCTCGGTTTGCAGGGACTCGATCCGCTGGCGCACCGCCTTGATCGACTCGATCTGCTTCTTCTCATTCTCCCAAGCGGCCGTCAGCGCCGTGTTGCGCTCCTTCAGGTCCGCAAGTTGCTTCTCCCCTGTAGCGAGCTGCTTGCGGCTGGCGTCGTCCTTCTCCTTCTTCAGCGCTTCGCGCTCGATCTCCAGCTGCATGATTCGCCGGCGCAGTTCGTCCAGCTCCGCAGGCAGGCTGTCGTTCTCAATGCGCAGGCGTGACGCGGCCTCGTCCATCAGGTCGATGGCCTTGTCGGGCAGGTGCCGATCCGCGATGTAGCGGTGGGAGAGCGTGGCGGCCGCGACGATCGCGGAGTCCTGGATGCGCACGGCGTGGTGCGTTTCGTACTTGGGCTTCAACCCGCGCAGAATGGCGATCGTGTCTTCCACGCTCGGCTCGCCGACGTACACGGTCTGGAAGCGTCGCTCCAGTGCTTTGTCTTTTTCAATGTGCCGGCGGTATTCCTCCAGCGTCGTCGCGCCAATGCAGCGCAGTTCGCCTCGCGCGAGGGCCGGCTTCAGCAGGTTGCCCGCATCCATCGAGCCTTCAGTCTTGCCCGCGCCGACGACGGTGTGAAGCTCATCAACGAACAGGATGATCGCGCCGGCCGACTCCACGACCTCGCGCACCACAGCCTTAAGCCGCTCCTCGAACTCGCCGCGATACTTCGCACCGGCAATCAGTGCACCCATGTCCAGCGAAACGACACGCTTGTTCTTGAGCGCTTCGGGTACGTCGCCGGCGAGGATGCGCTGCGCCAGCCCCTCGATGATGGCCGTCTTCCCGACGCCCGGCTCGCCGATCAGCACGGGATTGTTCTTCGTGCGCCGCGCGAGCACTTGAATGCAGCGGCGGATTTCCTCGTCGCGCCCAATGACTGGGTCGAGTTTGCCTTTGCGCGCCAGCTCAACGAGGTCGTGCCCGTATTTCTCAAGAGCCTGAAACGTGTCTTCGGGATTCTGCGAAGTGACGCGCGTGCCGCCCCGAAGCTCGGCGAGGGCTTTTTCGATGGCCGGTCGGCCCGCGCCGCTGACGGTGAGAATCTCCCGCGCATCGCTTTTCACTTCCGCCAGCGCGAGCAGCAGGTGCTCGGTGGAGACGTACTCGTCCTTCATCTTCTCCGCGATGGTCTGCGCCGATTCGAGCACGTCCTGCAGCGCGCGCGCCGGCGAAGGCGACGAACCGCTGACCTTCGGCAGTCGGCTCAACTCGGATTGAACGATCGAGCGAACCTGGTTGACGTTGGCTCCGGCCTTTTGCAACAGCGGGACGACGATCCCCGCGTCGCTTCCCGCGCCCTCGCGCGCGCCCTCGACGAGTGCGGCCAGGAGGTGCAACGGCGAAAGCTCCGGATGGCCTTGCCGGCGCGCAAGCGACTCGGCGCCCTGCAAAGCCTCCATCGCCTTGATTGTGAGTTGATCGAGTCTCATGTCTAATTACTCCCCTGCGGCCGCGCACGCGGACCTGAACCGATCCCGCCGTGCGGCGATCCGCCCGACGCCAGCCCGGAGATGCATACGCCGTTCCATTCGAGGAGGGATGGCGCAACTCGTTATGGGAAGATGGCTTAGGAATCACCCGTTTTTGCGAGGCTGTCAACGTGGCAGCCGATCCTGGCAGGCGGCAGCCGGAGGGAAATCGGCGTGGATCGTCCACTTTTGCGCCGGATTTCGGTGCGTACGCACGGTCGTGTCCCGTGATTGGGACAGAAATCATGATTCGCAGTGAGGTTGGTGCCTTGTTGCACAGCCCCAACTTCTGTGTGACAGATGTCGGTAAATGGATGGCGCAGGAATCACCGATAAGGGTATGGGGCCTCCGACCCGCCCGAAGTACTACTCATCATGAACAGGCAAGCCGAACCGGAGCCACGAACATGGCCGCCCACGAATTCCTAAAGCGAACATACCTCTTGAGCGCCCTGCTGGTCGTCGCGTTGGGTTGCCTGCTTGGCGCGGGCATGGAGTGCCCCATGCAGGCCGGCGACGAATTGCCGCCGGACATGGACATGGAGGAGGAGGAAGAACCCAAGTCCGTGTCGTTCGGCAAGGACATTCAACCCATCTTCGATACGCACTGCATCCGCTGCCACGTCAACGGCGGATTCGCCAACAACTCCGGCATTCCGCTGCGACTGGTCGAGGGCGTCAGCCATGAACTGCTCGTCGGCAAGTTCAGCGTTCAAAACACCGATCTGTTCCTCGTCAAGCCCGGCGATCACCTCAACAGCCTGCTCTATCTCAAGATCAGCCAGGACACCCCGCCCGTCGGCCGACGCATGCCGTGGGACGCCGCCACGGTTGTCACCGAAGAAGAAATCGCCCTCATCGTCACATGGATCAACGAAGGTGCAGTGAACAATTAGCCGTGGACGGCGGACGGCGGACGGCGAGCGATAAGCGATGGGGGATGAGCGTGAGCGGTGGGCGATGAGCGGCGAGCGATGAGCGATTAGCCATGAGCTGTTAGCTGTTAGCCAATCCGGTGCGTTGAGTCGAGGATCCGCCGTGGCGAAGACGCACGCTACATTTACTCTTGGCCAATCCGGTGCGTCGAGTCGAGGATCCGCCGTGGCGGAGACGCACGCTACGCTACTCAATGGGCGATGGCGGTCAGCGGTTGATGGCGCTCAGTGGGCAATGCCGCTCAACGGTTGATGGCGCTCAATGGGCGGGGCGGCTCTACGGTCGATGACGCTCTGCGGGCGATGACTCTTAACGAGTGATGACGCGCTACGGGTGATGCCGCTCTATGGGCAGCGCCGCGCGAGGGGGGCGAGCTGGCGATCGTGAAGGCGGGTCAGCGTTGCCTGCGCGGCGATCGCGCCGGTGAGCGCCAGCGCCATGTCCCATTGCGTGTCCCAGATGTCGCCCTGGGTTCCCAGGAACGCCTCGGCGGCTTCGCCCGTCGCCAGCGCCGTCCACCACTCAATGAGTTCGTACGTCGCGCTGATCGCCAGGCACACGCACGTCACCAGAAACGCCAGCCATTTGCCCGGACGCAGCGGCGAGCAGCGCACGAGGACCTCGCGCGCGATGATCGCGGGGAAGAACCCCTGCGCGAAGTGGCCGACCCGGTCGTAATGGTTGCGGGTCCCGCCCATCGCGTCGCGCAGCCAGTTGAAGAGCGGCACCTCGGCGTAGGTGTAGTGCCCGCCGACCAGAAGGATCATCGCATGCAGCCAGATGCAGAGGTAGGCGAGTCGCGTCAACGGAAACCGGCGATGGGTGGCGATCAGAACGAACGCCGCCACCACGGTCGGCGCGACCTCCAGCATCCACGTGAATCGGTCGTGCGGCCCGATCGCTGACCAGGCGAACACGATCAGAAACGAAGCGAGAAGTCCGTAGTGCAGGCGTGTCGATGGCATGGAAGTTCGCGGCGCGGCGGGGCCAGTGGGTCAGGGTCGTCAGCATGCGTGGTGGGCCGTGCCCACCCTACGGCGCTACGGCACCCGGGCGTGGTGGGCCGTGCCCACCCTACAGCTTGTTGATCCTCGCCATGCGTGGTGGGCGGTGCCCACCCTACGGCTCACCGCGGTTATCCGTTCAGCACCGGCAGGCCGATCGTGACCGGCGCGGCGAGCAGGTCGTAGTCCCGGTGGCCCGTGATGCGGACGCGCACGACCTCGCCGGGATCGTACTCGCCGCCCTGCACCAGCGTGACGCTGTCCACCTCCGGCGCCTGGCCGGCGTGCCGCGCGGGGTAAACGCTGATGCCGCCGGGGCCCTCCATGTGTCCGAAGTCGTCGATCATCACCAGCAGCTCGCGGCCCTTCATGGCGGCGTTGCGGCGAAAGGCGACCTCCTGCTGCGTCCGCATCAGCGCGCCGACGCGCTCCTCGATGATGTCGGGGTCGATCGCGCCCTTCATTTTGTGCGCCGGCGTGCCCGGCTCGCTGGAATAGGGGAAGACGCCGACCGCCTCAAAGCCGAACTCCGCGATGAACCGCTGCAGTTCCTGGAACTCCGCGTGGGTCTCGCCGGGGAAGCCGGCGATGAAGGTCGTGCGAATCGCGACGCCGGGGATCCGCTCGCGCAGCTTCGTCAGCAGCGTCTCGGTCTCCCGGCGCGTCACCCGTCGGTGCATCGCCTTCAGCACGCGGTCGTTGATGTGCTGCAGCGGAATGTCGATGTAGGGGGCGATCTTCTCGCACTGCCCGATGGCGTCGATCATCTCATCGGTGAAATCGCTCGGGTAGGCGTACATCAGGCGAATCCAGCGCACGCCGTCGAGCGTGTTCAGCATCCGCAGCAGCCCCGACAGGCCCGGTTCGTAGCCGAGGTCCTGCCCGTAGCTCGTCGTGTCCTGCCCGATGAGGTTCAGCTCCAGCGCGCCGTCGTCGATCAGCTCGCGCGCCTCGGCCATGATCTCGTCGGGCGTCTTGCAGTGCATCGGCCCGCGGATCGAGGGAATCGTGCAGAAGGTGCACTTCTGGTTGCAGCCCTCGCTCATGCGAAGGTAGGCGTAGTGCGTCGGCGTGAGACGAAGGCGGGCGCGATCGGAACGGTTCGCTTCGGTCCAGCTCGCGGCGTGGTAATCGCCGAGGTAGGTGTCCGGTGCTACGACCGGCAGGCTGCGCGATGCGGTCGAGCGGGGGTTCGATGCCGATGAGCGGGACTTTGCGCTCGCGCCGGTCTTTTTGGACTTCGCGCTGCGGCGCTTGCTTCCCAGCACCGCGCGCACCACGTCGTGCCGGTTGTTAACCCCCACCAGTGCGTCGATCTCGGGAATCTCGCCGATCAGACCCCGGCCATCGCGCTGCACGAGGCAGCCCGCCACGACGATGCGCTTCAACTCCCCCGCACGCTTCTGATCGGCCAGCTCGCGGAGGATGCCGACCGCCTCCTCGCGCGAGGCCGACAGGAATCCGCAGGTGTTGACCACCACCACGTCGGCGGGATCATCCGGGCTGACGATCGGGCAGCCCGCCTCGGCGATCAATCCGAGCATCTTCTCGGAGTCGACGAGGTTCTTGGGGCAACCCAGGGATACGAAGGATACGGACGGCGCGGCCAAACAGCTCTCCCAACGGCGAATTCAGACGACGGACAATGTCAAAATCAACGCAAAGAGTATAGCCGATTCAGCGCGATTCGCACTCCGCCGCGGATTCGGCGGAATGCGCATCCTCGCGGGGTTTTTTGCAGCTTTTCGAAGCCGACGGATGGCCATCCGTCGGCTTCCTGGCGTGATGGATCCGGACGATAAGACGTGATGATTCTACGCGATCAGCCGCGTCGCCTCCCGGATGGAGATGTGGCGGCGGATGGAGAGGAACAGCGCGCCGGAGATCAGCCCCATCGCAAAGCATCCGGCCCAGATGTAGCCGCCGCCGAACCGCGCAAGGACTTCCCCGCCGATCGGCGCGCCGATCATGTTGGCACTGGAGAAACACAGGCCGAAGACGCCCATGTAACGCCCGCGCATATCGGCCGGGGCGAGGTCCGAGGCGACCGACGCCAGAAACGGCAACTGCATCAGCTCGCCGATCGTCCAGACGAAGATCGTTCCCGCGAACTCCGTGGGAGTGTGCGCGAAGGCGGTCAGCCCGTAGCCCGCGCCGATGATGAGCGTTGAGAGGGCGATCATCCGACCGCGATCAAATCGCCGCAGGAGCGTCGTGAACGGCAACTGCAGTACGACAATGAGCGCGCCGTTAAGCGCGATCAGTCGGCCGTAGGTCTTGGCGCCGATGCCGTGTTCGCGCGCGAAGAGCGGCAACGTGGAAAGATGCTGCATGAAGCACATGCTGATGCAGAGCGTGGCGAGGCAGAAGGTGAGAAAGACCCGGTCGCGCCCGAGGCGTGCAAGCGCCTGCCGCCAGCCGACTTCGATGCGCGGCGGGGCGGGGTCAGCGGCCGGGGATGCGGCGGCGGGCGTTGCTTCGCCGGGGGTTGATTTGCCCGGGCTTGATTCGCTCCGGGCTTGCAACGATTGGGCGTGAGCGAGATGGATCGTCTCGCGAAGAGCCAGCAGGATGATGATCGCGTAGGTCGCCGAGGTGGCGGCGTCGGCGAGAAAGATCGTGCTGAAGGAAAACCGCTCCACGACTTCGCCACCGACGATCGGGCCGACCGCGAAGCCGAGGTTGACGGAGAAATAGAGCAGGGCGAAGGCCGTGGGGCGCTGCTCGGTGGTGGTCACGTCGCTGACCATGGCGGTAGAAGCCGGGCGGTACATCTCACCGAGAAACCCGAACGCGAAAACGGCCGCCTGCAGGTGCCACGGGTTGGTCAGGGCGGTGAAGGCGCAGAGCACCGCCGCGCCGCCGAAAAGGCTGGCGAGCATCACGCGCTTGCGCCCGAGCCAGTCGGCCAGGTGACCGCCGACGATGGCGGCGATGATCGCGCCGGCCCCGAAGACGCCCATGGTCCGGGTTGCGAAGCGCTCGCCCAGGTGCAGGTGCTCCCCGAGGTAAATCGTGAGGAAGACGAGGAAGAACGCGCCGGCGCGATTGATGAACGAACCCAGCGCGAGGATGTAGACGGTGCGGGGCAGTTCGAGATACGGCCGAATCATGGGGTTGCTCAAGGGCCGGGCGCGGAGCGGTCCGCGTCACGGGCGGGCATTAGAAACGAGACAGGTCAGAAACGCGAGCGATGCGATGGGGTGGCGCGACGAGCATTGGCCACGGCACGAGGGTGCAATGCCGCGCCAGACCGTCCAATGTCACCCAACACTTCGCGCCGCGCGATCACGGATTGGATCACGGATCAAGGAACAGGAGAATGAACAGGAAGAGATCGTCGAAGTCGACATCGTTGTCGCCGTCGAGGTCGGCCAGCGCGCACGGACCCTGTGCATTGCCCTGCAGCAGGCAGGTGATGAACGCCACGATGTCCTGCGCGTTCAACACGCCGTCGCCGTCGATGTCGCCGTTCAGGTCGCACTCGTCCGGCGAGTCATTGTCGTTCAGATCGTGCGCCAGGCCGTGGGCAATCTCGCACTCGTCGGCGAGGGCGTTCGCATTGCAGTCGGCGAGGTAGTACTCGCAGCCATCCGGCACGCCGTTCTGGTCGCAATCGCCGCAGGCCGGATCACCCACGCAAGCGGCGAGATCGCAGCCGTCGGGCACGCCGTTTTCGTTGCAGTCCGAACAGGCCGGATCGCCGTCGCAGGCGAGGATCTCGCAGGCATCGGGCATGCCGTTGTTGTTGCAATCGATGGTGTCGTCGTAGCCGGGGCATTGGTCAGCGCAATCCGGCACGCCGTCTTCATCCGCGTCGCCCGTCGTGACGGTGACGTACATCGAGCAGGTCGTCGTGTTCTGACAGGCATCCGCCACGGTGAAGACGATCTCGGTTTCCCCCAGCGGAAGCGGCGCGCCGGGGACGGGCGATTGGGTCACGACCAACTGCAACGCGGACGCCTCCGCGCCCGGGCCGCAGGCATCCGATGCGCTGACCAGGCCGGTGTAATCCGGCGCGGAGATCGAGCAGCCCGATTCAGCCGTGAGCACGTCGCCGGTCGGGCAGTCGTCAACCGTGGGCGCCAGGGTATCGACGACGGTAATCAACTGGTTCGCGTTCGTGGAATTGCCACAGACATCCATCGCGGTCCAGGTGCGAAGGATGGTCTTCGGGCAATCGCCGATCGGCTCGTGATCGAAGTAGGTCGGGGCCTGGAGCAGGTCATTGCAGCCGTCAGACGCGATGAGTTCGCCGGTGGCGGCGGGAGAAAGGTCATCTCCGCATTCCACGACCGCATCGGCCGGAATCGTCAGCACGGGGCCGGTCTCGTCGACGAGGACAATTCCCTGCTGGCAGAATGAACTCTTGCCGAGGTTGTCGGTCACGCGCCACGTGCGGACGATCAGCTTCGAGCATGAGTCGCCCTGAACCTCGTCGGACGACGAGACGTTGACTTCGTCATCGCAATCGTCCACACCCGCCGCGACGGTCAGGGCGGGATTCAAACCGGGGACAACGGATGACCCGCAGGGAAGCGTCACGTTCGGCGGGCACGTAATGGTCGGCGGCCCGAGATCCGCACAGATCGGATTCGGATTCCCGGCAGGATCGGGGGCGGGTACGATGAAATAAATCGTTCCACCGGCCACATAATCCACATCGAGAACGTAACTGGCCTTCAACAAAATCGTCCCGATCGTCAGCGCCGAGTTACCGCCGGCGCCGGGAGCGCCGACGCGCGCGATGACATCGATCCGCTCGGCGGTCGTGCGCAGGATGCTCTTGATGGATTCGGGGCCGATCGGCGTAAGGGCCAGTCGCGTTTCGCGCACCGGCACGCCGCCGACTGTGAAGGTTGCATCCACGTCGACGTTGAGACCGGACTCGTTTTGCGTCACGAGCCGGATGGAGCCTTGATCGATGATGGGGACATCGGCCGTCTGGCCGGTGAGCTGCGTGAACAAATCGCATCCGGCGATGCCGAAGGCAAGCGACGATGCGCAGAGCGCCAGCGCCAAGAATGACCGAAGCGAGGATTTCATGCACGGCTCACAAGATGGGCGAATCGCCCCGCGGCAGCTCGATCTCGCCGCCATTGTACGGCAAACCCGTTCCCCTTCCCAACGTACCCCCAATTAAACGCCCGAAAGCACCGTCGGACAAGGCCACATCGGAAATATCCGCCCGATAAGCCCAATGAAGCTTTCTCGAAGCTTTGGAGCGGTCCGGTTACGTAAGTCAGACCGATTTCAACCCGCTTGGGCGGCTCCGAGGGCCTTATCCGTTCGCCTTCGCACAGCGGGATTGCATGATCCGCTGCCAATTGCGGCTCGCGGGGGATCGACCCAGTGCGGAACCGATCACGGCAGAGGCATCCGCCACGGCGGCCAGGTCAACACCGGTTTCGATCCCCATTCGGTCCAGCAGATAGACCAAGTCTTCGGTCGCAAGGTTTCCTGCCGCCCCAGGTGCATAGGGACACCCCCCCAGCCCGCCGGCCGACGAATCGAACGTCGCAATTCCAAGTTGCAGCCCCGCGCAGACGTTGGCCAGCGCCGTGCCATAGGTATCGTGGAAGTGTAAAGCAATGTGCGACGCCGGCACACGTTCCAACACGAAGCCGACCGTGTCCGACACGTCGGTCGGCGCGGCTGCCCCGATGGTGTCGCTGATGGCGATCTCTCCCGCTCCCATTTCAACCAACCGCTCTGCCAGATCGCGCACCTTCTCGCGCGCGACGCGACCCTCGTATGGGCATTCAAAACAAGTTGAAATGTACGCGCGGGTCGTGAAGGCTCGTCGGGTTGCGTCCTGCAGAATCGGCGCAAAGACCGAGAGCGACTCCTCAATGGTCATGCGGATGTTCTTCGCCGTGAACGACTCCGAAGCGGCGGTGAACACGGCGATGCGCTCGATGCCGGATTGCAGGCAACGATCCCAGCCGACCGCGTTCGGCACGAGCGCGGAGTAGGTTACGCGGTCGCGATGCGGCAGTTGGCGCGCCAGTTCCATCGCGTCGGCCAGTTGCGGCACGGCCTTGGGATGGACAAACGACGTCGCCTCGATGTCGCGCAGGCCGGCGGCGGCGAGCTTCTCAATGAATTGCAGCTTGATGTCGGTCGGGATGGGCGTTGATTCGTTCTGCAGGCCGTCGCGCGGGCCGACCTCGACGATGCGGACGCGACGTGGAAGAATGCATGAAGGCGAAACAGTCATGACAGAATTGTATGGCGATTGTCAGCGCGCCGGAATGCAGAATGTAGGCTGGGATATCCGGACAACTCTGCTGTGTGCTGCGATGACTTGTCCGAGCCGCGACCGTCAGGGAGCGCCGAGGAACGTTTCAGGTTCGAGCGGATCTTCAAAAGTGAGCGATTGACCATGGCCGAAGCATCGCGCGGCGCTCCCTAACGGTCGCGGCTCGGATACCTGACTCATTCGGCATTCTCCGCGAAGCGGAGCAGCACGGCTCCCATCTCGACGAGCTGGCCCGCGCGGCAGCAGACTTCGGCCACGCGGCCGGCGTGCGGCGCGGAAAGCGCCATTTCCATCTTCATGGATTCCATGACGATGAGCGGCTGATGTGCCGCAAACGTGTCGCCGGCGGCGGCGTTGACCTTCAGGACGGTTCCCGGCATCGGCGCGGTGAGTCGGCCGGTCGAAGCGACCGATGCGTCGGCCCCGGTCGCGCGGCGTGCCGTGCGCCGCGGCACGTCAAACCGCCAGAGTCGGCCCTGCATCCAGAGTTCAATCGTGTCGTCGCGCCGGATCGCGTGAAACGGAACGAGTCGTCCGTGCAAATGCAGGTTGCCGCGAGACGCCGCAGCGCCCGCGTCATGCCAGTCGATGCGCACATCAACGCGCCGGTCGCCGAGGCTGACCGTGAAATCGTGCTCCGCGTCGCCGTTGGCGCGCTCGATGGCGACGTCGAGCGGCTTCGCATCGCCGGCGGAAGTCTCGGCAAGTGGAATGAGCTGGACGCGTTGCATCAGACGTTGCTCCATCGGCCGACGCCGTGCCAGGGGCTGTCCGCGACGGTGGAATCGCTCGGTGTCGAAAAGCCGCGCGGGCTGAAGCCCGCGGCTCGTTGGCTCGCGGCTCGTTGCGTGCGCGAGGCGCCCGGGCCGGTCGCCGCGTGCGCGCCCATCGCGGTGGCGACGAGCGCAGCGGCGATGACCGCCTCTTCCGGCGGCGCGGAGTCGGGCGCGCGAACGGCGTGCTGCTCCAGAAAATGCGTGTGCAGGCGACCGGCGCGAAACTCGGAGTGGGAGATCACGTCCCGCAAAAAGGCGACGTTTGTCGTTACGCCGAGCACGGCGTAATCCTGCAGCGCCCGTCGCATCCGCTCGACGGCCTCGTCGCGCGTGTCGGCGTGAACGATCAGCTTCGCAAGCATCGGGTCGTAGTGCACGGTGACCTCGCTGCCCCGCTCCACGCCGCTGTCCACGCGCACGCCCGGCCCGGTCGGCGGCTCGTAGCAGGCGATGACCCCGACCGACGGCATGAAGTTGCGCGACGCGTCCTCGGCGTAAATCCGCGCCTCGATCGCGTGGCCGATCTGACGGATGGATTCCTGTCGAAACGGAAGCGGCTGCCCCGCGGCAACCTGCACCTGCGCCCGCACGAGATCGCGCTGGGTGACGGCCTCGGTGACCGGGTGCTCAACCTGCAACCGCGTGTTGACTTCGAGAAAGTAGAACTCGCCCGACTCGGAAAGGATGAATTCCACCGTGCCGGCGTTGGTGTAACCGATGGCCTTGGCCGCGCGCACGGCCGCGCCGCAGATCTGCTCGCGCAGGGCGGGCGACAGCGCGGGGGAGGGCGACTCCTCGATGATCTTTTGGTGCCGGCGCTGGATCGAGCATTCGCGCTCGAAGAGATGCACCACGTTGCCATGATGATCGCCGAAGATCTGCACTTCGATGTGGCGCGGGTTGACGAGGTACTTCTCCAGGAACACGCGGCCGTCGCCGAAGGCCGCAGTCGCCTCGCGCCGCGCCGACTCCAGCCCGGCGGCAAGCTCTTCAGGCTTCTTCACGACGCGCATGCCCTTGCCGCCGCCGCCGGCCGCCGCCTTGATCAGCACCGGATACCCGATCCGATCGGCATGCCCCGCGATGGTGTCGAAGTCATCGTGCGCGTCGCCGGACCAGCCCGGCACGATCGGCACGCCGGCGGCCGCGAACTTCGCCTTGGCCACGATCTTGTCACCCATGTCACGAATGACCTCGGGCGTCGGGCCGATGAAGGTGATCATCGCATCGGCACAGGCTCGCGCGAAATCCTCGTTCTCCGACAAAAACCCGAAGCCGGGGTGAATCGCGTCGGCCCCGCAGCGGCGGGCGATGTCAATGATCTTGTCGCCGCGCAGATACGTCTCCGCAGATTTCGCGCCCTCAAGTGGGTACGCCTCATCGGCTGCACGAACGTGAAGCGCGCCCGCGTCGGGATTGGAATACACCGCCACGACGGCGATGCCCATCTCGCGCAACGTCGCCGCGATTCGCACGGCAATCTCGCCGCGATTGGCAATCAGGATTTTGCGAAAGTGTTTCATTGCGTGACAGTGGTCAGTGGCTAGTTTCGTAGTTTCGTAGGGTGGGCATTGTCCACCAGTTCGAATGCGCGCCCTTCATGTGATGGGCATTGCCCACCCTGCGATCCTCACCAATTCGGTTTACGCTTCTCCAGGAACGACTTGAGACCCTCTTGCCCTTCCGGCGACACGCGAATCTCCGAAATCTGCCGCGTCGTAAAAGCCTGCACGTCGTTCCAATCCTGACCATGCACTCGGTCGAGAATCCGCTTGCACGCAGCCACGGCCATCGGCCCGTTCCCGCCCACGCTCGCCGCGATCTGCTCGATCCACGGATCGAGATCGGCCGGCTGATCCACCACATGCGACACGAGGCCGATGCGATGCGCTTCGCGCCCGTCGAATCGCTCGGCCGTCAACGCGTACCGCCGCGCGTGGCCCGCGCCGATCTTCTCCAATACAAACGGCGATATCACCGCCGGGACAATACCCAGCTTCACTTCGCTCAAGCAGAACATCGATTCAGCCGTCGCCACAGCCATGTCGCAGGCCGCCACAAGCCCCACGCCGCCGCCGAACGTCGCCCCATGCACCCGCGCCACCGTCGGCCGCGGGCATTCGCGGATGGTTCGCAGCATCTTCGCCAGCACGTTCGCGTCAGCCACGTTCTCCTCGATCGTGTAGCCGACCATGCGCTTCATCCAGTTGATGTCGGCCCCGGCGCAGAAGCTCTTCCCCTCGCCCTCCAACACGATCAGGCGCACGCGCGCGTCGGCGCCGAGCGATGCAAACGCCGTCGTCAGCTCCGCCATCATCTCATCGTTGAAGGCGTTGTGCAGCTCGGGCCGCGCCAGCGTCACGCGGGCGATCGGGCCTTGCTCGACAATTCGAATGAAACTCGGCATGACGCGACTCCAGCGTGCTTCATGGGCGAGGGGCGATTGTAATCGAGGTTGGCGGCTGTTGCAGCGACGGCGCGAGAGTGGAATCGCGGCCCCGTCACTCTCCCGCCGCTTTGAGTCGCATGACCGCGTCGATCAGTCCCAGGTGTGAATACGCTTGCGGGTAGTTGCCCAGCGCCATCGCCGCATCAGGATCGTACTGTTCCGACAGAAGCCCGGTCGGGCCGATCAAGCCGACCAATTTGTTCAGTAGTCCGCTGGCCTGGTCGATGCGGCCGGTCATCGCCATGGCTTCGATCAACCACGTCGTGCAGATATGGAAACCGCCTTCGGCGCCAGGGAGCCCGTCATCCATCCGATACCGATACACAGTGGGCCCATGAAGGAGTTTCCGCTCTATGCAATCGATGGTGCCGAGGAATCGAGGATCATTCGGCGGCAGCATGCCAGACAGCCCCACCCACAGCGCGGCGGCGTCCGGCTCGGGCGATTCGTATGCCGTCGTGAAGGCTCCCGCGTCCGCGTTGAATCCATGCTCCAGTACATCGGCGCGGATGCGCTCGCGCAGGGCCGGCCACTGCGGCCGCTTGCGACCGAGGTAGTCGGCCACTTTGAGCGCGCGATCGACGGTCTGCCAGCACATCACCTTCGAGTGAACGTGATGCCGCTTGGCCATGCGCACTTCCCAGATCCCGTGGTCCGGTTCGTGCCAGCGATTCTCCACCGCCTCGACCATCATCTCCACGAGGCGCCAATGTTCGGATGAAAGGGGCGTGCCGCGCTCGGCGAGGAGTGCGACAAGCTCGGCGATCGGCCCGAACACGTCGAGCTGAACCTGTCCCGCCGCTGCGTTGCCGATGCGAATCGGCCGGCTGCCGCGATAGCCGGGCAGCGCGGTCAATTCGGCTTCGGCGCCGAGGTGGCCCCCGGTCACGGTGTACACCGGGCGCAGGCGATCGGGCGCTTCGCAGTGATCGAGTATGCCCAGCATCCAATCAAGAAACTTCATCGCGCCACCCGTCGAACCGAGTCGCACGAGCGAGGCCGACGCCATCGCCGCGTCGCGCGGCCAACAGTAGCGATAGTCCCAGTTGCGCACGCCGCCCGCCTCTTCGGGGAGGCTCGTCGTCGCCGCGGCCGCGATGCTGCCGGTCGGTCCAAAAGTCAGCGCTTTGAGCACCAGCGCGCTGCGCCGCACGGCGTCAGCGTGCAGGTTTGGCACGGCCAGCGACTGCGCCCAGCGGCTCCAGAACAATTCGGTCTGACGGCGGCGATCCGACTCCGGCATGTTTGTCGCGGACAGATTTCCCGTGCCGTAGCGAAGCTCGAGCACAATCGGGTCGTCGTTCACGGTCAACTCGGCCTCGGCCGTCTGGTGCGGACCGTCGTCGATCAGCGACCAGGCGATGCCCGGCGCGCGGAGGATAATCGGGTCCGATCCGCCCTCGATGACGAGCCCATCCTCCACAACGGTCAGGCGCGTTGCGATCCGGCCAAAGTCCAGTCGCGGCGCGAATCGGATGCGCACGCGCCCCCGCCCCTCAATCACACGCAGCAGATCCGACCGGCCGGCACGCTGGTAGGCCCGCCCGTCCCCGGCGTCGAGGTAGTCGGTCAGGCGCAACCCGGGCCAGGCGGTTTCCAATACAAATGTATCAGAAAGATAGCGAGGCGCCCGGGCGCTCGCAGCTTCGCCATCAATGGGCGTGATCTCGAAGAAGCCGGCCGCCGGGCCGCCCAGCAACTCCGCGAAGACCGTGGTCGCATCCAGGCGCGGAACGCACCACCAGACCACGCGACCGCCCGAATCCAAGAGCGCAAAAGTGCGCTGGTCCGAGAGCATCGCGTGATGCTCGATCGGCACGGCATGGGAACCGGCCAGCCATGCGAAGCGCAGCTCCGCGAGGCGCGCCAGCAATCGCGCCGCTGCATGCGTGTCCGCAATGCGATACGCCGCGCGCGTTTCGCCGTCACCAACCTTCACGCCCACATCGGGGCCGGCCAGAGTGACGAACGCGTCTTCGTCGGTCAGGTCGTCGCCCAGGAAAAGGGCCGCGGTCGCCGCCACGCGGTGACGGATTCGTGTCAAGGCTGTTCCCTTGTTAGTCTCGACAACGCTTAACTCGACCACGCACTTGCCTTGACGCAGATGCACCCCCGGCCACGCCGCCGGCCCCGAAAAAACCTCCTCCAGCGCGGCCCGCGCGGCGCCGTCCTGAACGCCGCGGTAGTGGAATGCGGCGGCGGCGGGCTTCTCTTCCAGCAGCGTTCCGGCGTATCGACCGGCGATTTCGCTCAATGCCTCGAGGAGCCGTGCGCGCAGGGACGTGGCCTCCGGCGACAAGGCCGACGCGAAGCCCGGTTCGAACTCGCTTCCGTGGCTGCCGATCAGATGCAAGTCTTCGGCGTCGCGAGTGCGATGAGCGAGGTCGGCGAGCGCCCGGCCCGAAATGACGGTCACGTGGGTATGCGGCATCTTGGCGAGCGATCCAAGGGCCACGATCGCCTCCCGATCGGGGAAAGCCTGATCGGGCGTTGGAACGATCGGAGCGATCGTGCCGTCGAAATCGCAAGCGACAAGAAGGACCGGCGTCCGCGCCAGCGCGTCGATTCGCTCGTCCAAGGCCGATGATGTCGCCGGCGCACGGCCGGACGCGGACGCGAGATCGGGCATGTCGGTTCCCTACCCCTCCAGAATGCGAAGAAAATTGCGCGCCCAAGCATGCACGTCGTGCCGACGGACGTTGGCTCGCATGGCGGCCATGCGCGTCCGGGCTTCGCTTCGCGGCAGTTCCATTGCAGCGTGCAACGTGTGCACCATGGCGTCGATGTCGTGCGGGTTGACCAGCAGGGCCTGCCGCAACTCGCGGGCCGCGCCGGTGAACTCGCTCAACATCAATACGCCGGTGTTGTCCCGCCGCGCTGCGACGTATTCCTTGGCGACGAGGTTCATTCCGTCTTTCAGCGGCGTTACGACCATCACGTCCGCAGCCAGGTAATAGGCGACCAGTTCCTCGCGCGAGAGACCGCGGCGGAAATAGTGAACGGGAACCCGGCCCGGCACGCTGAACTCTCCGTTGATCCGTCCGACGATCCGCTCGATGTTTTCGCGCTGCTCGCGATATTCGGCCACCGTCTCGCGGCTCGGCACCGCCACCTGCATCAGCACGCAATCGTGGACCGTTACGTCTCCACTTCGCAGAAGCAACTCGAAGGCGCGCAGTCGTTGATCGATCCCCTTCGTGTAATCCAGTCGATCCACGCTCAATAGCAGCTTGCGCGATGCCCCAATGGATCGACGGATTGCCTGCGCCTGGCGCAGTGTCGCCGGCTCGGTCGCCTGCTGCTCGATCCATTTGGCGTCAATCGAAATCGGATAAGCGCCAATATCGATGTGCCGACCCTTGAACTGCAGGCTGCTGTCGGTCCCCGAAGCGACCGTGAATTCTCGCGCCGCACGGGAAAAGTCCCTCGCGTCGGCCGTCGTCTGAAAGCCGATCAAGTCCGCCCCCAGCAGCCCCTCCAGAATCTCGCGCCGCCACGGGAGCCACGCAAAGAGTTCATCCGGCGGAAATGGAATATGCAGGAAGTAACCGATGCGCAGATCGGGTCGCAACTCGCGCAACATGCGAGGCACCAGTTGCAATTGGTAATCGTGAACCCACACCGTCTCGCCGCGCTGGGCATGTGCGGCCGCTGTCCGCGCGAACCGCGCGTTCACGTCCACATAGGGCTTCCACCACCGGGCGTTGAAGACCGGCGTGCGCACGGCATCGTGGTAAAGCGGCCAAATCGTCGCATTCGAAAAACCGAGGTAGTATTTCTCCACGTCGGCGACGGTCAGCGGCACCGGGTAGATGCGCAACCCGTCATTCGTCAGGCGGCGGGGACTGGGGCCCGCCACGCCCGACCAGCCGACCCATTCACCGCGATGCGTCGCAAGCACCGGCGCCATGGCCGAGACCAGCCCGCCCGGCGAGGGATCCCAATGCACCTTTCCCCCGCGGCGTACCTTCATCACCGGAAGCCGATTGGCCACGATGAGAATCCGCCGTTTTGCGCGACGGCGGGGTGTTTTTTTTCGAGGTCGGCGCATCGTACTCCCGTTCGCGCTGCGGACTCCTTCTCGAAAATTCTACGTCACCGGCGTTGTCGACAAACGGTCTCGCCGGCAAGTTGACGCTTTGAACGCGGCCTGCTTTCGATTCCTAACACGTCGTGTTCTACATTCTGAATACACCGACGCGACGCCTGGGGAACGGCGCATTCAACGACGCCGCGATGCCCAGCGCCAGCACGCGGCGGGTGTCGATCGGATCGATCACGCCGTCGTCCCACAGGCGCGCCGTGCTGTAATACGCGCTGCTCTCGTGCGCGTACTTCTCCAGCGTCGGGCGCTTGAATGCCTCCTCCTCCGCGGCGGTCATCGCTTTCTTCTTCTCGCGCGCGAGCTGGTCCTTCTTCACCGTCAGCAGCACGTTGGCCGCCTGCTCGCCGCCCATGACGCTGATCCGCGCGTTAGGCCACATCCACAGCATGCGCGGGCTGTACGCTCGGCCGCACATGCCGTAATTCCCCGCGCCGTACGACCCGCCGATGATGATCGTGAACTTCGGCACGGCCGCGTTGCTGACCGCGGCGACCATCTTCGCGCCGTCCTTGGCGATGCCGCCGGACTCGTACGCTTTGCCGACCATGAAGCCGGTGATGTTTTGCAGGAAAACAAGCGGCACGCCGCGCACGCTGCACATCTCAATGAAGTGCGCCGCCTTTTGCGCGCTTTCGCTGAACAGCACGCCGTTGTTGCCGACGATGCCGACGGGGTAGCCCCAGATGTGCGCGAAGCCGCACACAACCGTCGCACCATACAGCGCTTTGAACTCGTGAAACCGGCTGCCGTCCACGATCCGCGCGATGATCTCGCGCACGTCGTAGGGCTTGCGGATGTCTTTCTGAATCACGCCGTAGATTTCAGCCGGGTCGTAGGCCGGATCTTCCGGCGGCATCATCTTCAACGCGGTGTGTCGCGGCGCGCCGAGATGCTCAACGATGTGCCGCGTGATGGCCAGCGCGTCCTCGTCGTTCTGCGCGTAATGATCGGTCACGCCGCTTGTGCGACAGTGAACGTCGGCCCCGCCAAGTTCTTCCGCCGTGACTTCTTCGCCGGTCGCGGCCTTCACCAGCGGCGGACCACCGAGAAAGATCGTCCCCTGGTTTCGGACAATCACCGATTCATCGCTCATCGCGGGGACATACGCCCCGCCCGCGGTGCAGGAGCCGAGCACGACGGCGATCTGCGGGATGTTCCGAGCCGACATTTGCGCCTGGTTGAAAAAGATCCGCCCGAAGTGTTCCTTGTCGGGAAAGACGTCGGCCTGCAGCGGCAGAAACGCTCCGCCTGAATCCACGAGGTAGATGCACGGCAGGTGGTTTTCCTGCGCGATCTCCTGCGCCCGAAGGTGCTTCTTCACTGTGATGGGGTAATACGTACCGCCCTTCACCGTCGCATCATTGGCGACGATCACGCATTCGCGGCTGCTGACCCGGCCGATGCCGGAGACCATTCCCGCCCCGGGCGCTTCGCCGTCGTACATCTCCGACGCCGCCAGGGCGCTGAACTCCAGAAAGGGGCTGTCCGGGTCGATCAGCCGTTCGATGCGATCGCGTACGAACAGCTTGCCGCGGGCGCGATGCTTCTGCACCGCCGCCTCGCCGCCGCCGAGCTTGACGGCCGCGAGTTTCGATTTGAGTTCGTCCACGAGGCTGCGCAGGTGCGCGGCGTTCTCGGCAAATGTGGGGTCGCTTGTTCGTATTTGCGTCGGAAGAATGTCCATGTCGTGCGTGCCAAATTCATTCGTTGTGTGAGGGCTGCACTGTAGCACAATTTCAATGGCGCGCGTAGCCGTGGAATCGCTTGTCGTTTGTTGCGCGGCGTTCCGCGCTGATGCGTCAGAACGCGTTGGTTGGTTCGGCCGCGCGCTGGGTCTGAATCATGTCGTAGATTTGATTGACCAGCGTTTCGACGCCGCGGCCGCTCACGCCGGAGATGCCGAGAATCGGTCGGCCCAGCGCCTGCGACAGCTCGGCGAGTTCGGGCGGGTCCGAGTTGCCGGCGAGGTCAAGCTTGTTCGCGACGATCAATTCGGGCTTGGCGGCCAGCGCCGCGCTGTATTGCTCCAGCTCGCCCCGGATAATGCGATAGGCTTCGATCGGCGTCGGCTGGCCTTCGACCGGAAACAAATCAATCAGGTGCACAATGACGCGCGTGCGCTCGGCGTGTCGCAGGAACGTCTGCCCCAGGCCGTGCCCCTGGGCCGCGCCCTCGATCAGCCCCGGCAGGTCGGCCATCACAAATTGTCGATATCCAGGCAGCGACACGATGCCGAGGTTCGGTGCGAGTGTGGTGAAAGGGTAATCGGCGATCTTCGGCCGCGCGCGTGACACGCGCGACAGCAACGTGCTCTTGCCGGCGTTGGGCAGGCCGACGACCCCGCACTCCGCGATGAGTTTCAGCTCCAGGCGCAGCCAGCGCGATTCGCTCGATTGCCCGTGTTCGAATTCGCGCGGTGTTTGATGCGTCGGTGAGGCGAACTTGGCGTTGCCGCGCCCGCCGCGCCCGCCGCGCGCCACGCAGACGCGCTCGCCGGGGTTGACGAGATCGCGCAACAGCGAGCCGCTGTCGCGGTCATAGACCATCGTGCCGGCCGGGACTTCGATGATTTCGTCTCGCCCGCATTTGCCGGTGCAGTTGGACCCCATGCCGGCTTGGCCGGGCCGGGCCTTCCAATGGTGCTTGCCCGTTAATTCTACCAGCGTCGATAATTGTTCGTTGACCTGCACATAGACGCTGCCGCCGTCGCCGCCGTCGCCGCCGTCGGGTCCGCCCTTGGGGACGTACTTCTCACGCCGAAAGCTCACGCAGCCGTCGCCCCCGCGGCCTGACTCGACATGAATCTCCGCCTGATCGATGAAAATCATGCAACCACCCGCCGCGCGCGATCCGGGATCAACGCCAATAAAAAATGCCCACGGCGAGCCGCGGGCATTGTGCATTCATCCTGAAACGACGCGAGCTAGTTCGACTCGGCCGACGGCTCGATCGAAACCTTGCCCGACTTGAAGACCACCTTGCCGGCGCGCAGGGCGAACAACGTGTCGTCGCGACCGTGACCGACGTACATCCCCGGGCGGATCGGCGTGCCGCGCTGGCGCACAAGAATCGTGCCGACCGTGACCGTCTCGCCGTCGTACCGCTTGACGCCGAGGTACTTCGGATTGCTGTCGCGACCGTTGCGAGTGGAGCCCTGTCCCTTCTTATGTGCCATGACGTGATACCCTGTTGCCCGGGCGACGCATTGCGCCCCAACCATTCCAATTATTTCCAGCGCCGACCTGACGACCGGTCAGCCAGCCGAGCCGAGCAGTATAGCCTATCGCATGACCCATGTCATGCGGCCCAGAACGGGGATTGCTGTCGGGCGCGTTCGCTCATCGCCCGGAATGGTGTAGGGCATCGCAAGCGTCTTGCGGATGACAAAAAAGCGGGGATTGTCCTCGCTTTCGGCCTTCTTGGGGTTGTGCGTGGGGTTGGGCTTGGAGGTCTGTTCGCCCGATAACCCGCCAAAGTAGATCGTGAACTTGCTGGCCCGCGGGTCCAGGTCGGGGAAGACCGCCACGCTGGTGCGGGCGTTGTCCCGCCCCTGGAGCAGCCGCTCGATTGCCTTGACCGGCGTGACGAGGAACGGATGCGTTCGCTGGTGCCGCTCGGCGATGGCTTTGAAGACGCGCGAGTCCAGACCGATGATCGCCGGCTCCGGGGTGATGCGCGGGGCCTGGCCGGGGTTCTTCTGCGCCTGCGACGCGGTGGCTTCAGTCTCGATTTCGCTGACGCGGACGATCTCGGGGTGGAAGTCCACGTCCTCCCCGGTGTTGTTGGTGACCGTGTACAGGAAATACCAGAATGTCTTTTTTACGCCGCCCAGGTCCACCACGATACGCGTCGGCTCGGTCGGCTGAAGCGTCAATTCCCAGGCCGACGGCACGGGGCTGGGTTGCGGCTCGGCTTGTGCGATGCCGCCATGAATCAGCCCGCAGAAGATCACCGCGCAACAGGCGATTCCCGTCTTTCCACGATTGCTCATGAGATCATTCCTCGGCACAGTGCTTCCGGTCGGCTTGACGGACAATTCGGGTGGGTGGGGCGCGGGCCGCATTGCCCCCGCGCGGCCGGTTCCGTTTCTGCTTGCAGGATCAATCCATCTATTTTACGGATCAACCGGGCACTGTCAACGAATCAGGACCGCGAAGGCACTGAAAACGCCCTGAAAATCAAGCGATTTCGAGTGATTTCAACGGTTGACGCGTCGATTATCGCCCGCGCGGCGCGCCGCCTCCACAAATCGCTGAATCAGTTCGTCACGCTTGACCCCCGGGCGAGTCTCGACGCCGCTCGACACATCCACACCCCACGGCCGCACCGCGCGAATCCCCGCCTCGACATTATCAGGCGTCAGCCCGCCCGCGAGAATCAGCCGAAGGCCTTCCGGCAGCGTGCCGCCTGAACGAAGGGATTCCATCAGCCCCCAGTCAAAACGCCTGCCGCTTCCGCCGCGCGCGGCGGCGTCAAACGAGTCGAGTAACACGCCCGACGCGCCCGCGTTGTGCCATCGGACAAGCTCATCGAGAACACCCTCGCCCCTCACGCGAAGCGCACGAATGACCCGCACGCCTTTCATGGCGCAAAGGATTTGCGGCGACTCATCTCCGTGCAGCTGCGCCTCGCCGATGCCTGTTGCATCCAGGGTCCGGCGGATCGCCGCGGGCTTCGCATTCACAAACACCCCCACGGCCGACACCCACGGCGGCAGCGCGCGCACGATTCTCTTCGCGACGGCGAGCGTGACGCGTCGCGGTGACCGCGCGAAAACCAGCCCGATCGCGTCCGCGCCGGCCTCGGCGGCGGCGACCGCGTCCTGCGACCGCGTGATTCCACAGATTTTAATCCGCACCATGTACGGCCTTCTCGCGGGGTTCAGCCCTTTGCGCACCGCCGCCGATGCAAGAACAGATCGCGCTTGTCACGGCTGCCCGCGAGCGTACCATTTGCACCGTCGCCCGCAAGGCATTGCTTGCACGTTCACCGGGACGGGACGCCCGGCTCTGAATACAGGAAACGGACATGCCCATGGATTGGGTCATCGCAGCACCGGCGCCCGGCAAGGACGCCCTCGCCGCGGCGCTGCGAATCTCGCCAGTCGTGGCGCAGGTCCTTTGCAACCGCGGCATCACGGACGAAGCCGGCGCGCGGAAGTTCCTCAAGCCCGCCGCGTCCGATCTTTTCGCCCCCGAACGCCTGCCCGGAGCGATGCCCGCCGCCGAGCGCATCGTGCGGGCCGTCCGCGATAAAAAGAAAATTGTCATCTACGGAGACTACGACGTCGACGGCGTCACCGGCACAGCCATCCTTTGGCACGCGATCCGCCTCGCCGGCGGCGCGGCCGAGTTCTACATCCCGCATCGCCTCGAAGAAGGGTATGGCCTGAACGTCGCCGCGATCGAGACGCTCGCCGCCGAAGGGGCCGAGTTGATTGTCTCCGTCGATTGCGGGGTCACGGCGGTCGAAGCGGCCGCCCGGGCGCGCGCGCTGGGCGTTGAGCTGATCATCACCGATCACCACCAGCCGCAGGTTGATGAAACCGGCGCGGTGACGTTGCCCGATGCGCAGATCGTTCACCCCGGTCTGGCGTCGCTCGTCGCCGATGGCGGCGCTGCGTATGAGAATCCGAATCTCTCCGGCGCGGGCGTCGCGCTCAAGGTCGCCTGGGCCATCGGTCAGGTTTGTGGCGGGCAGGCGAAGGTCACGCCGGCTTTTCGCGAGTTTCTCGTGGACGCGATGGCCCTGGCCGCGCTGGGGACCGTGGCCGATGTGGTTCCGCTGCTGGGTGAGAACCGACTCATCACCGCGAACGGGCTGCTCGGTCTGCGCACGTGCAAACTGCCCGGCGTGCGCGCGCTGATCGCATCGAGCGGCCTGGGCGGGCAGGCCATCAGCGGCTACGACATCGGCTTCAAGCTCGGCCCCCGGCTCAACGCGATCGGCCGCATGGGGCACGCGCGGCTCGCCGTGGATCTTTTCACGCGCGCCGACGAGGCACTGGCCGCCGAGATCGCTGCGAACCTCGAACAGCAGAACCGCGCGCGGCAGTCCATGGAGCGAAAGATCGCCGCGCAGGCGAAGGAGATGGTCGTCGCCCAGAAGCAGGATGCCGACCACGTTCGCGCCGTGGTGCTGGCGTCAGAAGGATGGCACGCCGGCGTCATCGGCATCGTCGCATCGCGCATCGCCGACGCGTTCGGCCGGCCGGCCGTGATGATCGCCGTGGACAACGGCACGGGGCAAGGCTCGGCGCGGAGCGTGCGGAACTTTTCACTCGTCGAAGCGCTCGCTGATTGCCGCGGGCATTTGTTGAGCTTCGGCGGGCATGCCATGGCCGCGGGCTTGAAGATTGCAACCGACAAGATCGACGCGTTTCGCGAGGCGTTTCAGGCCCGTGCGGCCCGGGCGCTCACGCACAACGACCTCACACCGCGCCTGCACCTCGACGATGAAGTGCAACTGAACCAGCTCGATGAGTCGCTCGTGGCCGACCTGGGCCGGCTCGAACCGCTCGGTGCCGGCAACCCCGCGGCGAAGCTCGCCACCGGCTGGCTCGATGTCGTCGGCGAACCGCGACTCGTCGGCAACGGTGAGCGGCACATGCAAGTCACCGTCAGCGACGGCCGCCGCACCTGCAAAGCCATCGCCTTCGGCATGGCGGAGTTTCGGCCGATGCTGCTGGACCACCGCCGCTGCCGCATCGCCTTCAAGCCGACGCTGAACGAGTGGAACGGCCGCCGCAGTGTCGAGATGCAGGTGGTGGATTTTCAGTTTCCGGCGAAATGACAGCGCTCAATTAACAGTTTCAGATTCGCAATACGTTAACTTAGTCGTTGGCTTTCTGGGTATATACTTGATTCTCTGAAGCATAATCAACGTTCCTTAGTTGGCTTAAATGATCCTTTTCGAGTTTCACCAATCAAAAATTCCAGAAAGGCTACACCCTTTGTTAGAATATCACGAAAGACATGTCGTAATCCCTGTTTGTCAATCCCCAGTTTTGCGGCACTATCTCTATAGTTTTCGCCCTTTCGATGAGCTGATCCACTGGATCGCAAGCGTTGCAAATCCCGTAAAAACTCAACGTGAGGTTCATAACCTGTGACGCCATTGCACGAACAAGCCTTTTCAAGTCGCGCAATACCTCCTCTAACGCCATCTCGTTGCTCGCTTGGAACAAAGGAGATCAACGCCCTCTCATTTAAAGAGTCAATTAGAATCTTTGTTAGCGCAAGGACAAGTTCATCGAAATCTTTTTGTTGATCAGTTGCAGGCACACGAATACTCTTGAAGTAATGTTTGTCGGCCTCTGATAAGGGCAACAAGAGTGGCCCCCCTAAGAGATCCTGACAAGTTTGCGCAAGTTTGAAATACAATTCGTCGAACAACAGCTCGACTCGATCCGTTTCAGCAAACTCGGCATTTAGTTGTCGATCAAAAAAGACCTTGCTCACGCCTCCGACTGGCACAATGTTAAAGCTGCGCCAATGAAGCTGCTCTTCATACGGAAGATCGCGGCCAAGATCACCAAGCCATGCGCACACCTTGTCATCATGATGATTATCGATATACATGCACCAAAGGCGACCGCACCAAAGGACAGAATCGCCGACTGTGTACTTTGATGATTGGGCAAAATACTTGTCTAAGACTTCTTTTCTGAAATGTACAGCTCGCAGGTAATCGCCTCCAATACCGTGTTCGTTGCAGGACTTAGTAATCTCATTTCCATCCTTATCTACACCAATAATGAACTCTATGTGCTTTTTCTCTTCGCTTGCGGCAAATCCCCAAAAGCCACTCTTCTCTTTGGGAAGAGGTGGGATCAATCGCTTTCCCAACAACCTACTGAATGCTCCAAACCCTCCAAGGCCCTGCGAGTCGCCGTAGTTAATTCCCCAACAAAGAAGGCCGATGCGATGATCATCACTTTCGGCTTTTATATGAAGTTCCTTCAAACTCATTTGAGACATCTCCCTGCAATCGAACTGAATCGACAAATGCATTTCTTTAACCGCAACGAATTGCAGTATCTCCCTAAGACGAATTCTCACGCTTTCAGGTTCTACAATGGCCACTAATTCTTCGTTACCGGAGTCCGTGATCTTGTAATACCGATCTTGTTGTCGGTCATGATACAGACGATGAAACAACCGAAATTCCTCCGAAATCTCGACATATCCCGCACGCAACCCGTGGAAGTCTCGATCAATTACAATGGGCTCAAACTCAGTTGAGCCATATCGCAAATACTCGACGCGCTGTACGCCCTTCCCTTCACTGTAAACTATCGCCGCAGGATGACCTTCATGTTGGCTCAAGTCCCAGCATGGGTCAGCGAGGCAATCTTCGATGGAGATGGAGCGTACAAGAGCGCTGTAGAGTCCATAGTCATGTTCACCGTTAACATCATTCAAGTACACTAAAACTAACTCGTCGAGCTGTGGTTCACGGCTAATTCGCTCAAGCATTTGTCGCTGATAAAGCCGTTCACGTTCAGATTCGACCAAAGCACTTTTGGACACCAGTTTGCTCCTTCCAAGATCCATCAGGTGAACCATGAGAAGCTCGGATTAGATGTGTGTGCGAATCGGTTAACGTGGCCCACATCACAAGTTGCGACCGATGAATCGGCAACACTTATGTTCTGTCGTTTCGCATTCATAGGCTCGGCAAATGCCTTTGCAATGGTCTACGGTTTCTCCTCTCCGCTCCTATACTCCCCTGCCGGAGCATTCACCACTGTCACCGGCGCGATCTTTTCCAGATCGTTCTTGATCTGCTTCGCCTCGCCGACCACGATCACGGTCATGTTCTTCGGATCGATCAGCGATTTGGCCGCGCCGAGCACGTCATCCGCGGTTGTTTCACGCACGCCTTTGAGCAATCGCTGGAGGTAATCGCTCGGCAGGTTCTGCGTCTCAATCATCCAGAGATCGCCGACCGTCGCCTCGGGCGTCTCGCGATCGCCGGGGAACGAGCCCACAATGTAGGTCTTTGTATCATTCATCTCGCCGGCTTCGGGCGGCGCCGCGCGCATCTTGTCAATCTCATCCATCACGACCTTCACCGTCTCGGCCGTGCTGGGCGTCTTTGTGAACGTACTGATCTGCAGCTCACCCCCGAATCGCCGCGCGTTGAACCCGCCGCGCGCGCCGTAGGTCAGCCCCTTCTCGACCCGCACCGCCTTGTTCAGCCGGCTGTTGAACCCGCCGCCGAAGATCTGGCTCAACACGCGACTCGTGAAATACGCCGGGTCGCTTCGCGTGATGCTGCGATGGCCGATGCGAATCTGGCTCTGCACGCTGCCGGGCCGATCGACAAGGTAGATGTGCGTCTGCTTGGCGCTCGGGGCCTCGGGCAGGGTCGGCGGCGTGAATTTGCCCTCGACCTTCCAGTCGCCCAGGTGCTTGGCCGCGAGCTTGAAGGCATCCTCCGGCGTGATGTCGCCGGCGAAGTACAGCACGCAATTCTCCGGTCGCACATGCTCGGCCCACCATTCGCGCAGGGCGTCGATCGTCACAGCGTCGAGGTCTTCGAGTTCGCCCGAGGGCGTGCGCGAGTACGGATGGCCGCCGTACATCTGCCGTCGCATCTCGCGCTCGGCGAGGTACTCGGGCGTCTTCGTGGAGACGAGCATGCCCATCTTCTGCTGCTGCTGCATGATCGTGAACTCGTCCTTCGGGAAGCTCGGGTTGCGCAGCACGTCGGCGAACAACTCGCCCGCGAGGTCCAGCTGCGGCAACATCGCCGAACAGGTGAGCCGCGCCGTGTCCATGTCGGCCGATCCGCCCAGTGAGATCGCGTTGAACTCCAGCGTCTCGGCGAGTTGCTTGGCCGTGCGCGTCTTGGTGCCCTGCGTCAACATGGCCATGGCGGACATGGCCGTGCCGGGGAGCTTCTCCGTCCAGGCGCCGCTCTTGATGCCCAGCACCATCGTGACCATCGGCACTTCCTGGTTGCCGACGACGGCGACACGCAAACCGTTGTCGAGTTTCTTTTCGGCATAGGGAATCGGCGGCAGGTCGTCCATCATCTTGCCGGCCGGCGGCTGATCGGGAAAGCCATCGGGGCGCTTCGCCTCGGCCTTGGGACCGGTGCGCTTCGCGATGCGGTTCTCGAGCTTGGGCGGCTCGGGTCCTTCATCCTCGCCATCCTTGCCGCCAAACAGCGAGCCAAGCGCCCCCGCGACGTTCGGATCGACGCTGATGTCGATGCGATGCTTGTCAATCAGGTACTTTTTCGCGACGCGTTGAATGTCCGCCACGGTCACGGCGTCGATCTCGGCGAGGCGCTTGTTGATTCGCTCGGCGTCGCCAAACAGGACGGCATACTGTCCGAGCTGGCCGGCCTTGCTGGCGACCGACATCGACGCGCCGATTTCGCCGCGGCGCATCTGATTTTTCATCTTCGTGAGTTCGTCCTCGGTGACCGATTCGCTGCGAATCTTCTTGATGTGCTCGCGGATGGTCTGAACCAACTCCTTCTTCTTGCCCACCAGCGGCAGCAACACGCCGCCCGCGCCCGCGAACCCGTCGGCCTCCAGCGCGAACGCCCCGCCCAGCGCCACCTGTGCAATCTTCTTGTCCTTCACGATGTCCTGATACAGCCGGCTCGACTCTCCGCCGCCGAGAATGCCGAGGCACATCTGGAGCGGCAGCGCGTCGGGATGGGTCATGGGCACGGTGCGATAGACCATGCCGAGGATCGGCAGCGGGCCCTTGTCCTCTTTGATCGTCACGGCACGCGGCTTGGATTGTTTGACGGGCGGCGCCATCACCGGCTTGGGCTTCGGCCCGCCGGGAATCCAGTCAAAATACTTCTTCGCGAGGCCCTGCACCTCGGCGTGCTTCACCGCGCCGACGACCACGAGCGTCGCATTGCTCGGAAGGTAGTACTTGTCCCAGAACGCGGAAATGTCTTCCAGCGGGGTCTTGCGCAGGTGCGGAATCTGCCCGCCGGGCGTCCAGCCGTAGGGCTTGTCGCCGTAGATTTCGGCGAGCAGTTTTTCCGGCACGCGGCCATAGGGGCGATTGTGCCCTTGGCGCAGCTCTTCTTCCACGACCTTGCGCTCGGTATCGAAACCGTTCTGGTCGATCTTGAGAAACGCCATCCGCTCGGACTCAAGCCAGAGGACAAGCTCGAGCTGGTTCGACGGGACTTCCTGAACATAGACAGTCTGATCGAACGAGGTGTAGGCGTTGCAGTCGCCGCCGACGCGGCGGATGTTGTCGAAGTGCGCCGTCTCGTTGAGGCGGTCGGTCCCGCGGAACATCATGTGCTCGAACATGTGGGCGAAGCCCTGCCGCCCCTCTTCCTCATTCTTTGCCCCGACGTGATACCAGACCTGCACGGCGACGATGGGGCAGGAAAAGTCCTCCAGCGAAATGACTTTCATGCCGTTGGAGAGTTCGATCTGCTCAAAGGCATATTGCCGTTCGGCCGCGGCAACGGGGACGGCAAACACACCAATCAAAGCGAGAATCAGCAACCGGCGCATGGGAAACTCCTTGGGTTCAGCGGACATAGGCCCGCGTTTCTTGTTTGAAAGCACAGCGATCAACCGTGCGGGAGCACTCCACGCCTCCGCATCTCGGTCAAACGGCCTGGAACGCCGGTAGTATCGCAGAATGTGGCTCGAGCGGAGCGACTCGAATCGAATGAACCGTGCACGAAGAGCGGTTAAGCAATAGGCACCGAAAGTGACAAAATCGTAAAGTATTAATTTGAAACGACTTAGAGTTGGTCCCTCTCTGCGGAATGGTGGCGACCGAAAAGGCCCTCACCGGCGCTTGCAATCCTGCTACACTTGTGGTAGATTGTGCTACATGTGTGGCAGGAGACTTCGACCGTGAAGCTTAGCGACGCCGAATGGACCGTCATGAACGCCGTCTGGGACCACTCACCGGTCAGCGGGCGCGACGTGCTCGAAGCGGTTGAGAAAAAAACCCGCTGGGCCTACACAACTGTCAAATCCCTGCTCGCCCGGCTGGAGGAAAAGGGCGCCGTGCGCATGCGCAAGCGCGGCAACACGAGCTATTTTGAGCCGGCCGTGTCGCGCGATCAGGCCCGCCGGTCGGCTGTTCGCTCGCTTCTGGAAAAGGCGTTTGACGGCGCGGCGGGGTCGCTCGTCCAGCACATGCTTGCGACGGAGCGACTTAGCGAGAAGGACCGCCGGAAGCTGGCGGAGCTGATTTCTGATATGGAGCGCGAGTCGGAGGCGACCCGATGACGAGCGCCATGCTCACGCAATCGGCGGAAGGCTGGGCGATGGTGGACGCGCTGGGGGCGTGGCTGCTTGTCGCGTCGGTGCAGGTCGGGTTGCTGGGCGCGACCGTCGCGATTCTCGATCGCGTTCTGATGAATCGCGTCTGGCCGCAGGTTCGCGCCGCGATGTGGTGGATGGTGCTGCTGGCGCTGGTCGTGCCGCCATTGTTTGATTCGCCGATCAGTCTCTGGCGGCAAGTCGATCCCGCGGCAGAGCTGCAAGAGGCACTTCAGCCAGCGGCGGTCCGATCACCCGGCGACATTCGAATCGAGGACATTTTTGAACGCGCGCCGCAAGAGGTTGACCCAGCCGGCGCGCCGGATCGTCGCCTGATTCTCCGCGCGACGGTTGTTGTGTGGCTGGCTGGATTTCTGTTTCTCATGACTGCAACAGGTTGCCGCGTGTCGCGCGAACGCCGGCGCTGGCTGGCAACACCCGGAAAAGTGCCGCCGGCCTGGTTAAGCCTGTTGGCAAACCGCGTGGCCGACCGATTGGGGATGCGCCGGTCGCCGCGAATCAGTGTGCAACGTGACGCGGCCGGCGCCGCGGTTGTCGGATTGATTCGCCCGACCGTGATCTTGCCGGCAACGTTGCTACAAAAGGCGACGCACGAGCAATTGGAGCACGTGCTGATGCACGAGTTTGCCCACGTACAACGGCGCGATGCCCTGGCCTCGTTTGCCTGCTCCTTGATCCATCAACTTTATTGGTTTCACCCCGTCGCCTGGCTCGCGCGGGCCCGCCTCGAAACGCTCCGCGAAATCTGCTGTGACCAGGCCGTCGTTTGCGCTTTACAAGATCGCGACGGCAGCTACCGTCGAACGCTGCTGCGACTGGCGCGCTCGCTCGTGATGCCGCAGGCCGCGCCCGCGTCGCTGGCGTTTGTCCATCGACACAGCCAGATCTTGTCGCGGCTGCTGCATCTTCAGCGGCCTCTTCCCAATCGCCCCCGCGTCGTTAACGCGTCGGCGACGGCCCTGCTCGCCGTGCTGCTGCTCTGCTGCGTTCCGCGCGTCGCCCCGCCAAGCCGACCGGCTGAATCGGCCTCCGCGATGAGGTGGGACGACCTGCCCGGTTGTTTTCAACTTCGATATGCCGTGATGCGCGCGATGGCCGAACAATCGGCCCGGGCGCAGTCCGATTGACCGCGCGACGCATGCCGTGTTCGCGCCGAAAACACTTCATCAAAGGGAGAACGTCCATGCTGACTCGACGATTGATCGCCTTGACCGCCGTGCTGACTCTCGCCGCGCCGCTGGCCGGCTGGGCGTACTATCAGCAGGAAAAAGACAAGCCATCCGAATCGCCGGAGCAACCCTCGGCCGCACAGATGGCCGAGATGATGGCCAAGGCCGCGAAGTTCACACAGCCGAGCGATCATCACAAAGTGCTTGAGCGCTTCATCGGCAAGTGGACGCATGAATCGCGCATGTTCATGGGCGGCCAGGCGACGCCCCCGGAAAAGGGATCGGCCGAGAGCAAGTGGATGATGGATGGCCGATGGATGCAGTCGCAGACCAAGGGCACGATGATGGGCATGCCGATGCAGGGCTTCCTGGTCATGGGCTATGACAACTTCAAGATGAGCTACGTCGGCACGTTCATCTCATCGATTGACACCGCCATGCTGCGCTTCGAAGGCGACCTGGACCCCAGCGGAAACGTACTCATTCTTTATGGCACGCTCGACGAGTACCTGACCGGCGAACACGACAAGATGGTCAAGTATGTCTGGCGGTTCGAGGGCGATGACAAGATCATTTTCGAGATTCGCGACCTGCCGATCGGCGAGAAGAACACGAAAGTCATGGAGATCGTCTCGACGCGCGTGAAGTGAGGCTTACCCAGGCTTCCATCTCTTCGGGAGACATCGCCATGGCCCAATTCAGCGTTCGCCGAACCATTGCCGCGCCGATTGAAGCGGTCTTCGCGCAGGCTGCTGACTTCGCCAATGCGCCCAAACACGTCAGAGGCATCAAGCGCGTTGAAATGCTCACCGACGGGCCGGTGCGGGTCGGCACGCGCTTTCGGGAGACGCGCGTCATGTTCGGCAAGGAGGCCACCGAGGAGATGGAAGTCGTCGCGCTCACCCCGCCGCACGGCTACGTCCTGGGGAGCGAGACCTGCGGCTGCCGCTATCGCTGCGAGATTCGTCTGACCCCAGCGGCGAACGGCACCGACGTGGTCATGAACTTTGACGCGCAGCCGCTGACCTTCTTCGCGAAGATCATGTGCAAGCTGATGGGATTCATGATGAAGTCGGTGTCCAAGGCGTGCGAGCAGGACCTGGAAGACCTGAAAGCGGCGGTCGAATCCCGCCGGGCCGCGACCTGACGCGATCCGATCACAGCGGCGTACGCCACGACCCCCGCGCGGAGAAACCGTTGGTTCCCGCCATCGCGTGATTGACTCGACCATGCATCATGAACACTGCAAGAGGGCCTAGCCCGCGGTTGCTGCAGGTTTCTTTTTTGCCGGAGCGGCGTTGTCCGCCGGCGCGCCTTTGAGCGACTCGGGCGTGACGACGAATCGAATCATCCGCTCGTCGGTCATGTATTTCGCGGCGGTCGTCTGAAGGTCCTTCGCGGTGAAGGTTTCGAAGACGCGGGGCAGATCACGCAGCTCGTCCAGCTCGTGCTTGCGATAGATCATGTCGCCGAGCTGGTTGTGCCACCATGACGGCTCTTTCATGGTCGTTTCCAGCCGGGTCGCTGTCTGCTTCTTCGCGGTCGCCAGTTCCTCGGGCGTCGGTCCGTCCTTCGCGAAGGCGCGCATCATCTCGATGACGGTGTCGGCGAGCTTCGCACCGTTTTGCGGATCGGTCGGCGCGATGGCGATGATCATGCCCGTGTCGGGAATGACCTGCGCCGCCTGGCTGCTGCACCCGATGCTATAGACCAGTTGCTCCTCCTCGCGAATGCGCTTCACCATTCGGTCGGAGAGAATCCGCGACACCAGTTGCAGCTTGCGCCGGTCGGCCACGTTCGCATCGTCGCAACCGAGGAAGCCGCCCAGCGCCGTCGCCTTGGGGGTCACGCTCTCAAACACCGCGTCGGCCTTGTACGGACCGCTGCCGCGTTCGATCTTCCGCAGCTTATCGAGGCAGTCGAAGCCCGCCGACCGCTGCGGCAGCGCGCCGAGGTACTTCGCGCACAGCGCCAACGCCGCGTCGGCCTGAATCTCGCCCACGACGGCCACCTCCATCGGCCTTGTCGCCACGATGCGCTGGAACCACTTCAGGCCGGTATCGGGCTTCATCTTTTCCACCTGCTCAGCGGTCAGCGGCGTGAATCGCACGTCGGCCCCGTACACCGTCCGGGCCATCAGCTTCGTCATGTGACCCTGGGGCGTTTTCTCCATCTGTTCGATCTGTCGCAGGCGCGACATGTACCAGTTGTCGTACGCCGCCTGCTCCAGCTTCGCGTCGGTGAGAAGTGCATACGCCAATTGAAAACCGGTCTCCAAGTCCGCCGGCGAGCCGGTGATCGAAATCGTCAATGTGTCCGAACCGACCCCGCCGCGCACGTTGACGTTCTTGCCTGTCAGGATGTCGGTGATTTGCGTCGACGACAGACGGCTTGTCGCCGGCCGATTCAGGATGATGCTCGCCACTTCGCTCGCGCCGCGGTTCTCATCGGTCTCTTCGATCGAGCCGCCGGGCATCGTCAGGCTCACCAGCACCGAGTCCTTCTTGTAGTCCATGAACCGGTGATGAACGATCACACCGTTGGAGAGCTTGGCCGTCGTGATTTCCAGTTGAGCGTCGACGCGCTTTTCCGCCACGTCCCCGCCGGCCGGCAGCTTCGACAGCAGTTGTTCATTGCCCGCCGACTTCGTGGGCGGCTCGACCTTGCGCGACCACGCCTCGGCCGCCGCCGCGAGCACGTCCTTCTCGCTCGGCAGCGCTTCGCCGTCCTTGGGCTCCGGCATCATCAGGCTGTAGCTGTAATTCGGCGTCTTGTAATTCTCCGAAAACACCATTTGCACTTCATCAACTGACACATCCTTCAGAATCCGCTCGAGCAATTCCAGATTCTGCGCCGCCGAGAGGATCGGCTCGTCCTGGCCCACCGCGCTGCTGAATCGGTTCACCAGTGCCGAAGCGCTCAACGTTTTCTCGGTCTGCACCGCGCGCCGGGCATTGGCGAGCAATTCCTTCTGCGCCAATTCAAGCTCGCCCTTCGTGAAGCCGTGTTCGCAGGCCCGATGAATTTCAACAATCACCTGTTCCAGCATGGCGTTCCAGTCGGCCGGCTCGCCCATGGCCAGCGCGCGCGGCGTGATCGCATCGTGCTCCATGCTGCCCACGCTGACCCCGGCCCCACGGAACTTGGCCGTGCCCGCGTTGACCATCTCGCGCAGCCGACGGCTGACGATCCAAGTGCCCATGTTCTCAATCTCGTTGAAGCGAAAATCGGCAAACGTCGTCATCGGTTTGCGGCCGGGGCGAATGCACAGCATCTGCACCTGGGCCATCACCTGCTCCGGATCGCTCAAGACGATCGCGCGCGGCTTGTCCGGCGGGTTCTTCCCCGGTTCGATGCCCGTCTTGCCCGGCTTTCGCGCCGGTCCGCGCGGCGCGAGTTCACCCAGATGCTTCCTGGCGGCCTTCTCGATGTCGGACGGTTCAATGTCGCCGACGACGATCAGGGTCAGGTTCTCGGGGCGGTACCAGGTGTTCCAATAGTCGTCGAACTCGGCCTTGGGGAAAGCGGCGATCTGCGACTCATCACCGATGACATCGTGCCGCGACACCTTCATGTCGGGAAACATCAGGCGGCGCCATTGCTTCTGCAGCCGCTCCTGGGCACTCTTGCGGGCGCGCGACTCCTCGAGAATGACCTTGCGCTCTTTGTCGATCTCGTCGGCATTGAGCAGCAACCCGCCGGCGTAGTCGGCGAAGATCGTCAGGGCATCGGCGACCGTCTCCGGCTTGTTGTCCGGCATGTTGAGCTTGTAGACCGTCTCGTGTTGATTGGTGTGCGCGTTGGTGTCGGCGCCGAACTGCATGCCGAGCTTGTTCAGGTGCGGCACGAGCGTCCCCGGCGGATAGTGCTTCGAGCCGTTGAAGGCGAGGTGTTCCAGAAAGTGCGCCAGGCCGTTCTGCTGGTCGGTCTCGTTCAGCGCGCCGGTCTTGACGTGCAGGTAAAGCGTGACGCGCCCGGGCGGGTTCTGATTCTTGCGAACGATGTACTTCACGCCGTTGTCGAGCTTGCCGTAGGTGTTGTTCGGGTCGCGCGGCAACTGCTCGGCCGATGCGACCGCGGGCAACCAGACACCCACCGCCAGAAATGCAACGAATAATCGCCGAATCAACATGGTACGCTCCTGGGTTCGAGAGATCGGTCCAATCGGCCGCCCGCCACAGCCGCGGAGGATTGTATCACGGAGACAGGTTGGCACGAAGGCATCGAGGGATAGGGTCCATCGAACATGGCTCACGGCTGGGAACGGTGCGTCGAGGACGCACCCTACGGTTGATTGTCAATCCAACTGCTTTCGGAACCGCGCGACGCTGACCGCAAAAATGACCGCGCAGCACGCGACCAATCCGGCGATCGACGACAGCAAATCCGTCGCATACGCCGCGCGGGTGATGACGCCGCGCAGAATCTCGATGAAATACGTGACCGGCAGCACAAAGCCGGCGAGATACAGCGGCAGCGGCATCTCCTGCCGGGGAAACATGAACCCCGACAGCAGCACCGACGGCAGCATGACCAGAAACGACAGTTGCATCGCCTGCAACTGCGTGCGAGCAATCGTCGAGATCATCAGCCCCAGACTCAAGGCCGTGACGATGAACAGGCTCGACAGCGCGAGCAACAGCCACAGACTCCCGTTGATCGGCACGCCGAACAGCGTCGTCATCAGCACCAGCACGATGAGCAGCTCGCCGAACGCCATCACGGCGTAGGGCACGAGTTTGCCGAAGAGCAGGCCCAGCCGGCCGACCGGCGTCACGAACAGCTGCTCAAGCGTGCCGTGTTCGCGCTCCTTGACGATGGAGAAACTCGTGAGGAAGACAAGCACGAGCTGCAGGATGATGGCGATCAGCCCGGGCACGAAAAAGTGCGAGCTTTCCAGGTCGGGGTTGAACAGCATGCGCGGGCGGGCCTCGATCGGCAGGGCGACGCGGCCTTTCTCGTCGCGCGCGGGGCCGACCTGCAACGATTCGCCGACGAGCCGCGCCCGGCCCAGCGCAAGCTGCCCGACGATCAGGTTTGCGGCGTTCATGGCGGTCGTGGCGACCTGCGAATCGCTGCCGTCGATCAGGAATTGAACGTGCGCCTGTTCGGCGCGCAGAAGGCGGGCAGCGTAATCCGCGGGGATGATGACCACCGCTTTGGCGCTTCCGCCGGCCAGCGCGTGCCGCCATGCCTCGCCGCTGGTCACTCGCTGGGCCACGCGAAACGTGCGCGAGGCCTCCAGCGCCTCCACGAGCCGGCGGCTGTCCTGCGAGCCGTCGAGGTCGTGTACCACGAGCGGAATGTTCTCAATGGTTGTCTCGATCGCGTAGCCGAAGATCGTCAGTTGGAGCGCGGGCACGATGAACGTGAAGAAGATGGTCGAGCGGTCGCGCCGGATGTGCGCGAACTCCTTGGACAGGATGGCGCGAAAGCCCCTCATGCCGCCCCCTTCGTCTCTCGCGCACGGCTCAAGGTGACGAAAACATCCTCCAGCGTGGCGCCGGTCGGCACGATCGTCGCGTCGGACTCATCGGGGGCGAGCTGCTTCAACAAGTCACCTGGCGCGATCATCGACTCCGCCAGGACATGCAGCATGTCGCCGAACATCGTCGCGTCATGCACCGGCGCCAGCCTGCGCGTCGCTGCCAGCGCCTCGGTCGGCCGACGGCACTGCACGAGGTACCGCGTCGTGCCGGGCGGCGTCACATCGGGGAGCGCCTTCAGTTCCGCGGGCCGTCCCAGCGCGATCAGCCGCGACGCGAGAACATACCCAACGCGCGTGCAGCGCTCCGCTTCGTCCATGTAGTGCGTCGTCACGAACATCGTCACGCCGCGGTGGGACAACTCAAACAACAAGTCCCACAACTCGCGCCGGGCGACCGGGTCGATCCCTGCGGTCGGCTCGTCGAGGAACAGCAGCTCCGGCTCGTGGATCATCGCGCACGCAAGCCCCAACCGCTGCTTCCACCCGCCCGACAACTGCCCCGCGAGCCGGTGCACGTACGGCCCCAATCCCGTCAGGTCGATCACGGCCTGTTCGCGCGCTCGCATGCGATCTCCCGTCAGGCCATAGATACCGCCGTAGAATTCCAGGTTTTCCTTCACGGAGAGGTCGGCATAGAGACTGAACTTCTGCGACATGTAGCCGATGCGCGGTTTGACGTCCTCCGGGTGTTTGCCAATATCAATTCCCAGCACGGAGCCGCTGCCGGCGCTGGGCCGCAGCACGCCGCACAACATGCGGATGAGCGTGGACTTGCCCGCGCCGTTCGGCCCCAGCAGCCCGAACACGTCCGCCCGATCGACCGTCAGGCTCAACTCGCGCACGGCATAAAACGCGCCGAAACAGCGAGACAGACCGTCGGTGCGAATCACCGGATCGCTCATGGCCGCGCCGCCTCGGCCAGCAGCACGTCGGCCGACATGCCCACGCGCAGGTGCTCGCCGCCTTTCTCAATCGCCACCTTGATGCGAAAGGCCTGCTTGCTGCGCTCCTCGGGCGTCTGCACGTTGCGCGGCGTGAACTCGCCCTCGCGCGAAATGAACACAACGCGCCCCATCACGTCGCCCCCGCCCGGCGACGTCACCCGCACCGGTACGCGATCACCCAGCGCGATCTCACCCAGCCGGCCCTCCGGCACATACGCCCGCACCCAGAGCTTCGACAGGTCCAGCAGCGCGATGCTCGGCTGATTCGGCGACACCAGCTCTCCCGGCTGCAGGTCAAACGCCTCCACCACGCACTGACACGGCGATGACACGACCAGCTCCGCCAGTTGCTTTTCAATCGCGTGAACACGCGCCGCCGCGGCCTCCTCCTGCGCCGCGGCCTGCGCGACATCTTCCGCCCGACTGCCCGCCTCCAGCAGCTTCAACTGTTCCGCCGCCTCCGCCAGCGCCGCTTTCGTCCGCGCGATGTCTTCCTTTCGCGAACCCTCCTCCAGCAGCGACAACTGCTGCTGCGCCGCCGCAAGCTCCCCTTGCGCCGCCTTCAACATGCGAACGGCCTCGTCGTATTCGCGCGGAGCAGCCACCTGCTGCTGCTCGACCAGTCGCGTCAGCCGTACGTGCTCTTTCTCGGCGAAGTCGAACGACGCACGGGCGATGTTCACCTGCTCGCGCGCCGCTTCGATGTCCTGCTTGCGCGGTCCAGCCTCCAGCTTCGACAGTTCCGCCGCCCATTGGTCGCGCTTGGCGCGCGCCTGCTCGATCTCTTCCGGCCGGAATCCCTTCTTCAGCCGCTCGTGCTCCGCCTGCGCCGCCTCCCGCGCCGATTGCGCCTCGGCCAGCCGCTCGCGAAGATCGAACGGGTCAATGGTGTAAAGCGACTCGCCCGGCGCGACCGACTGCCCCTCGATCGCCTTCACCTCCGCCACGCGACCCCCCACCCGCGAGCCGACGCGAATCTCGTCGGCCTCCACGAAACCTGATACGACGAGCGGCGGCACGCGGCTCTGTTGCCAGACGAGGAAGCCGATCAAGCCGGCGGCGGCAAGAATGAGCACGATCAGGATGGGACGCATAAGACCCTCCCAATTGGCAGGTTGCAGCGAACGCTCCTGCGACTGGCGTATGGTCGTTCCGGAGGCGTCGTGAATCAATACAACGCAATTGGGATTACTCCCTCTCCCGTGATTGGCGGGGCTTTCGGCCTCGTTGCTCGTCACGATGAACCATCGGAAACCCTGACCCCCGCAAGGTTCCTCGTCGCAGGCCGTTGAAATATCCGGCATTGGTGATGCAATACGCTTCGTGCCCGCCGCCCTTCCGCGGCGAATGTTCAACTTGCTTACAAGGGATCGCTCGATGACCACAGCATTTGCCTCGGTTTGCAGCACGTTCGCCCGTAACAAGTCGGCCCGCCTCGCCGCGCTGGGTCTCGCCCTGCTGCTTCCCCTCGGTTGCAGCATGGGCTCCGTTGTCTGGGTTGAAAACACCGAAGACATGCAGATCGACGCAGCGGGCCTCAAGAAGCTCGCGGTCAAGACGCATAACGGTTCGGTCAACTACAGCGGCGGCGCGGGTGGCGAGGGCAGCGCGGGCACGATTCAGGTGAAGGTCACCAAGAAAGCAGGCGGGCTGACCCAGGCCGACGCCGAGGAGGCACTGGCGAACCTCGAAGTGTTCAACGAGGCGGACGGCGCCGACGGGCGCGTGATCAATCACCGCTGGAAGGGAATCCGCAAGTCAAACTGGAACGCCCAGGTCAGTTACGAGATCAACGGGCCGGACAATCTGGCGCTCAACGTTGACTCGCACAACGGCGCGACCACCGTTCGCGGACTAAAGTCCGATCTGCGCGTCACCTGCCACAACGGGCGGATCGACACCGAATCCACCGGCCCGTCGGCGCACGTCGAGTCGCACAATGGCGCGATCAACGTCGTCTATCAAGGCCCGAGCATTCACGCGACGACCCACAACGGACAGGTCACGGCCGACCTCTCGCGCTGCGCGGCGATCGGCGGCGAAATCGGTACCCACAACGGGCAAGTCGTCGTCCGCGTCGGCGATCAGACCAGCGCCAACCTCGCCTGTCAGACCCACAACGGCAGCGTCTCCGTGGATATCGCCGCCGGCTGGAAGGTCTCGCACGCGTCGCGCACGCGACTTGCCGGAGTACTCGGCAACGGCGGCCAACCGCTCAACGTCACGACGCACAACGGGCAGGTGAGGATTCAGGCGAACTAGCGCGCCCCCGGCGCGTCGGCCTCGCCGCTCTCCTGGCTCACCCAAGTCAGGTGATAGTCCTTGTCCTCGATCTCGTGCGCGACTTTTGTCAACTTAAGCTGCTTGTACGTGTCGCACATCACCGCCAGTTCGCTCGTGCGATCGTGCCCGACGGATTTCTCATACGTCCCCGGGTGCGGGCCGTGCGGGATGCCGCCGGGATGCAGACTGATCGAGCCGCTGTCGATGCCGCGTCGGCTGGTAAAATTGCCCGCGACATAAAACAGAATCTCGTCCATGTGAACGCTCGCGTGGCCGTAGGGGCATGGGATCGCCTTCGCCCCGTCGCGGTCGAAATAGTCCACCTTGCGCGGCACGAACGAGCAGATGATGAACTCGTTGCCTGCAAACGTGATGTGAATCGTTGGCGGCAGGTGAATCGTCGATGTCTTCGGCTGATAGTCGCGGATGTTGAACGTGAACGGATACACCGCGCCATCCCAGCCGACCACGTCGATCGGAAAATGCTTGAACAGGTGGACCGTCAGAACGTCGTCGCGCTTCACCACCATCTTGAACGGCGCGGCCCCGTGGCGTTTCGCGTCATAAGTCAGCAGCGACTCGGGCGCGCGAAAATCCCGCGCGGAGAACGGCGCGTACATCGTGATCTGCCCGGCGCGGTTGCGATATTCCTTCGGGATGTCGATGTGCCCACGGCCCTCGAACACAAAAAACTCGGGATTCGCGCCGTCCCACTGGATGCGATAGGGCGTCGAACGCGGGATGTGAATGTAATCCCCCTCGCGGAACGACAGTACGCCGAAAAGCGTCTCAAATCGGCCCGACCCTTTATAGGCAAAATACATCTCATCGCCGTCGCCGTTGGAAAACAGCCGCGCGCCGGCCGCCGTCGGCTTCACCATGCTCATGTGCACGTCGCTGTTGAACAGCAGCACGCGCCGGGCGTCCAGAAAATCGCCGGAGAGCTTCAAGTCCTGCGTGCGAATGTGCCGCCGGTGCAGCGGCTGCTCGGCCAATTGCTCAAACGGGCAGAATCCGGGGATCGCCAGCTTCTCCACCGCGTTTTCGTCCGTCGGCGGCGTGCGGTAATAAAGTATCGAAAACGGCCCCTCGAACCCCTCGCGCGTGTGGCAGTGCTCCATCAACAGCTTGCCGTCCTCGTAGAACGTCGTGTGCGGCTTGATCGGCACTTTGCCCATTCGCATGTAATTGATCATCGATGCGTCTCCTGAAGCGATGGCGTGACACCGATATTATAACCGTCATGATCGAAGGCACACCCGATGATTCCGTCCACGGCGCCAAAGGCGATTCGCCCTCCAATCAGTCCGCGCTCGCGCCCCCCACCCGTCCCGCTCAATCGCTCGGACGCAGGCTCGCCATGGCAACCGCCTGCCTCGTCGCGTTTCTGATCATCGCCGATGTCGCCCTGCGGTTCATTTCACTCGGACCGCGCGCGTTCGACCCGCCGCGCTTCGAGCCAAACGGCGTGCCGTTCACGCGCCTGCCCGATGGCCCGTTGATCTATCAGCCAGCAGCCCGATTCTTCAGTCGATACGATCCCGCGGGCGACGCGCGTGGCTACTTCGGCCCCGATGGCCGCCTTGAATACGAGATCAACTCGCTCGGCCTGCGCGGTCCGCTGCCGCCGATTGAAAAGGCTGCGAACGTCTATCGCGTCGTCTGCCTCGGCGATTCGTTCACCTTCGGCGAAGGCGTGAAGGTGGCCGACACCTGGCCGCGACAGTTGGAGCGGTTGCTAACGGCTCGCATGCCCGGGCGACGGGTGGAGGTGATCAACGCCGGCGTTCAGGCGTATGACACGAAGGATGCCGCGGCGCTGTACCTGCTCAAGCTCGCGGCCTACAAGCCCGACGCGGTAATTCTGGGCTTTTGTCTCAATGACGCGACGGACTCGGCCGAGACGATTCGCCAGAACGAGGCAACAAGAAAGCGCTTTGAACTGTCGCCGTTGGCTCGCGTGTCGCGCATCGCGGAGATGGTTGAGCGGCGATCGGCGGCCGACCGGTTGCAGCGAGATTTCTTCGACACGACGCGCCGCGGGTTTGATTCGCCCAAGTGGCAGCAGTGCCGCGACGTGCTCGCGGGGATGTCGCAGGTGGCGAAGGAAGACGGGTTTCGATTCGCCGTCGCGATTTTCCCGATCTTCTGGTCGCTGGATGAAAATTATCCCTTCGCCGACATCCACCCGCGCGTCGCCGACGCCTGTCGCACCGCCGGCTGCGAGTGCATCGATCTGTTGCCGGTTTTCCGCAGCGACTCCTCCGCGCACGGTCGCTCGGCGGAAGCCTACTGGGTCCATCCGACCGATCAGCATCCCAACGAAATCGCCTGCCGAATCACGGCGGAGCGGCTGGCGAATGCCCTCGCGCCGGGCCACCCGTAGCCTCGTCGTGTCGCGGCACACCATGCCGGATCGCTCGCCAAAGACGTCCCATCAGCGAGTTAGCCCGGCTGGAGGACCGCGAGCGGCCGGGACGCTCGACCGTTTGTCGGCGTCAGCCTGATGTCAAACTTCTCCTGGAGCATTTTGAATACATTTGGCGATATGAACGCGGGCGGATTCGGCCCAAGCGTGATGCCCTTGATCCCCAGCGAGAGAAGCGTCAACAGCACGGCCACCGCCTTCTGCTCGAACCAACTAATCACCAGCGTGAGCGGCAGGTCGTTGACGCCGCAGTTGAACGCTTTGGCCAGCGCGCCGGCCACCGCGATCGCTCCGTATGCGTCATTGCATTGACCCATGTCCATCAGCCGCGGAAACCCGAGGTGCGTGCCGTAGTCGTACTCACGGATGCGATACTTTCCGCAACCCAGCGTCAGAATGAAGGAGTCCGCCGGGGTATTCTGCGCGTAGTCGCTGAAATAATTCCGCCCCGGTTCCGCGCCATCGCATCCGCCGATGACGTAGAAACGGCTGATCTTCCCGGCCTTCACCGCGTCGACGATTGTCGCAGCGTTGTCCAGCAATACGCTTCGATGAAACCCGACCGTCGTCCTTTTCACGCACGCATCGGGCAGCGGCGCGCACCGCCGGGCCAGTGCAATGACCGGAGAGAAGTCGCTTCCCTTGAGGCGATGCCCGCCCGGTACGGCGACACAACGAACCGTGAACACCCGCCCCGCATAGCTTGGCGGCGGGATGAGAATGCAATTGGTCGTGGCCACGATCGGGCCGGTGAATTGCTCAAACTGACGCCGTTGATCCTGCCACGCCGTGCCATAGTGGCCGCCCATGTTGGGGTGCTGCGCCAGCTTGGGATACATGTGAGCGGGAAGCATCTCACCGTGCGTGTAGACTTTGACATCGGTGCCTTCCACCTGTCGAAGCAGATCCCAAAGGTCAACCAGATCGTGCCCCGTGATCAGAATGCCCTGCCCGGCGCGCGTGCCTTCATACACCTCATGAGGCTGGGGCTTGCCGAAGGCCTCGACATGTCCGTGGTCGAGCATTTCCATGACCCGCAGGTTCACTCGCCCCAATTCCATGGCCATCTCGAATAGGGCGGTCAGGTCGAAGTTGACGTTCGTCATCGTCGCGAAAAGCGCTTCTTCGATGAACGCGGACACGTCCGGGTCGGTCTTTCCTAGCCGACGAGCGTGGTTGGCATAAGCCGCCATTCCCTTCAGACCATACAGAATCAACTCCTGAACAGACTGCACGTCCTCGTCTTTGCCGCAGACGCCGACGTGATCAACACAGCCCGTTCTACGAAACGATTGCTCGCATTGGTTGCAGAACATCGTGAAGTTCTCCCTTTCCAGTCCTTCATGCCGGGTGAGCTCGGGCACACCCGATGAAGCAAGACCGCCATTCGCCAAGCAAACGCCGTGCTTGGGCAAACAGGATCATCTGATCCAACCCGGTGAAATGAGCTGCAATCGCTCGCCGAGAATGAACTTAGGGCAGGAAAATCAAATTCACATCTCATCACGCTTGAGTGTTGAATTACACAACCGAGTGAGGGTTTTCGCGCTGCCGTGACACAGGCTGCATTCTCGATTGCTCGCGTACCCTGCTCTCACCGCCCCATCAACTCGCGCACCTTCGCTCCCGGGTCGCTCGCACGGAGAAACGTCTCACCGATCAGCACCGCGCACGCACCGGCCGCCGCCATGGCCTGCACGTCCTCGCGCGATTTCAATCCGCTCTCGGCAACAAACGGCGTGCCTCGGGGCAGCGTCGCGGCGATGCGCTGCGCGATACGCACGTCCGTCCGTTGCGCGTGAAGATCGCGATTGTTGATCCCCAGCAAGGTCCGCCGCGCCGGCGAGATCACCGGCAACACGGCCGCCGCCTGCGCCGCGGTGTGCGTCTCAATCAGCGACGCCATGCCGAGCGACGCCGCCAATGCGCCGAATTCGTCGATCTGCGCCGCTGTCAGAATCTCCGTGATGAGCAGAATCGCATCCGCCCCGGCCGCGCGCGCCTCGTACACCTGGTACGCATCGATCGTGAAGTCCTTTCGCAGCACGGGCAGCACGCAACCCGACCGTGCCGCCGCCAGATCGGCAAGGCTCCCCTGGAAGTACGTTCGATCTGTGAGCACGCTCAACGCCGCCGCGCCGGCCGATTCGTACTCGCGCGCGAGATCCGCTGGACGAAAATCTTCCCGCAACAGGCCCGCCGACGGCGACGCCTTCTTGATCTCCGCGATGAGCCGAATCGCCTCGCCCGCCGTGACGGCCGAGTAGAAATCTCTCGGCGGCGGCGCGACCGCGCAGCGCGCCCGCAGCGCTTCGAGCGATTCGGCGCGGCGCGCGGCATCGACTTCGCCCCGCTTGGTCTCGACAATGGCTTGCAATATAGTGCCGCTCATGTCGCTCACCCGTGAACGCGTCGCGCCGGGCGACGTCGTTCAACCCGATTCGCCGCGGGAATCATATCCGCCATGCCGCCGCTGCCGCGACTGCTCGAATACGCCGATGCTGCGCTGCTCATCGGCTGCTCACTCTTCAGCCTCGGCGTGATCGCGCGCCTCGCAACGAGGCGGCGTGTTCGCGACGCCCTGCGCCTCCCCCCGCCATCCGGTCCGATCGGCGCCACCGGCTCGCTCGATGCCTTTGACGTGGCTGCCGCGTTCATCGCCATGTACGTCCTGCCATCGCTTGCAAACTCGCTCCTCGGGCTTGTCATGCCCGGCGAGGAGTCAGCCGCCGCGACGACAAGCCGGCTGGCGGGAGCACCCGCACTACCGACCCTGCGGGTGGCGCTCGCCGCCATGCTGGGACAAATGGCGACACTCGTCGTTTTCACTCTCATTGCGGCGCGGCGAATCCCGACCGGCCTGGCCGGCTGGGGCCTTGACTTGCGACGGTTGCCGCGCGATCTGTGGCGCGGGCTGGTAGGCTTTCTCGGCATCTGGCCATGGTGCTTCGGATTGTTTTACGCCAGCGTCCAATTGATCACGCGGTTCTGGCCGGGCCATGTCATCGAGGAACACACAACCATCGCCTTGTTGATGCAACCCGATACGTCGCCGCTGCTGCGCGCGATCGTTTTTTTCAACGCGCTGATCCTGGCGGCCGCCGTGGAGGAGTGCCTCTTTCGCGGCATGCTTCAGCCGTTGATTGCGCAAGCCACCCAGAGTACATGGACCGGGGTCGTGCTGGCCGGCGTGGTCTTCGGCGCGTTTCATTTGCCGCTCTATCAGACCTTTGCGCCGCTGGTGCTGCTTGGGGTCGCGATGGGCTATGCCCGTGCCAAGACCGGCTCGCTCCTGCTGGCGATCTGCCTGCACATGATCTTCAACGCCAAGACGCTCGTCTGGCTGGCGCTTGGCGCAGGGAGCGCGCCCGCTTCCTGACGCGACGCTCGGATTGACGGTCTACTATGATGCACGCCATGACCGCGAAGCAGCCTCATGCACCGCAACCAGCGAGCCGCCCATGCCGCTTTCCGGGCTGGCTCGAAATGCTCGCCGCTGCACTCTTCGGCGCGGCAGCCATGTTGTTCATTCAATCGGCGACGCCCTATGTCTCGGGCAACGATTCCTTTTACCACCTCGCCATGGCGCGCATGCTGCCGCATGAGGGATTCATCAAGACCTTTCCGTGGCTTCACTGGACGCTCTTCCGCGACGAGTTTGTGAGTCATCACCACGGGTTTCACATGCTGCTCTCGCCGCTGGTGCATTGGTCCGACCGCATCACCGGCGAGGCGTTCTTCGGCGGCAAGGCCGCAGCCCTGCTCGCGATGGGTGCCGCCGCGGGAATGCTTGTGCATATTTTGCGGCGGTTGCGCGTGCGTCACCGCTGGTTCTGGGTGTTGGCGCTGGCCTGTCTACCGTGGCATTTCTGGCTGCGGCATTCGTTCATCCGCGCGCCGCTGGTCGGCCTGCCGCTGATGATGGCCGCCCTGCCGCTGGTATTGCGACGGCGATATAAATTACTCGCCCTCCTCGGGTTCGTGTTTGTTCACGTCTACGGCGGCGCGGTCGTGTTCCTGCTCATACCACTCGCCGCGGCGGGGGCCGAGTTTGCCGCGGGTCACCCGTGGCGCACCGTCCTGGCAGCACCCATCGCGTCGTCGATCGGCATTCTGTTCGGCCTCGTGCTTCATCCGTACTTCCCCGCCAACTTTCGCTTCCTGTACACGCAGTTGTTTGAAACGGGACTGGGCGCGCCGAGCGAGTCCGGCATCGAGTGGAAGCCGTACAGCGCGATGTTTTTCCTTGGCATGTCGTGGCCGCTGCTAGCCGCCCTGACCCTCTGCTCGGCGGCACGGATCGCACGGCGCACACGCATCACGCGCGGCGAGATGATCCTGCTTCTGACCAACCTTGCCTTCTTCGCGTTGACCTGCAAGTCGCGTCGCTTCATCGAATACTGGCCCGTGTTTTGCGTTCTTCATGCGGCCTATCTGTTCGATCGCGCGACGCGCGGGCCAGCACCACTCACCGCTCGACTGGCGAAGTTCGGGCGCGCGAAGAAACTGGCTTGTTGTGTGTTGATTGCAGCGGGGGCGGTGGTCGGCGGCTATGCGAACCTGCTTCAGGCATTGCGCGAGGCCCGCCCCGGTGCAAATGTACACGCCCTGCACCGAGCCATGGAATATCTCAAGAAGAACTCGCCCGCCAACAGCCTCGTTCTCACTGACGACTGGGACATCTTCCCCTACTGCTTCTATTACAACCAGCACAATGTCTTTGCCGTCGGCCTCGACCCCGTTTTTACCAGCAGACCCTACCCGGCGCTGTGGGCGCGCTATCGCGCGATCACTCGCGGCAAGACGCCCACGTCCCTCCCCGCCGATGTCGCCGGAACGGCAAACGCCGGCAGCTCAACCATTGCGGTCGATGACATCGCAACCGAGTTTGGCGCGAAGTACGTCATGGTTTGCAGCGACCATCCCGCACTGGGCGCGAAGCTCGATGAACGGCCCGACCTCTTCACATGCGTTTACATCCTGCGAAACAACAATTCTCCAAGAAAGGACGCTGCGGTCCGCATCTATCAAGTCGGCCCGACCGCAACCACCAGTCCTTCCCAATGAAGCCATTTCGGCGCTGCGAACCCCCTTTGGCACGCAGCTTGCGTAAGTCTGGGGGTTGAAACGGCGGTGAAGATTGCCTTAATCAGTCCGCGACAAGGACTTACAGCAATCATCCGCTCGAAATTCGAAGGCGCGCATCGGTTACAATGGGCGGTATCTGTGCGTCCACACACAATTCGCCGTGACTTCAGGCACGATTGCGGCGAGTGCGGTTGTCGGTCACCTCGCTGACAACCTCATAGCAGGATTTCGAGCATGCGGCGATTGCATTTGTTCCAGTCGATTCTGCTGCCGGTCGGCTTGGCGGCAGCGGTTGTGGCGCTGTCGCTGGTTATGCACCGGCGGACCTTCTCCAGCGTGACGCGATTGATGGAGACCGCCGGTCGACTGGAGGAGACGCAGCGGTGGTTTCAGCGCGCCGAGCAATGCGTGCTGGAACTGATCGCACCGGCCAATGCGGTCTTCGCGGACTGGGATGTTGCGACGCAGCGCGATCGGCTGCGTCTCGCACGGATTCGCCTGGACGAGGCGATCGCGCAGGGCCGGTCGTACGGGTTGAACGTGACCCGGCTGACGCGCCTGATGGAAGAAATGGCGGCGCGGGCGGAGGAAGTGTTTGAGAACGTCGCGCGCATGCACGAGGCCGGCGCGGACAACGGCGCGCGGGCCGAGGCCCTGATCGCGGCGTCGCGAGCGATGGCGCGGGCGGACGAGAAGCAGATGAGCGCGGTGCGCGAGCTGGGCCTGCTGACGGAGCGCGTGCGAGCCGAGCAGCGCAACATTCTGGAGGAGCACGAAGTGAGCCTGCAAGCGCGTCTGACGATGGAGCGATACGTCGTCACGCTTCTGGTGCTGCTGGCGCTGGGCATGGCGTGGTTCGGCTGGCGGTTGCGCCAGACCGATCTCGCGCTGGCCGAGCAGCGCCGTGCGACGGAGGCGGCGCAGCGCGAGCGCCTGGCGGCGATCGGCGAATTGTGTTCGAGCGTGGCGCACGGCATTCGCAATCCGCTGGCCGCGATGCGCAGCTCGACGCAGTTGACCCTCGACCTCGGCAAACTCGACGACGCATCGCGCGCACGACTGCAGGACGTGTTGACCGAAGGCACGCGACTAGGCGACCGGGTGACCGGCCTCCTGAAAATGGCCCGCGCCGGCAGCGGGGCGTTTGAAGACGTTTGCCTTCAGGACATCGTCGTCGGCGCCGTCTCGGGGCTGGGCCCGGAGCTGACGCGGCTGGGGCTGAAACTCGAACGCGACCTGTCGCCGACGCCGATTTCCGTGCGCGGTGACCGGCATCAACTGGAGCAGCTCGTCGTGGAGCTTGTGTCCAATGCCATGGAGCATTCGCCGCCGGGCGAGTCGATCCTCATCGCCTGCCGGAGACCCGGGGCGAACGGCCTGGCCGTGCTGACCGTGGACGATGCCGGCCCGGGCGTGCCCGACGCGGTCCAGTCGCAGGTGTTTCAGTTGTTCTTCACGACGAAGGAGCACGGGACGGGCATCGGATTGGCCACGGTCAAGGGAATCGCACGCCTTCACAAGGGCGATGTCACGCTGGCGCGTTCGTCGCGCGGCGGAGCGCGATTCGAAGTGACGCTGCCGACCACGAGTACATGAGCAAGGCGAACCATGCCGGCACTGCAAGGAAGCCGGCACATTGACGAAAGAATGCGAGTCGAAGGAGCAGGATCATGCCGAGAGTGTTAGTCGTGGAAGACGAACGCGTCCTCGCCAAAAATTTCTGCGAGAAGCTGGCGTCGCACGAGTTTGAATCTGCCGCCGTCCACAGCGGGCGCGACGCCCTGACGGCCCTGGGCCGCTTCTCGCCGGATGTCGTGCTGCTCGACCTGCGGCTGCCTGACATGGACGGCCAGACCGTGCTGCAGAAGATCAAGGCCGAGTCGCCGACCTGCGCGGTGATCGTCGTCACGGCGCACGGCAATGAGCGCATCGCCGTGGACGCGATCAAGAACGGCGCGGAAGAGTATCTGACAAAGCCGGTGGATCTCGATGAGCTGATGCTGGTGGTTGCGCGGTCCGCCGAGCATCAGCAGGTGCGGGATAATTTGCATTTCCTACGGCATCGCGAGGAACAAGCCAGCGGATTGGACAGCATCCTTGGCGCCTCGGATTCGACGCGAAACTTGAAGGAGACGATCCAGCGACTGACGCGCACCGACGTGCTGAATCTTCCCGATCCGCCGACCGTGCTCATCACCGGTGAGACCGGCACCGGCAAGGACCTTGTCGCGCGGGCCATTCACTACCACGGTCCGCGAAAAGGCCGCCCCTTCATCCACGTGAACTGCACGGCCTTGCCCGCGACGCTTTTTGAATCCGAGTTGTTTGGCCATGTCCGTGGCGCGTTCACCAACGCGGCGCAGGCCAAGCGCGGCCTGTTTGAAGTCGCACACGGAGGAACCATCTTCCTCGACGAAATTGGACACCTCGAAGCCGACGTGCAGGCAAAGCTGCTCCTGGCGCTGGAAAGGCGGGAAATCCGACCGGTCGGCGGCACCGATCCCCGGTCGATCAACGTCCACGTGATCGCGGCGACGAATCGGCCCTTGCGAGCTGCTGTCGATTCCGGCGAGTTCCGAAGCGACCTGTACCATCGGTTGCGGGTCGTTGAAATCCACGTTGAACCGTTGCGAAACCGCCTGGATGACATCGAATCGCTGGCGGGGCATTTTCTGGGTGCCCATTGCCGCCGGTTCGGTTTGAAGGCAAAAAGCCTGTCCCGCGACGCAATGGCCGTGTTGAAACGTTATAATTGGCCTGGGAACGTGCGTGAGTTGAGTCACCTCATTGAGAGCACGGTCCTGCAGGTCGACGGGCAGCAGATCGAGCCGGGCGACCTCAATCTCGCGGGCGGTAGTGCCATGGCATCGGACGTGCAAATCGAAATGACGGGGGGCCGCGCGATCTCCCTGGATTTCGCCAAAGGTGAGCCGAAACTCGAAGACGTCGAACAGGCGATCCTGACTGCGGCGTTTGAATACACGGGTCGAAATCTAAGTCGCGCGGCGCGCATCCTGGGCATCACCCGCGAAGCGCTGCGTTATCGTTTGAATCGGTTTGCCGAAGCAGGAAAGAGCGAGAGTTAGCATGCGTTTGGGCCGACCGGGATCGGGGTGGACCGGGTCGCTGCGTTGGGTCGCACGATCAGGGGTCGTGGCCGCGTGGGCAGCGTGCGTGATTGCATGCGCCGGCCCGGTTGAATCCGCCCGCGCACAATACAAGACCCTCTACGACCCGGTAGACGCGCGCATCCGCCGGACCGATCCGGGAGGCATCGGCGTGCTCAACGAGGCCGTGCATCGGATGCCTGATCTCACGATGCTCCGCTGGGGCCGCTTCGCGCCCAGCGCGCCGGCACAGAGCTGCTTCGCGGGATCGTGGAGTACGCTTGGTACATTCGTCCGGATCGATCTCGAATTTGCCGGCCTGATGAATCCACCCGGGCCGCTTTGGTTTGACGACGTGAACCCCGAGTATGACCCGTTCCGCTACGGACCGAATCCCGTATGCGGCTGGATCGAGTTCGATCTCGATGCCAACGAGAACACCGGCGGAGAGACCGACGTGCCGCGCTATCGGTATCTCGGAAACGTCGCCCGTTTCGGTGGCGTCCCCAGTGAACCGCGCTTCAGAGGGCGCGCTGCGCTGAATGGTCCCGCATTCGATGGCTACGTCCCCTCGCCGCCTCACTTTGAACGGAGCGGTGAGGAATTCCATATTGTTTTGCGGGGCGAATCGATCGATTCCATCGCGGTCCAGGTCGAGGCAACGGGCGGCTTTCCGCAGGTATTTGAGGCGGGCGAGACCTGGATTCTGACCGGCGACTTCTTCCATCGGGCGCACGGATTCGAAGACTTCGCCTTTCAATGCGTAACGAATCCGGGCAGTTACATGCCTACGGTGCAACTGCGGTTCAGCCATTCCGTTGCGTCGAATCGCACGCTCGTGACGCTTGTCTATCCGCTGACCAACGCCGCGAGTGCGTCGCTCCTGGGCGCGGGCGTCCCCGTGGAGCCGGCGGACGGCTGTGCAAACAACCAGAATTCGATTCAGGAAGCGCTGGTCGATCTGCAATTCAGCGCCCAGAACGCCGACCCGTGGTCCCAACAGGACCCGCGCTTCGTGCTCATGGCCGGCTGGGCGTCGGCCGACGTCGGCGCCGCGCTCAATCCGATGCAATGGCGCACCTGCGCGCTGGTCGGCGCGTGTTACGTCGATCAAATTCCCGGCGCGCGATACGCATGGACTGATGTCTATCCCAATCCCCATCCCGGCGATTTCAACGGCGACGGCTGCACGGATCAGGCCGATGCGATGTCGCAACTTGCCTACATCGCCGCGCACGACGGCCAATTCGGTTACGACAACGACGGGAACGGCTCAAACAATTCGCTCCAGGTACCGGAGTTCAGCCGGTTGTTTGACGTCCATGATCTCAACTACGACGGCCTCGTGAACTGGGTGGACTACGTTCACCCCGGCGACCTCAACGGCGACTCCATCGTCGACATTGAGGACGTCGAAGAATTCGTCATCCGGCTCCTAGGGCCCGGCGGCCCGCCAGGAAACACCGAGGGCGACCTCATTGTCATCGCAAAGCTGGACCTCAATTGCGACGGCGTCGTAAACGGTGCCGACATCCAGAGTTTCATCCGACTGCTGATCATCACGCCAACCAACAAGGCCATCTCCCAGTAGGGCAGCCGCGGCCGAATCGCCCCCGCCAAGGCCACTCCCGGATACCCTCACAAAGTAACCCTGGGGGGCTGGTTGTGCGTCTTCCCTTCGCACGGTCGTTGTGCTACACTGCACACGTCCGAAGAATCAATGGGGCATCTCGCCCCATGCACGACCGGATCGTCACCGTCGGCTCGCACCCACGGCGACTGCGGTCTGCCGGGTGACCCTGGCATGTGTCCGCGTAAACGCCATCCCAGACATCGGCGCGCCTTCACACTGATCGAAGTGTTGGTGGCGATCAGCATCCTTTCCATCCTGTTCGCCATTCTCGTCCCGGCGCTGAACTCCGGGCGCGATGCCGCGCGCAGCCTCAAGTGCCGCGCGCAGTATCGCGACGTCGCTTTTTCGTTCGTGGATTTCGTCAGTCGCTCATCCCATCACGGTGACGGCGAGCAATGGGGTGATTCGATCATCAAGATCGAAGACTTCCAGGAATCAATTTATCGCGTCCACGAATTCTGGGATGGCCCGCCGACCACCGAGCGCGTCGCCTATCAACCCGGCAAGCAGCCGCTGATGTGTCCGGCGGGGGCGGATCTGCTCGACCGCCGAGCCGAGACGCCTTGCAGTTCCGGCGCCGTCGGCCCGGCTCCCAACATCAGTTCGGGCTTCAACAAGCGGCTGGATTCCAAGACGCGGTTCGTCGGCGGAAACCCATTCCCCCAGAAAGTCTATCTCAATGAAAAAGTTCTGATGTATCCCGACGCGCCACTCGTGCTCGATGTGGACGGAAAGAAGGCCGTCGCCAACGGAGTGCTCCCGTACTACGTCGCGCCGCCGCTCCCCAACGACGGCCCGCCCGATATTTACTCCAACGGGTTAAGCTGGATTCCCTCGTTCCGCCATCGCGGCCAAGTCAACGTGGCCTTCATCGGCGGACACGTCCTCTCCAGCCGCTCGCCGCTCACCGAACCTTGGTGGCGGTGGAGCTATCAGCCGGATTAGTCGTTACAGGAGCCTTGGGCCCAATTCGCATTCGGCGCACAGCAGGTCGAGCCGTAGCTCACAGTGTCTTTCCGCGGTAGCGAATCACCTCGACCGGCTCAAGCGTCACAAGTCCTTCACCCACCACTTCGTCAATGAACGGTATCAACTGGTCGATCTTCTCACGCCCGTCGACGATCTCCACGACAATCGGCAGGTCTTCCGACAGCCGAAGAATCTTCGCGGTGTGCAGGCGGCTGTTTGCGCCGAATCCCATCATGCCGCGCAGCGCCGTTGCACCGGCCAGATGAAGCTCGCGCGCCTTGAGCACGATCGCCTCGTACAGCGGCCGCCCCTGCCACGCATCCGACTCGCCGACGAACACCCGCAGCAACCAGCCTTGTTCGGGAATCTTCATGGTTCAGGCTCCCAGGCAGAATTGCGCGCCGCGATACCCGGCCCAAACAGCAATCAGGCAACCAAAGACACTAAGCAGGACATTCATCGCGGCACGGGCGAACTGCCCGCTGTTGAGCAGGGCGAATGTCTCCCAGCCGAATGTCGAAAATGTCGTGTAACCACCGAGTACGCCGACCAGAAGCGCCAGGCGGTACTCCTCGCGCATCAACGAACGGCTCGCCAGCGCCGCGGAAAGAAACCCGATCGCCAGACAACCCGTGACGTTTACGAGCAACGTGCCGATCGGGAAGCCCGCCTGCGGATTCAGGCGCTGCGCGAATCCGGCGAACGCATACCGCGCGACACCGCCCAGGCCGGATCCGATGAAAATCAATCCGAGCTTGTACACACAAGAAATGATATCGCGCAGCGGCGCGACATGCCGCTTTCCGTCAATAAGTGAAATCTGCGTAGCGATCCAGGCTCCGGCCTCGAGATCGAAGACGCGCCATGGCGAGCGATCGGGTCACCGGCGTCAGGGAATGATGCCGAGGTCGGTCTCGAAAACTTCTTCGGAGACGAGTTCCGTCGCGGCGGCTGTGCGGCCCGGGGCAATCAATCGCTTCAATCCCGCGAGCGAGAAGTAGCGGCCGGGACAGGCGGTCTTGTTGGTGACGCCGCCGTGGGTGTAGACCTTCGATGTCGGCACACCGGTTTTGTCGCACAGGAAACTGACCAGCCGCCCCAGTGCTTCCATCTGCTTCGGCGTCGGAGGCCGCGCATCAAGATTTCCAATGAGGCAGATACCGATGCCGTGATCGTTGTAAAAGTTATTATCCGTCTTGCAATGCGCGCCGTGCTTCTGCTGGGCCCATCTCGCGCCAACGTAGACCACGCCATCCCCGTAGCCGATGCCGTTGCCGATCACGAAGTGGTAGCCCAGCTCGTCCCACCCGCGGCCCTTCATGTGCCAGTTTCGCATTCCCTCGGGCGTGGATTTGTCATTCGCCGAGTGATGAACGACGACGCACTTCCAGCGATTGGAGATTCCGCCGGGCGGCATCCAACCCGGCTTCGCCCCACCCCGCGCGATCGGCGGCGCGACGCGCGGCTGCTCCCGCGGCGGCAACGGGCGAGACTCCGCCGGCCGCTGGCCGAGATACGGATCCACCTGCGAGATGGTCGATTTCTCCGGCATGCAGCCGCTTAACACGGCGGTCGTTCCGGCCAACGCCGCCACAGAGACAAGACCGAATCGTCGGCCGCGAGCCTCGCAGCCATTCTTATACAACCGTCGCACGTTGAACCCTCTCCCGATTCAGGCCTCGGCGCCCGCAGGCTCGGCCGACCACGATTCCCATGACGCAACAGCCTATCATCGACCGGCGACCCGGCTCAAGTAAGAAATGGTCCTCCGCAGCCAACCCGTCTCGCCTATAAAACCCGCCTGAATCGACATACGCGGGTCGCAGGCGGCCGGTTCATTCGATGCGCGATTGCCACGCAGCGGTTGGCAGCGTTGCCAGCTTTTCGCACATCCGTCGAAGCGCCACGCCCCGGTGACTGATCACATTCTTTTCATCGGCCGATAGCTGGGCGACGGTTTGGCCGTGTGTCGGGAGAAAAAAGTACGGGTCATATCCAAAACCGCCCGCGCCCATCGGCCCGGTCACGATCAACCCCTCGAGCGATCCTTCCGCGGTGGCCAGTACGCGATCGCCATCGGCCAGCACCAGCACGCAGCGATATCGCGCCGTCCGACGGTCCGGCGGGAAAGCTGCTATTTCCGAAATCAGCCTGGCGTTGTTGGCCGCGTCGCGCTCCGCTCGAGGCCGATCCGCGAACCGTTCGTCAAAATAGGCAGACGCCACACCCGGCGCGCCCCCCAACGCATCCACCTCTAGCCCGCTGTCATCCGCGAGCGCCGGCATCCCCATCGCGCGCGAGTAGTACACCGCCTTGAGCGTCGCGTTCTCATGGAACGTGCTGCCGGTCTCCTCCGGCTCCTGCGGCACGGGTGCGAGCGATTCCAGGCCGACCCACTCGACGTTCGCGGCAATCGAGGCGACACCCCCTGGCTCCGGATCAACGCGCCGGGTCGCCGCGCCGCTCAAGACAGCCTTCATCTCACGCAGCTTGGAGGGATTGCCCGTCGCGATGAGAATCTTCATTCAAACTCCGGAATCACCGACGTCGGCTTGCGATCACGCAGGGCCTTGGCCTTGCCCGGTTGCGGAATCTCCACGAGGAACGACCAGTTTGGAATCCGCTCGCGTTTGCCGCTCGACGGATCAGCCGTAATTCGATGCGTGATGTGCCCGTTTTCGAGGTTGTAGCGGAACTCCTCCTGCAACTGGAGATCCTTGACCGACTTGCTGTAGGCCATGCGCCCGTCCGGCTCCGTCACAAACGCGTCGTCCCCGAACGAACCAACGCAAATCGACGTCTGCGGCTTTTCCGGATCGTGATAGTAATAGGCCTCGTAGCCGCGGCTGCGAAGGTCCTTCACCCATTCAATCGCCGCATCCTGGTAGTCTCGCAGCGTCGGCGTGGCGTAGGTCACGCCCACATGCAGCGTGTAGGTGCCCCGTGCCCGCTCCAGGTTCCAGTCCGGCGGGCCGACCTTTTCACCGGGCTTCGCGATCGGCCGCGCCTGGAAGAAAATGTATTGCCCGTCGAGCGACAACTGTCGAATGAACTCCACATCGCGCTTGATGGCGTCGTTCAATACGACTCGCAGCTCGTCGTTCGACTTGTCGTGCTTCAGCGCGTACTCGCCGTAAAACACGCGGCTGCCGCCGGCGCTGTGCTCCACCCGCACCCGCTCCCCGCGCAGGTTCGGCGCGCGGCGCAGCGCATCGGCCGCCGTCTCGGCCGTCTCACGATGGCGCTCGCCGAGGTACTCGTTGCACTCGATCGTCCACTTCTCGGTGTCGCCCGACAGCCCGCCGAACAACGGCTGGTCCGACGGCTTGAACATCTCGTCCCATTTCGCCTTGTCCTGCTCGCTGCACGCGCCGAGCGCGATCATCGATATGAGCATTCCCCCGCCGACCCAGACAGGCCGCCAACCGCAACCAATCATTCTTGTCATCGCTTCGCCTTCGACAGGGACTTCTGTTGAATCGCCAGCAGTGCCCGTACGCCGCGCTCTCCCATCGATACCAGCTTGTTCATCTGCAAACGGGTAAACGTTCCCGCTTCAGCCGCCCCCTGCATCTCCACAAATCGCCCGCGCCCCGTCATCACCACATTGAAGTCCACTTCCGCGTCCTTGTCTTCCGCGTAACAAAGGTCGAGCAGCACATCCCCGCCGACCAACCCCACGCTCACGGCCGCCACGCGATCCGTCAACGGACTGCTCTTCAACTTCCCCGAACGGCGAAGCTTCGACACGGCGTCGGCCAGCGCCACGTACGCGCCTGTGATCGCCGCCGTCCGCGTCCCGCCGTCGGCCTGCAACACGTCGCAGTCCAGCCAGATCGTCCGCTCACCCAGCTTCTTCAAGTCCACCACCGCGCGCATCGCCCGGCCGATCAGGCGCTGAATCTCCTGCGTGCGGCCGTCTATCTTGCCCGAGCGGCTGCGCGCCTTGCGATCCGGCGTGCTGCCCGGAAGCATCTCGTATTCAGCCGTCACCCAGCCGACGCCGCGACCCTTGCGCCACTCCGGCACCGCCTCATCGACCGACGCCGTACACAACACCTGCGTGTCGCCGAACGCGATCCACACCGACCCGGCCGCGGCGCGCGTGAAGTTCCGCCGGATCTTCACCGGCCGAAGCTCGCTCGCTTTGCGCCCGTCAATTCGTTTCATGGGCTCCTCATTCTCCCGCCGTCGCGTCCATCGCCTTCTAAAGAGCCGACCGCGCATGCGGTCGAACGGCCCGATCGAGATGCCTCGACTCTTGGCTCGATTGTTTGCGCAATCGGCTCCTTGCGACCACGCACGAGCTTGTCGGGCGGCGCGGATCAATCTCTACGACTTATCCACCGCCGCGCGCCATTGGTCAAGCCCGGCCGCCGCGAGCCGCGACGCAAGCCGCGCATCTTCTGACTCCAGGCGCAACCGCCTTGTCGATTCACCGGTCGCCTCAATCGTCAGCCACCCGCAACCAGGCGGCATCACCTCGCGCACCCGGTCGGCCCATTCCACCAGCACGACCGCGCCGCCCTCGCACAACTCATCAAACCCCACCGCCGCCAGTTCCGCCCCGCTTCGCAATCGGTACGCGTCGATGTGGTGCACGACGCAGCGGCCGCGGTATTCGTTTATCAAGACAAACGTCGGACTCGTCACCGCCCGATCATCGGCTACGCCCAGCCCCCGCGCCAGCCCCTTCGCCAGATGCGTCTTGCCGGCCCCCAGCTCCCCAACCAGCGCCAGCACATCGCCTTCCTGCATCGCGCCGCCGATCGCCAGACCGATGGCCAGCGTTTCCGCGACGCTTCGCGAGCAAAGCTCAATCGCCCACGCCGAGCTCATGCCGAACCGCCCGTCTCACGAAAATGCCGCCATCCGCGCAGCTCAACCCGTTCCCGGCCGCCGTCCATCCGCTTCAACCAGACACCCGATTCGGAGATCGCCGAGCCGATCCGCCAAAGATCGCACGAAATGCCTTCGCTCCGACACGCCATCACCCGGTCCGACGCAAACTCCGGTACCGCAAAGAACAACTCAAAGTCCTCACCGTCATCCAGCAAGTGCGACGTCAATGATCGGCCGTCCTCCTTCTCCCGTAACACATCCCGATGCAGCGCCCGGATCGCCCCTTCATCCAGTTCCACCCCGCAATCGCTCGCTGTCGCCATTCGCGCCGCGTCCACCGAAAGCCCGTCGCTCAAATCCATCATCGCGTGCAGGTCCGGCCCCAGTGCCAACGTTAAGGCCCGCGCCTCGCGCACGCGCGGCGTGAACGTCAAGTGATGTTCCCAGATTGATCCGCCCAGCCGACCCGTCACAAACAACGCATCGCCCGGCCGCATCCCGCTTCGATGCACCGGCCCGCTTGATCCTTCCCACGGCTCCGCCAGAATCGTCACATCCACCACCAGCGGCTTGTCCCAACTGTTCGTGTCACCCCCAATGATGCGGCAGTCAAACTCCGCCGCGAGCGACTCCGCCCCGGCAAACAACTCCTGCGCCTGCTCCATCGTCCAGTGCGCCGGCAACGCCACGCTCACCAGCGCCCAGCGCGGCCGCACCGCCATGGCGGCGCAATCCGACAGGTTCACCGCCATCGCCTTGCGCCCCATTTGTCGCGGCGTGTGCACGGCGCTGTCGAAATCCACGCCGTCCATCACCATGTCGCAGGCCACGAGCACCCCGGCCGCCCCCACGCGAACCTGCGCCATGTCGTCGCCGGGACCAAGCACCAGGCCTGTACGCGCTCCCGATGCCTGCCCGGTGCGCGATCGAATCCATGCGATCAACTCATCTTCGCCCTTCGCCATGTCCTCATTGTATCCCCGTCGTCCGGTTGCAGCGCTTGGCCGCCCGACCGCGCAGGCCGACCTCTCGTAGTTCGGCTACGATTCAGTATGATTCGCCCACGGGAGCTTCGCGCATGGCCAAAATGAGCGTCCTCGTTCTCGCCGCCGGCAGCGGCAAGCGCTTCGGCGGCAACGAAAGCAAGATCTTCGCCCGCCTTGATAATCAACCGCTTTTCATCCGCGCGCTGCAACTCTTCGTCAATCGCGAAGACGTCGCCCAGACGATCCTCGTCGTCTCGCCGCGCGACTTCGACCAGATGAAATCCAAGTACGGCGCGAACCTCGGGTTCATGGGCGTCCAACTGGTCGCTGGGGGGGACGAGCGATTTCACTCCGTTGCCAACGGCCTGGCCGCTGTCAACGACGACGCCGAGTACGTCGCCGTGCACGATGCCGCGCGTGTGTGCGTCGCCGCGGAATGGATCGATGCGATCTTTGACGCGGCGCAGAAATCCGGCGCGGCCGCCCCGGTCATCGCCGTGACGTCCACGCTCAAGCGTGTCAAACCCGATCACACCATCGGCGAGACTGTCCCGCGCGACGGGCTGCACATGAGCCAGACGCCGCAGATCTTCCGGCGCGACATCCTGACCAAAGCATACGAATGGCTGAAAACACGCGCGGCCGATCTGCCTCCGGTCACCGACGACGCGCAGCTCGTCACCGAGTCCGGCGGCGTCGTATCGGCCGTCGAGGGCGACGCGCGAAACATCAAGATCACGACGCGCGGCGACCTGGTGCTCGCCGGCGCGGTGCTCAAGGCCCTGCCGCAACGGCCTGTGTCCCGCCGCGGCGCGTTCGAAGAGGCACAATGGTAGCGGCTCAAGAAAACTACACGGAGGTTGCTTCGATGACCCGATTGCTCACATTCGTCCGCCGGTTCCGTTCAATGCTCATGCTCGCGCTGGTCGCGCTCATCGCGCTCGGGGCGACCGTCGCCTGCAACCAACCCGCCGGCTCCGCCGCGAAACTCGCCGATGGCGACGACGGTCACGGCCTGCACACCGTGCAGAATCAGCGGCTCGCCGACATCATGAATGAATTGAAGGCCCTGGATTTTGAAGGCCTGGCGCAGCGCGCGTCATCCGGCGGATCGGACGCGCGACTCATCTCCGCCGCCCGGCACGCGGCCGATCTCGCAACCGATGCCCGGCTCATGCCGCACTTGTTCAAGTCCGAGACGTTCACCAGTGAGCATCGCCGCGTCTTCGATCACCTCGCCGGCCGGTTGCAGATTCAGTGTCTGGAGCTGCGCGACGCCGCCTCGGCCAACAACGCCCCGGCCACCCGCGCCAAGCTCGAACAGGTCATCCGTACCTGCAACGAGTGCCACGCGTCGTTCCGCGGGCCGAGCATGGCCTGGGTCAGCGACGACGACGTGCCGTATTGATGTCAGCCTGATTCAGCCCCCGGCCGCCGGCAGCGGCGATGACGCGATCTCGATCAGTCCGTCGAGCATGCGCTCCCAATCGCCCAGCGTCTGATCCATCTCATACCGAAGAATGTCCCCCAGCAGCACCGTGTCGCGCGACTCGATCGCCGTCTTGATCCCCAGCAGCGTCTTGGCCAGATCGCGAAGCCATTGCGACACCGCGCGGCCCTCGATCGCCACGCCGCTCACGTCCAGCGACAGCAGCCCGCACGCTCGCACCACGGCTTCGTGCACCCGCGCCCACACCCCACAGCAATCCGCCAGCTCGCGCATCGCCTCCGCCGTGTCGCCGCTCGACAAGTGCGAAGCCGCAGTCGCCACCGTCGCGTAGGTCTCTGTCAGCGCACCGCGCGTCACACTCAACGCATCGGCCACCAGCGCGCCAGGGCTCCCCGTCAACACGTCGAGCCGACCCACCGCCGCGCAGGGCATCCCCAGCACCTGCTCCAGCCGATCCATCGACACGTCCTGCTCATCGCAGCGCAGCCCAAGCACCATCCGACCCGTGCCCGCGATCCCCGCGCGCACCCGATCCACCACCGCCGACACCGTCGCATCCTGCCCGAGTGCGTCGCCCGTCAGCGGCTCGTTGTCTACAAAAATAGCCATTCGCATGCATCCCCCGGCCTGCGCCGCTACGCCAGCACCGACCGCAGCAGCCAGATCCCCACCATGCCGCACGCCGCCGTCACGCAGGCCGTCGTCAGCATCACTTCCCACTTGAACGGGTCGGCCCGTCGCGCCGCCGCGCCGCCGAACAGCTCCCGCGGCTTCCAGGTCAGCCGAGAAGGAATCAGCTTCCCTTCACCGATCCGCCCCGGCGCGGTGTTCACCTTCGCCGCCGCGCAGACCGCGCCCGCCGCGATCGCCGGCTCCGGCGCGGCCGTCCAGGCAGCCGAGCGCGGCGGCTCACCCGCGATGGAGATATCAATCCCCGCGCTGTGTCCGTCGCAGTGCGAGCTTACCAACTCCAGCAGACCGGCGGACTCCTCATGCCCGTGCGGCTCGCTGGATTCCGCCATCACTGACAATTCAGCCGCCGCCGATTCCGCGTCAGCAACGAACGACTCATTCAATGCATACGCTGACAGGTCTTCTTCCTGTGACGCTTCCTCTGCTTCGAGTTCGTCTTCCACGCCCATCATCCCGGCAGGCTCATATTCCTCTTCATCCTCATCATCGATGTTGCCGTGTTCGTCTTCATCCGCCTCCGGCATTTCGCCCGCGAAGGTCGTGTCATCATCGTGCATCTCCTGCTCGACGGATTCGACCTGCGCATCCGACGGCGACTCGGCGGCCGGTTCACAATCCTCATCATCGCCGTGGACGAGCGTCAGGCGCGGGCCGGCTTCCGGCTCGGCCGACGCCAGGGCCCCGGTTGGAGAAAGGTCCTCCTCAAGCAGGGCATCCAGATCCGCGAACAGCGGCCGCTGCGCATCGCCGGAGATGTCGTTACTTGTCGTCATCGTTGGAGTCTTCGCCTCGTTCATGTCGCGCACCTCCGCGTCGGCGGAATCCGCCGATTCGACGCTTCGCCGATACAGTGTTATCGGCCTGATTCCGCCGCCGGCTTGATCGGCTCCCCGCCTTAACCCTCGACGCGGTGGAGCCTTATTGGCGACCCGATTGACTGCCCTTTGCGCCTAGTCCAGCCGCCACACGACACAAGCCACATCTTGAACGGCCGCCAACCGCCATTTACAGTCGGCCGCCCATGATTCCCACGGTCGGCATCGGCATTCTGGGTTGCGGTGCGGTCGGCACGCAGGTCGCGCGAATCCTTCTTACCGAGGGCGACGAGCTGGCCCGGCGGTGCGGCGTTCAATTCCAGCTGCGCCATGTCGTCGTTCGCAACCTTGCGGCCCCGCGCGACGTGGCCCTGTCGCCCGGTGTCCTGTCGAACGACCCCCGCCGAATCGTCGCCGACCCGCAGACCCATGTCGTGATCGAATTGGCCGGCGGGGCGACCCTCGCGCGCGAATTCATCCTCGCTGCGCTCGCGGCCGGCAAGCATGTCGTGACCGCCAACAAGGCCCTGCTGGCCCTGCACGGCCGCGAGATCTTCGCCGCGGCCCGCGCCGCGCGAACGTGCGTCGCGTTCGAGGCAGCCGTCGCGGGCGGCATCCCGCTGATCGAGTCGGTCCGGCGCGGGCTGGCCGCCAATCGAATTGCTACGATTGTAGGAATCCTCAACGGCACGAGCAACTTCATCCTCACGCGCATGCTGGAGAACAACGCCAGCTACGCACACGCGCTCGCCGAGGCCCAGCGACTGGGCTACGCCGAGGCCGACCCGACGCTGGACGTGGAAGGCATCGACGCCGCGCACAAGCTCACGATCCTCGCGAGCCTCGGCATGCGCTGCGCCGTCGAGTTCGGGCGCGTCGCCACGCGCGGCATCTCCGGAATCCAACTTGGCGATCTCACCGCCGCCGACGAACTCGGCTACGCCTGCAAACTGCTGGCCATCGCCCGGCAGGACGCAACCGGGCTGGACCTCTCCGTGCAACCAGCCTTTGTCCCGAAGGCGCATCCGCTCGCTGCCGTCCACGGACCCTTTAACGCCGTCAGCCTCTACGGTCATCACGTCGGCCACACGTTTTACTTCGGGCGCGGCGCAGGCGGCGAGCCGACGGCCAGCGCCGTCATCGCCGACCTCATCGACGTCGCCCTCGGCAACGCCGCGCGCACGGCCGAGCGACTCGCCGTGTTGCCCGACGTATGCCCGCCGCCGGCCTATCGCCCGCCGGGCGAGAGCATCTCGCCTTTCTACATTCGTCTCGGATTGGCCGATCAGCCCGGCGGCATCGGGCGCATCGCCACCGCGCTGGGCGAAGAAGCCATCAGCATCGCCACGATCGTGCAGCATGAGCCGCCGCAGGCACGAGCCGCCGCAGCCGTCCCTGTGATCGTGACGACCCACCCTGCCCGCGAACGCGCCGTCCGCGACGCCCTGGAAAAAATCGCCCGGCTTGATCTCGTCCTCGAACGCCCGATCTCGATTCGCATCCTCGATGATCTGACAGCGTAATACGCAATCGGAGAGCGGATACCGCCGGAAAGCCGATCCGCTCGCGTCAGCATGCGTCGAGCGCAGTCATGTTCCGGATCGTTGCTGGCTCAAGGAGTCCACTCAAACGGGAAGCTTCTCCCGGCGCTCCCTGACGGTCGCGGCTCGGATAGACCCCGCAAACCGGCGACAGCGATTCTTCCTACTTAATTCTACATTCAGCATTATTTCACAATTCGCAATTCGCTCTTCGCTATTCGCAATTCATTACTCCCCACACCGCCGCCGCCGCGACCGCCGCCGTCTCCACGCGCAGGATCGTCCCGCCCAGCGACACCGCTAGCGCGCCCGACCGCTTCAGCAGCGCGACTTCGTCCGGCGAGAATCCGCCTTCGGGCCCGACCCAGATCGACGCACTCCGCGACGCCGCATCGCCCGCCGCGCACTCGTCAATCGCTTGCGCCAACGTTCGAGTCGCTCCGGGCGAGCCAAACCACGCCGGCCCTCCGCTCGCGAACGCCTCCAGCGCCGCCAACAGCGCCATCGGCTCGCGGATCGTCATGCTTCGCGATTGCCCGCTCTGCTTGGCTGCCTCGTCCGCCTTGCGCCGCCATCGCGCCAACTTGCCCGCGCCGGGTGAGACCTGACCTCGATCACAAAGCAGCGGGACCACTTGCGCGACGCCCAACTCCGCGCACTTCTCCACCAGCCAGTCCGCCCGCTCGCCCTTGGGAATTGCCGTCGCGATGATTAATACGCGCGTCGATGATTCGGCCTCGCGATGCAGCACCTCCGCAACAAGCGATTCACCGCTCACGCCCGTGATCCGCGCCGTCGCCCGAAGACCCCGGCCGTCAAACAAGGTGATCTCATCGCCAACCGACAGCCGCAGCACATGCAGCGCGTGATGCGCCTCGTCGCCTCGAAGCGTCAACCGATCGCCGCTCAAGTCGTCCGCTTTGAATGCGCGCCGTCGCATGCCGACATGTTCCTGCCATGGGCACGCCTTCACAAGCGCGCCCCCGACGAGATACTCGCTTCAAGCGCCCTTCGGCGAACGGCCGATAAATGAGCACGCGAGCCGAGTATTCCGCGCGCCGAGATTCGCACCATGCCCGAGCCAAACCCGACGCCGCCACCCGACGACCTGCCGATCCTGGTAGGTCCTGCGGACGTCGATCAACTTCTTGAAACGGCCGAAGCGCTCGCAGACGAAATCGCCGCAGCCGTCGGTCTGGCCGGCTCGCGCTCACAAAAGACGGAGACAATCGCCCCTCCGGCGCCCGCCCCGGTGTCGACTACCCCGGTTGAAGGGCACACGATCATTGAAGAAGCGCCGCAGGCGCCGGTCGAAAGAGAGCGCGCGGAAAAGATCCCAGACCCGGCGCCAATCGAGCCAATCGCTCCTGCCGAGGCCATAGCAGCGCAGCCCGTTACACCATTACCTGAAGTTGATTCGCCACCGCCGTCTCCTGCGGATGTGCCACAGCCGGTCGAATCGCCGATTGCAGCCGATTCTCCACCGCAGGCCATCGCGGAATCGATTGAACCGCAACCCGAACAAGTCGCGGTGGAGCCACCCACGCCGGCTGTGCAGCCCGAAGCTGCGCCGCCCGTACCTTCCGCAGAAGACGTTGTCGCAGGCGATGCGCCGCCGAAGGCGTCGATCATCCGCCGAATCCTCCAGCGGTTCATGCGCGGAGTGCGCGCCGTTGCCCTCGCGCCGATTCTCGCGCTCGCCGCGCTCGCCTGGCTCATCGACCGCCCGTTTGCGAAGACCTCCGCGCGGGCGAAGAACTACGTCGGCGCGATCGCGCTCGCCACGGCGATCACCGCCGCGCTCTCCTTCATCCTGCCCGATTTGTTGAAAGACGATCCCTTCGCCGGGGAGTCGGCCTCGAGCGAGTCAGCGCCCCCCTGATTGCAGCGGCGCAACGGCCGCGCAAACGCAATTCGCGCAGGGAGCCAACTTCGCGACACGCTTATTAATACAAAACGAAAGAAATGGTCTGCCGTTTGGCGGGGAGCGACGCGGTGCGTCGGCAACTCGTGATGGTTACATCCCGTACGTCGTCGGCTCGAAATCGCGGTCAGCCAGGCCCGTGTGCAGCCGGATGTTGCGATACTCGTACTTGCCGAGCAGGTTCTCCGGCCGCCGATCGGTGTGCGAATAGCAATACACCGCGACCGGCACGCGCAGCTCTTTGTCGATCATGATCTCCGCGACGCGATCGGGATAAACGCCGTTTTCGGCCTTGTACGGCAGCGTGCGGCGCACCACCCAGACCGGGCGGCCGTCAAAATGGCTCTCGCCGAGAAACTCCAGCTTCAACTCACCGCGATCGCGCGCGATCTCGCAATAGCGGATCAACAGGTCCATCGCCCGCTTGAAGCCGAACTCATCGAGGAACCGCCGCGAGGACTTTTTCGCCATCCGTCCGCGGATCGGCTGCTTCACACTCTTGACGAAGAGCTGCGCGATCTTGCCGGGCTGCGCCACGGCCTGCTCGCGCTCCTCGACGTTGTCGGCGTCTTCGTCGATCCAGCGGCCCTTCACATAAATCACGCGCTCGGCAAGACCCGGATTGCGCAGCCAGTGCATCATGACGCTGTACGGCTCGGCGCGAAACTTGACGTCGATCTCCTGCTCCTCACTCATGCCCGAGGGGAGCAACTCCTGCTTGACCATCACGCATTGATAGTCGCGCACATCGCGCTCGTGCCGCGCCCGCGCCTGGATCAGCGCCGCCAGCGGGTCATTGCGAATCAGCTTCTCAAAGGGATCCACTTCCGTCCGCTCGGCGGCCAGAACAACCGGCGAGTGCTGCCGCACGACGACTTCGTTCACATCGCTCCGCTGAAACTCCGCGTACAACATGCCGGCCAACGCCAGACCAAACACAAAGGTCAGCTTCAAATTCGGCGACGGCCGTGATTCAGCGGGCATAGACGATTCCTTGGCTAGCAGGCCGTGCCGGGTCTCAACAACAAGGGCACGACCACCGATGCGGCCGCGGGCGCAAACTCACCCGCACGACCTGCACTAACTATTCATCGGTGCGGACGTTGCGTAGCCTTAGTCCCTTTCTCATACCAGCCGCGCAGTGGTTGGTGCATCGTTATGTGCAATCAACACTTACGCGACATATTGGAGCGGACCCCGCGCCATGGCAGGAGAGTCGATACTCGGAGGACGAGCAACGGCTCCGCCGCTTCAACACCATTCAAATCTTAACTCCCGAAAACACCTCGGTCAAACGCCCCACACAAACAATTGGGCCGGGCGACAATCCTTATAACTCAATTTCACACATAGGGTTGCGGCGACTCGTTACCCAGTCCCGGGCCATCACCGGTACAGCCCTGTTGCATCGATATAGGACCGCACCGGTTCCGGCACAAGATTGCGGATCGACTTCCCCGTCCGCACCCGGTCTCGAATCTCTGTCGCGCTGATACCAATCGCGGGAGTAATCACACAATCCCGCAACAATTTCACAGCCGATTCCTCGCCTGCCCACTTCGCCAACTCGGCCTTCGGCGGCGGCGACCACCCGGGGCGAACCACCGTCACGATTCGCGCCTGTTGCACCAGCTCGGCTGCGCGGTGCCAGGTGTGCAACTCGGGTAACGTGTCCGCGCCGATCAGCCAGCACAGCTCGCGGGCCCCATGGGTCCCCAGCCGCTGAATCTCGGCAATCGTATCAATCGTGTAGCTCGGGCCGCTTCGATGGAACTCTACGTCGCAGACTTCAAAAAGTTCGTCGCCGTCCACCGCACGACGCGCCATTTCCAACCGATGCGCGCCATCCGTCATCGGCGCTCCGCGTTTGTGCGGCGGAACGGCCGACGGGATCAAGACAACGCGCTCAAGGCCCAGTTGCTCCGCGCATGACCGCGCGGAAATCAAATGACCGAAGTGGATCGGATCGAAACTGCCGCCCAGCAATCCCACGCCGGCCATGCTCGATCCCTTGACACGACGCCCGATGCGAATGAACCCCTCCAGGCAAACCCGCCATGCACTACTCTTTTGGCTTCGTCGCGCCGGCCCCCGAGCAGTCCACGTCGATGGACAGGCCCGACACTTCGATGGACGCCGACACCGACTGACCCTTGCCCCCGGTCACATCGCTGCGGCCGACCAGCACTAGGTAATACCCGCGGTCCGGCTCCAGTGTGACATCAAACGCCACGTCGTGCGCACGCGAGGATCGGCTCCCGCCCGTGGTCGCCGTGTCAGAGAGCAGGTTCTCGTCTCGCAGCACCGCACCGAACGAATCCTTCACCACAAATCGCAGTTGATTCGCAGCCGATGCCGGCAAGGCGTCCGCGTTCGATTCCGAGCCGCCCGAATCTCCGCCTGATCCGGACGACGCGGCCGTCGCGCCCGACACCTGCCCCGACTCGGTGACTTTCAGACGCAGCTTGACCAAAGCCGCGACCCGCCGACTCGTCGCGTTGTCAAACGTGTAACCCAGTTGAAACTCGCCCCAGGCGCTGCCGTCGGTCTTTGATTCGGCTCGGCACACCGCGCCGTCCGTGCCGACTTGCCCCGACGCACCCTGCCCGCCGCCAACCTGGCCCGATGGAAACGATCGAAAGTTGAACGCCTCCTTCGAGGGAATTGAAATCGCGCCGCCCGAAAGCACCGGCTCACCCAGGTCCGGCCGCTCACTCGCCGGGCGTCGAAAGTCCATGTTCATCTGCCCGCCGCCGCCGCAACCGGCCACGGAGAACAGAATAATCCCGGTCCACGCAAGACCTCCCCGGGTGAACCCCTTTGCCGTGCATCGAATGTCCATGCACACAACTTACGACCCTGCCGTCGGCCTGTAAAGTCGGGCCAAATACTCGCAATAAGAACGGGTGGACCCTCGTTAAGGCGCTACGATTAGGCGATCGGTCGCGGGGGGTCATACAACAGTCTTGACCCTTGGTCCGCTCCGGCACGCCGACCCTTCCCTGAATGGAGGCGCTTCTGATGGCCGCTTCGCGCAACGCGCCGCGTCAATTCCATCCGATTCACGTCCTTCTCTGCCTGGTCGCTTCTGCTGCCTGGCTCGCCGCGCTGCCGAGTCGTGCGGCCGATTGTTCCGTCACGACCGTGAATCGGACGCCACTCAACGATCTAGGCGCCGGGCTTTACCTCGGCCAATTCCAGGGCGGTCTCTATCCCAACGGCATGAATGCCCTGCCGACGGCGCACGGCGATCTCGGCGCCGCGCGCGCTGCCGGCATTCGCCCGCTCAATCTGGTGGGGCAACCCAGCCCATCCGGCCGAGTCGTACTTGTCTCCGTAGGAATGTCCAACACGTCGCAGGAATTCACGCGCTTCATTCCATTGGCGAACGGAAGTCCAGATGTCAACCACACGACACTCGCCATCGTCAATGGCGCTCAGGGCGGGCAGGACGCGGCGGATTGGGAACAACCGACGATGGCCACGTATGACACCCTTCAGGCGCGCCTTCAGCAGGCCGGATTGAGCGAGGCCCAGGTGCAGGCCGTCTGGCTGAAGCAGGCCAACGCCGGCCCGGCCAGTGCCTTGCCGGCGGCCAATTCCGACGCCTACTCCCTCCTGACGAAACTGGGAAACATCGTTCGAGCCATTCGAGTGCGCTACCCGAATATTCGCGTTGTGTTCCTGTCGAGCCGGATCTATGCAGGGTACGCGTCGACGACGCTCAACCCCGAACCCTATTCCTATGAGTACGGCTTCTCGGTGAAGTGGTTGATTGAGGCGCAGGCAACTCAAATGGCGGGCGGGGGGATCGACCCGCGCGCCGGCGACCTGGATGCGAACTCCGCCGCGCCGTGGCTTGCGTGGGGGCCCTACCTCTGGGCCGACGGCCTGACGCCTCGAAGCGACGGTCTCATCTGGCAGTGCAGCGACCTGAATGCCGACGGTACCCACCCCAGTACGGTCGGCGCAGACAAAGTTGCCGGACGATTGCTGAACCACCTGCTCGCGTCGCCGTTCTCGCGCGGCTGGTTCGGAATCGTCGGGCTTGCTGACATCGACCGCGACGGCGACGCCGACAGCATGGACGACAGCCACTTCGTTTCCATCCTGTTGAGCGGAAACCCCACCCCCGACCAACTCGCAGCCTGCGACCTGAACGGCGACGGCCGAGCCGATGGCGCGGACCTTCGTCATTTCCTCCGTGCACGCGTTAACCCCTGACCGGGCCGCACGTAATCTTCCTTGTGCCTCGCGTGCTTGCCCCTTCGGGCCGTTCCTCGGACAATACCGCAATCCCCTTGGCATGCTGTCGCCCGACTCGATGCCACGGGGTATTTGCTTTTGAGCCGCCCGGCAAACCGGCGGGCCGCTTCGGGCGTATCAGGACGACGAACATGAACCCAGGCAAACACGGCATCGATCAACACGGCCTAGCCCCGACGCGGGCCGTCAATTGGAATCTATCGGTCCCCGAGCTGGTCGAGCGGGCACTGGTCCGCGGCGAAGGGCAACTCAACGACACGGGCGCCCTGTGCTGCCTCACCGGCAAGCGCACCGGCCGCTCGCCCAACGACAAGTTCATTGTTCAGGACGACCACACCGCCAAGACGGTGGACTGGGGCAAGGTCAATCGACCGATCACCCCGGAGGTTTTCGAGAAGCTGCTCAAGAAGACCATCGCCCACCTGAACGATCAGGAATTGTTCGTCACCGACGCCTGGGCCGGCGCCGACGAACAGTACGGCATGCCGATTCGCCTCGTCGGCACGAAAGCGTGGCACTCGCTGTTTGCGCGGCAACTCTTCCGTCGCTCGACGCAGAAGCAGATGGAGAGCGCCAAACCGGAGTACGTGATTCTCTCCGCGCCCGACCTGCACGCCGACCCAGGCAAGGACGGCACGAACAGTGAAGCCTTCATCTGTGCCGATTTCACCCGCAGGATCATTCTCGTCGCCGGGACGCATTACGCCGGCGAAAACAAGAAATCCATCTTCACCGTGCTCAATCACACGTTGCCCGATCGCGGCGTCTTCCCGATGCACTGCTCGGCCAACGTCGGACCCAACGGCGATGTCGCTCTGTTCTTCGGACTGTCCGGCACCGGCAAGACCACCCTTAGCGCCGACCCGCAGCGACGCCTCATCGGCGATGACGAGCACGGCTGGTCGGACCGCGGCGTGTTCAACTTCGAAGGCGGCTGCTACGCCAAGTGCATCCGTCTTTCGCCCGAGCGCGAGCCGCAGATCTACAACGCCCTGCGATTCGGTGCCGTGCTCGAAAACGTCGTGATCGACCCCGCCACGCGCGCCGTCGATTTCGACAGCGACCGGTACACCGAAAACACCCGCGCCGCCTACCCCATCGACTTCATCGACAACGCCATCCCCGAAGGCCGCGCCGACGCACACCCGCGCGCGATCGTCTTCCTCACCTGCGATGCGTTCGGTGTCATGCCGCCGATCAGCCGCCTCTCGCCCGAACAGGCGATGTATCACTTCCTGTCGGGTTACACGGCCAAGCTGGCCGGCACCGAGGCGGGCGTCGGTTCGGAACCGCAGGCGGCGTTCTCCACCTGCTTTGGCGCCCCGTTCATGACCCGCAACCCGATGGTGTACGCCAACCTGCTGGCCGACCGGATGAAGAAGCACGATGCCCAGTGTTTTCTCATTAACACGGGCTGGGGCGGCGGGCCGTTCGGCGTCGGCAAGCGGATCGACCTCGCGTCAACGCGGGCGATGGTCCACGCGGCCCTCGGCGGAAAATTGAAAGAAGTCGAAACCGTGACCGATCCGGTCTTCGGCCTGCACATCCCCACGCGCGTGCCCGAGGTCGAGGCCGACATCCTCCTGCCGCGCAAGACATGGAAAGACGCCGCCGCCTACGACGCGAAAGCGAAACACCTCGCGGGATTGTTCAAAGAGAACTTCACGAAATTCACCGCCGCCACAGCCGAAGTCAAAGCCGCAGGCCCGCGGGGGTGACACGGAAATGCCAAAGCCCCGGTCAAGCTTGACCGGGGCTTTTTTGCGCGCCGTCATATTTCGCTTGCTTGAGCGATTGCTTACATTGCATCTGTTTCACTCGATGCAACCCCCGCTGCCACCACCCACGCTCCCATCGGGTGCATCGCCCCGCACGTCGGGCAGGTTGTCCGCACGTGCAGCACGCCGCAATGCGGGCACCAGCCGCGCTGATGGAACGTGTCGAACAATCCGCCGCAATCGCACCGCCAGAACGCGCCGGCCGGTGGATGCTGCCGGCAGCCGGGGCAGGCGAACGCCGCATGGCGCGGAGAAGTCGCCAGCGCCTTCAGGGCCTGCGCATAGCGCAGCCCCTGCATCGAGCGCGACGCGCCCATGAACGCCAGCAGGATCAACCACACGTTCCCAAAGTACAGCGCCGCACCGATGATCGCCGCAGCACCGACGAGGCCGAGGCTGGACGCGATCGCGAGGCTGCGATACTCCCCCACGAAGAACCACAACACCGCCTGAAGAATCTGCCCGCCGTCGAGCGGGTAGATCGGCATCAGGTTGAATACGAGCAGCACGATGTTCATGAACACGACGCTGTCCAGCCACCGCTCGGCGTCGCCGCCTGTGGCGGTCAACCAACCCGGCATCGTGTACAGCGCCGCCACCGAAATCGGAAGCAGGAACACATTCACCAGCGGCCCCGCGACGATGCTCCACAGAATCGCCCCCGGCCGCCGCGGCGGCGTTACATACGCGACGCCGCCAAACGGCCACAGCAGAATCCGCTCGGCCCGGCCGCCGACCGACCGGCAGGCCAGCGAATGGCCGAACTCATGCATCAGCACGATCGCGAAAAGCGAAAGGTACTCAATAACGCCCCAGATCGGCGACTGATATTGACTGATGGGCCGCTGGACGAGAATGACGGCGATGAGCAGCCACGTCCAATGGAGAAAAACGTCTATTCCAGCGAAACGAAAGAGCCGAATCGCCCCCGGAAACCCGCCCCGCGCCGATGAAGAAGATGACATGACCGCATGATAGCGGGGTTCCGACGCGGCGGCTTATTTCTGATCGGCTTAGTCTTCGCCCCGCCCGCCCGACGCAATCGCCGGCAGCGCGTCGCGCCCGAGGACGGTATACGTCCCGCGCTGATTCGCCGCCCACGAGGCCAGCCAGTGACCGTCGCCCGACTCGGTCGTCGTCACGAGGTGCACCGCCACATTCTTGCCCGCGATCGACTCGGCGAACGCCGTCAGGGCCGCGCGATTCACCGCGCCGCCGACAAACAGCCACACCGAACCCGGCTCGACCGCCATCGCCGCGTTGAGCGCGTCGGTCAGCCGCGCCGCCTTGACCGGGCGCACCGCACGCACCATGTCGTACGCGCGAATCTTCTGCCCGCTTGTCGCGCTGGTCGCCGCGCCGTCGGCCGGCCAGCGGTCCACCCCTTCGTCCGTCGCGGCGAACACCGCGAACTGCTGATCGCCCCCCAGCCGGTGAATCTGCTCGGACAGCTGATCCAGTAGCGTCACATACTCGGCACTCGTCCCGGTTCGCGGCGACAGCACAAACGCCACGCGCTCCCCGCGAAAGGCCATCGGCACCACCAGCGCGTCGCTGCTCGATCGCGCCGGAACGGTGAAATCCGCCCCGCCGAAATGGGCCGTTCCCCGCGCCGCCTCCACCCGCACCAGTTTGCCCGCCTGCGACGCCTCAAACTTCACCAGCGCCGGCGACGGCCCGACTTCCTTCCCGTCCACCTTCACCACACCGCCCGGCGGCTGCGTCTCGACCCGCACTTCGATCATCGCCGGCTTCAGCGAAAAGCGCGATGCCACCTGCCGCGTCGGCCCCATCGCCGCCAGCGAAACCTTCCGTTCCTGCGGTTCGAAACCGTCCAGTGTCGCTGACACCGTCACCGCGTCGTCTGTCTTCGTGACGGGAATCGACAACGGCGCGACGCCTGCGATCTTGCCGCCCACGCGAATCGTCGCCCCGGGCGGATCGCTCTCCACCAGCAGCGTCGGCGAGGCCGGCTGCAATTCCAAATTCAGATCGAGCCGGCCGCCGGCCTCCGGCGCGGCGATCTCGCGCACCAGGTCGGCATAGCCCGCGCGCTTCACCAGCAGCGTTGCTTTCTCATCCGGCAGGCTCGTGAGCGTCACAGGCGTGACACCTCGCAGCGTGCCGTTGATCCAGACCTCGGCCTTCGGCGGCTCGGTTCGAATCGCCAGTTCAAACGGCATCGGCACCAGCTCAATCGTCGCGTCGTCGATCCCGCTCAACACCGACACCGGCCGCCGAATCGGATAGAACCCGTCGGCCGACACCTCCAGCCACTTCTCCGCTGCTTCGCGCCCGCCAACGGCCACGCGAAATCGCCCCTGGTCGTCGAGCGGCTCCAGCGCCTGGCCGTCCACCATGACAGTCGCCGTCGACGGCTTCACCGAAAGCGTCAGCGCCAGGTCTCGCGCCGGCTCGACCAGCACCGCCGTGCCCGCCTGCCGGCTGTTCGCCAGCCAATACGTAATAAATACGCCTGTAAGAATCAAACCGGTGCCGACGCCGATGGCCAGGTCGCGCCGCCGCCGTGACGGGCGCGCACCGACTCCACGACCCGGCTCCGACGACTCGACAAATGTCACACCGCCGCGCCGCCGGGGAGCGGCTGCATCAATCGTGCCCGAAAGCAAGTCCTCCGCCGCGCGCTCACGCCGCGGAGCCGCGCCCCCGACTTGCGACGCTGCCGGCTTGTTCGGTTGCGCCGCCGAGGCACCGCGGAATCCGCTCGCAGACGAATACAATCGTTGCGCGCCCTGCTTGGGCGTCGGTGGAGCGGTCGGCCCCTTGTACGCCGCCGCCTCGACGCGACGGCATCCCGCGCACACGCCCTCGATGATCGAGATCGCGTCATCTGTCTCCAGGTCCCGGCCGCATCGTTCGCAAGTCAGTGGATTGACCATGGCTTATTCGTTCATGCCCTTCCGCTCAAAAGCGGCGCGCGGATTCGCTCCGCACTGCCGACGGCGTCTCCGAATTGAATCGGCCAATCGCGTCCCATAACTACAGCACGGCCCATACATTACGACTTATGGGACCACTCCGCAATCGCCTAATGAGATTTCCGGCCGACTTGTTGCCGCTGGATGACGGCCCGCAGCCCGAATCGCGCGATTAGAATGCACGTCGCCGGGAGTCGTTCGCAACCGCCGAGATGACTTGAATCGCCGACCACGCACCCATGAACCCGACCGTTCAAATCTCATATCGCGACGGCAGGCGCCAGGCCATTCCCCTCGCCGGGACGGAGGCCATCATCGGGCGCGACGCCTCCTGCGATGTCACACTGGATGATTCCATCACGTCCCGCCGGCACGCCCGGCTTTATCGCGACCCGGCCGGGGCCTACTGGATTCAGGACCTCCGCAGCAAGAACGGCACCATCGTCAATCAGCGCGCCATCACCACACCGGTCCGATTGCACGAGGGCGATCAAATCGAGATCGGTGACTGCACACTGTGCCTCGCGCCGTTGTCGCGCGCGGCGGCCGGCCCGGTGCTCGTGAACGACCCCAACCTCGAAACCACGCTGGGGGCCGCGAGCACCTGGGGCGCGCAGCAGCAACTTGAACTCTCGCAGAAGCGCCTGCAAACGCTTTACGACCTCAACACGCGCCTGACCGGGCGCTTCGACCGGAACGATCTGCTGGGCGAGGTACTCGATATCTGTATCGAGGCGTTTCGATTTGAGCGGGCCGGAGTCGCAGTTTGGCGCGGAGCGCCGCATCCGCCGGAATGGATCGTCATGCGCGACGCGCGAGGCGGCCCGCCCGGAGAGTTCCGCATCAGCCGCTCACTCGTGGACGACGCCCTGCACAATGCCCGACGCGGCATTCGTGACGCGGCCGATGCCGCCGTCGATCCCACCGCCAGCATGGTCTCCAACAACATCCGCTCGGCCATGTGCGTGCCGATGGAATATCACCAGACCGTTCACGGCGTTCTCTACGGCGACCGTGTCACGTCGACCGGTGGTTACACGCGCGAGGACATCGACTACTTCGCCGCGCTGGGCCGGCTCGGGGCCATGGGCCTTGCCAATGCCCAACTGGTCGAGGAGATGAAAGCTCGCCAGCAGGTCGAGCTGCAACTCCAGTGGGCGAGGCAGATTCAGACAAATCTCTTTCCTGCGGAGCCGCTCGCCAGGGACGCCCTGACCATCGATGCCCTCAACGATCCCGGGCAGAAAGTCTCCGGCGATTATTACGACTACTTCCCGCGGCCTGACGGCCTCATCGCTGTCGTTGTCGCCGATGTCTGCGGCAAGGGCGCCCCCGCCGCCCTGCTCATGGCCAACTTTCAGGCGGCCGTCCACGTGACGCTTGCCCAGGAGTCCGATCTGCTTCGAGCCGCCGAGCTGCTCAACCGGCTCGTCTGCCGAAACGTGAAGGACTCGCGCTTCATCACCGGCATCGTCGGCCTGCTGAACCCGGCCCAGCGCACGTTCACCTACGTCAACGCAGGGCACCCGCCGCCCGTCGTGTGGCATGGCAGCGGTTCGGCCGCGCCACACAAGGAGGCCGACTCGGCGCTGCCCTTCGGCATTGAGCCGGATTTCCCCTACGCGCTCAACGTTGTGCAGGTCGGCCGCCCCGGTTCGCTTTTTATGTATACAGATGGCGCGCCGGACGCCGAAGACCCGCGCGGCGACAAGTTCGGAGATGACCGCCTACTCGAAACCATCGCGGCGGCCGCCTCGCTGCCCCCCGGCGAAATGCTCGCGCGCACCCGCCGCGCCATCAGCCAGTTCACACGCAATCACCCGCTGGTGGATGACATCACTCTGCTGGCAGCAAGATTGGAATGAAAGAGAAGACGCGAGATTTGAGCTTTGAGCTCTTTGATTAGAGACTATTAAAGATTTGAGATTTGAGATTAAAGGTTTGAGGTTTGAGATTTCAGCTTACCGCTGCGGACTTCAAATCAACCCGCCAGAAGCTCCGCCCCGCGTTCGCCGAGCACACCGCGCAGCTTCGCGAAGGCCTTCAGCTCGATCTGCCGCACGCGCTCCTTGCTCAAGCCCATTTCGCGGCCGATCTCCTCGAGCGTGCGACCGCCCGCCGCACCACCCAGGCCGAAGTGATTCACAACGATCTCGCGCTCGCGATCATCCAGCGAACGCAGGCACCGCGACACGGCCGACCGCACATCGACGTCGGCAGGCTCGAATTCGCTCGCCTCGACGGCCCGATCGTCCCGCGTGGCGGAGAGCATCTCCTCGTGGCCGGTCTGGAATCGCCCGCTGTGCGAAAGCTCGTCGGGGATTGACCGGGCATAGCCCCGCATGATCGCCCACGAGCCGTAGGTGCTGAACCGGAACCCCCGCGCGTAATCAAACTTCTCCACGGCGCGCATGAGTGCCAGATTCCCGTCGCTGACCAGCTCAAAGAGCGTCGCGCCGGGATGCGAATACAGATGCTTCTTGGCAATGCTGACTACCAGGCGCAGGTTTGCGCGAATGATACGGTTCTTCAGCTCGCTCGCCGCGTGCGATTCGGCATCCAGCGCCGCGAGCAACGTCGTGACCCGCCGGAAGTTCGCCGCCGTCACCGTGCCCATCGCCGTGGCCGCCTGCCGCGCGCGCTCCGCGCGATGCTGGTGGTAATTCATCCGGCGGAATAGCAGCCGCTCCTCGTCGCGACCCAGCAGCGGCGTGCGATACAGTTCCTTCAGATACGCCGGCAGTTCGGCGGGGATGCGAAGCTCGGCTTCGTCCGACGTGTCCGGCTCGATCGCCTCGGCCAGAATCTCGCGCTCGGCCGCCGGTGCGTCGAAACTCTCGTTGTACACGTAATCAATCGGCGACTCGCGCAACGCATCGACCCGCGCCTGCGCGATCAACCGGCGAATCTCCGCCTCGCTGCGATCAAACCGCACTGCCAGGCTGCGAACATCTTCACCGGCCTCCAGCGCCTCCAGCACGACCGCGGCCTCGCTGATCGTCTGCGCCTGCTCCCGCCCGTCGAACAGCGACTCATCGGGATTCTGCTTGTCCCACCGGCGCAGGGTGTAGCGGATCGTCTCAATCGCGCGGCCGGTCTCTTCGGCCAGCATCTGCGTCACGATGTGCAGCGAGCACTTTTGCGTCGCAACCAACTCGCGCGCCCGGGCCACGATGTGGTCGCGCTCGTCGGCGCGCATCAACTGAAACGTCGCGCCGCGGCGCACCAGGTCGCCATGCCGCGCCACGAATCGCTGCACCGCCCGACCATCGAACGCCAGCCGGGCGCGCTCGCCCATCTGATACCAGAACCCGCACAGACCGCGCTTCCGCCAGCGGCTGATGGTCTTGGTCGAAACGCGCAGCCGCTGCGCGAGGGCGTCGCTGTCATAAAGCGGGCCGACCGCCGCCTCGCTCGGCAGCGGATTGCTCTCGGTCAGGAGATCCATCAACTCGATGAGATCGCTTACCAGATCGCGACCGCCCAGAACGCTATCCGGGCCGCGCCGCGGGCGATAGCCGGTGATATGGAAGCAGACCAGCGCGTACGGGTAATCCGTATCGGGATCAATGAGATCGATGAGGTGCGCAATGCCTTCGAGCTGTCGTGGGCGCAACCGGGCCGGCGAAAGCAGCAACTCTCTGCCGAGCTGACCAACTTCAGGATGGGAGAATCGCGCCATGGCGTCTTACTTCCCGAGAGCGAGGCTGGCTCACAACGCTGCGAGGCAAACGGCAGGCTACGAAGCGCCGGCTTCCGACCGCGCCGTGGAGGGTTGGCGCGCGGCCTGATCGGCTGATACTTCCACACATAATTATCGCCCGTCCCAGCCGGAAAGTCAATCCAACCGGGCCGGAAAAATCATCCGCCCAAATGCGCAACATCCAAGCGCAAAGCCCTTTATACGTTTTCGACTCACTCGGCGGTCGCCCCCTGCTCCCGGACCGCCACTACGCCTTCAGGGTTGCATCGCGCCCCGCCCCGGAATCCGGGTCGATATGTAAAAGCCCGACCTTCACGGTGGGAAAAGCAGGAGCGAACCATGAGCCCGCAGCAGATTGCCGAATACCTCAAACAAAGCCGGTCCATCCGCGGGTGGTTCTGGCCTGCGGCGGCCTACCTGTTCGGTCTGATCGAGGATCATCAGCATCGATCGGGGGTGGCCGGCGACTTTTTCGAAATCGGGGCCTTCCACGGCAAGAGCACGCTTCTATTAGCTCATATGGCGCGAAACCGGGGCCAGACTTTGGGCGTGTGCGATCTCTTCGGGGCCGATGACGAAGCCCATGCCCTGGCCGGCGGCGGTTTCTATCCGACCTTCCATTCGAATCTTTCCGACGCGTTCGACTCGCTGGATTTTCTTCGCGTCTTCATCAAGCCGTCGAACAGGCTGACCCCCACAGACACCACCTTGGATTGCCGGTTCTTTCACATCGACGGCGATCACGAGGCTGAATCCGTCGCGAGCGATCTGGCGGTCGCCGCGAGCGCGGTGAACGAACGCGGCGTGGTGATCGTGGACGACATTTACAATTTCGCGTGGCCCGGCGTGGCGGAAGGGTTCTTTCGGTTCATGACGAATCAACCTGGCGAGCTCTCGCCGATCGCGATGGGGTTCAACAAGCTGGTGCTTTGTCGGCCGGCGGCGCGGGCGTTGTACGAATCGCTCTTTGATGACGCGGCCGCTCCGTGGCGGTTTGTTCCGCGCGGGCCGACGAGCCTGAAGACGCTGGACTTGTGCGGCTGGAAGACTCGCGTCTTTCATGTGCCCAGTTACCGCAGTCCCGATCCGCTGCGCACAACCCTGACGATGCTCTACCAGCACGCGCCGCGGTTGAGCGATCGCGTTTCGCGCCTGGTGCGCTACCACGCCCGCGCCGGGGCCGCATCCTAGCCCCGTAGGGTGGGCACCGCCCACCAAGATCACCGATCCGAAAGAAAAGCGGGCCACACCCACCCTACACGGAAAAAATACAAAGGCTCTTGTCGTCGCACGAGATGAGCCGCAGGTTGAACCGGTCGGCGATCCACGCCATCGTGCGCGGCGAATAAAAACAGACATGCGTCGGGTCGCGCGCGTACCACCAACCGGTCACGGCGGCGGAGCCGGGGTGAAACAACGTTGACACAATCAGGTGGCCTCCGGCCCGAACGCTTTTCACGGTCTCCGCGACATCGGCGATTCCGCCGCAGAAATGTTCAAAGGTCTCGACGGCGAACACGGCGTCGAACGGCTGCGACCGATCCGCATCCGGCGCGAAGAACGGGTCATAACCCCTCGCCTCGCATCCGCGACGGCGCAGCAACTCAATGAGCACCGGCCGGTCGCCCGGGCCGCAGCCGAAGTCCAGCACACGTCGCGGCGGCGCAGCGCGGCCCGCGCCGACGCCCGGCAGCGCCTCCCATGCCGCGATCATCGCCTCGAATCGCCGGACGTATTCGGTGTTGTCAAGCGTGTTCTGATGATTCAGGTACCGCTCGCGCTGGGCCGCGGCTGAAGGGTGACACGTTCGCGGCACCCACAACAATTCACAGACCGGGCAGGCGTGCATCGGCCGCCCGAAGACCACCCCCAAATGCCTTCCTTGCGCGCCGCACATCGGGCAGAACTCGCGATCTACGTTTGTCTCTTTCACGCCAATTCCCGCCCCTGCCGCCGACTCAAACGACCCCCGAAACCCCGTTGCTCGATTTCGCCGAAATTCTTGTGAGTTGTCTTACTCTCTCCCGGCAACATTCGCACCGGGTTCGCATTACAACGGAACCCGATGATTCCGGGCAGCATCTGGTCGGTTCAAATATAAGCGCCCGTCTTACCGGACGTTACCAATCAACAATATTTTGATGAAGAAATGATTGACCCCTACAATATGTTGTGGTACGTTCCCGTCCCGCCCTCAAGTGGGCATCATGGACCTTCCGAAATAGTCCGAGTGCCCCCGAGCGGGCAGCTCCCGGAGTTGAGGCTTCAAAATGCCCTCATGCTTCGCTGGCGTTGTGTCGTGCCCGGCCGGTCGATCTGATCGGTCGGGATTCCCGCGGACCCGGGCGGGTGGGCGTCGTGTCCCCGGGCGAATCGTCGTCTATCTCTGAACATTGTTTTCAACGGCCCTTTTTTTGCATTGGTGCGCTCATGCTGCCTGCTTCGATGGAACGAACTGTCCGACGCGACACGGAAGTCGCCCCCACGCGCTACGGCGCCTTCGGCCTGACGAAGAACGCGCTCACTGTTCTGGAGGCGCGCTATCTTGAAAAGGACGAATCCGGCAAGTGCACCGAAACCCCCGACGACCTCTTCGATCGGGTCGCCAGGACCATGGCTGACATCGAGGCCCGCTACGGCGGCGACGCAAAGACCTGCAGCGAGTGGAAGACCCGCTTCATGTCGCTGATGACCAGCCGCCGATTCATGCCCAACAGCCCGACACTGATGAACGCCGGTCGCTCCATGGGCATGTTGAGCGCCTGCTTTGTTCTGCCGGTGCCCGATTCGATCGACGGCATCTTTGACTCGATCAAGCACACGGCGCTGATTCAAAAGGCCGGCGGCGGCACGGGTTTCGCCTTCGACGAGCTGCGGCCGACCGGGGACTACATCAAGTCGAGCGGCGGCACGACCAGCGGCCCGATCTCCTTCTGGCGCGCTTTCAGCGAGGCGACCAACGCGATCCAGCAGGGCGCGTTCCGCCGTGGCGCCAACATGGGCATGATGTACATCCATCATCCCGACATCCTCAAGTTCCTGCACGCCAAGCAGGACCTGGGCCAGTTTACCAATTACAACATCTCGGTGAAGGTCACCGACGAATGGATGGACGCGTTCCTCAAGAACGCCGACACGCCGCACGTCGTTCGCAACCCGCGCACAAAGCAGGAGTACGTCCTGCCGCGAAACCTCGCCATCGGCGAATACACGATCAAAGACCTCGTCCCGGTCGCGGACTACGACGGCAAGGCTGCGGTTTACACGCGGCGCGAAATCTGGGACATCATTGTCCGCCACGCCTGGCAGACCGGCGAGCCGGGCGTCGTCTTCATCGACCGCATCAACGAGGCCAACCCGACGCCGCACGTCGGCCGCATCGAGGCGACCAACCCCTGCGGCGAGCAGCCGCTGCTGCCGTACGAGGCTTGCAACCTGGGCAGCATCAACCTCGGACTGTTTGTCGTGGACGAGGGCACGGCGGCGGCGCGCGTCGACTGGGACGGTCTCCGTGAGACGATTCACGATTCGGTGCGCTTCCTCGACAACGTGATCGACGCGAACAATTACCCGCTGGAACAGATCCACGACGCCTGCATGGGCAATCGCAAGATCGGCCTGGGCGTGATGGGCTTCGCCGATGCGCTGTACAAGCTGGGCGTGGCTTACAACTCCGAAGACGGCGTGGCGTGGGGCGAGCGATTCATGAAGTTCGTGAACGACGAGTCGCACAACTATTCGGAGAAACTGGCCCGCGAGCGCGGCAGCTTCCCGAACTGGCCTGACAGCACGTGGGACAAGAACGCCCACCGCCCGATGCGCAACAGTTGTGCCACGACGGTGGCGCCGACGGGCACGATCAGCATCATCGCCGACTGCTCGGGCGGCGTGGAGCCGATGTTCAGCCTCGCCTTCTTCCGCAACGTGCTGAAGGGGCAGGTGCAGGGTAAGGCGCCGATGGTCGAGACGAACGAGACGTTTGAGCGCGTCGCGCGACAGCGCGGATTCTATAGCGAGGGACTGATGGAACAGATCGCCACGGAGGGCACCCTCGCCCATTTAGACGGCATCCCCGAGGACGTGAAGCGCGTCTTCGTCTGTGCCCATGACATCGAGCCGCACTGGCACATCCGGATGCAGGCGGCGTTTCAGAAGCACTGCGATTCGTCGATCAGCAAGACGATCAACTTCTCGCACGACGCCGACGCGGACGACGTCGATCGCATCTACCGCATGGCGTACGAACTGGATTGCAAGGGCGTCACCGTCTATCGCGACGGTTGTCGCTCCAGCCAGCCGATGGCCCTGAAGGACTCCGAGAAGAAGCACAAGGAAATGACCGCCGGCAAGGCGAACGGAAACGGCAACGGAAACGGGCACTCGGACCACCACGACGAACTGGATGAGAACGCGCCGGCCGCCGAGGTGCTGCCGACCGAACTTCCGCGAATCACCACGGCGACGAATCTGTTCGGCGAGCGGATCACCGAAGTGAAGAAGCCCGTGACGCCGCCGCTGAACCCGAAGGAGCCGCCGGCCATCACCAGCGGCATTCGCATCCGCCAGCAGACGCCGTTCGGCAACATGCACATTCAGATTACGGTCGATCCGATCGAGCAGCGCGAGCTGGAAGTCTTCGCGCAGCTCGGCAAGGGCGGCGATCTCGCGACCAGCGACCTCGAAGCCATCTGCCGCATGATCAGCTTGTGGCTGCGGGCCGGCGGCACGCTGAACCACGTCATCAAGCAACTGTCGGGCATCGGCTCATCGCTGCAGATCGCCACGCGACACGGTCGCATCATGTCGCTGCCCGACGGCCTGGCCCAGGCGCTCAAGCGATACATTCGCGCGAAGGAGCGGCACGGTCTGAAGGCGATTCTCATCGGCGATGTCGATCCGGCGGAGATCGAGAGCGAGCCGGCCGTCGCGGTGCCGCCCGTCGGCGACACGACGCTGACCGGCGCCAACCGTCTCGCCGAGCCGGAGGCCAGGCCGCTGCGACCCGATCGCAACCTCTTCGGCGTGAAGTGTCCGGAATGCGGCAGCCGGCTCGACATGGGCGAGGGCTGCACGAAATGCCACGGATGTGGTTATTCGCAGTGTTGATCGGCCGCGAGTTGAATGGCCGAGCCGCGATCCTTGACGTCGCTTTACGATGTCAAGGGCAATCGTCAGGGAGCGGGTTCATTCGGATACGCTTTGTTAGCGAGGTGAGTTTTTTCAGGAACAGGGGGGTTGTAAATCGCAAGGATGCGAAAGCCTGCCTTTCGTGACCTGTCAATCAGGAGTCGATTGAAGCACGGCTTCTTTCCCCTCCGGAAAGCGCCGCGGTTTCCCAAGTGGACCGCGACGCTTTCTTTGTTTTTACGCCACGCGCGAACGCCCCGGCCAGGCCCGACCGGGGCCTGATTGCCCAACGCCCTCCTCTGCATCACGGCGAAGCGCCTCACCGATGGCAGCGTGCTTTGCGTCAACTGGGCCGACACGGCCCGGCTCTGAATGAAGCTGCAACGGCGGCGACTCATCCAATTGTTCGATTATCATGCGGCGCATGAAACCGTGTGCGACGGAATCTGCCACGCCACCCGAACGGCGAACCAGTGGCGCGGCCATCCTCGCGCTGCTCGCCATCCTCGCGCTGGGCCTGTGGATCGAAGTCCGACGCATTCCGGCCGTGTACGACGCGCAGCGCGTGCTGCCGGGCGACCCGGACGACATCATGCGCCTGTATCGCGTGCGGCAGATCGTCGGCGGCGCGCGGTCATTCATCCGCCACGAGCCGCGAGTCAATTATCCGAGCGGAATCGAACTGCATTGGACCGCGCCGGCCGATTACTTGCTCGCCATCCCCACGGTCCTGCTCAAGCCGCTGATCCGGCATCCCGACCCGGTCGCCCTGGTGATGGTGTGGATCTCGCCGGCGATGGGCATCGCGTACCTCGTCTTGATGTTCGCGCTGGTCCGCGCGCTGGCGGCAAACAGCGCGGCGGCCGGCCTTCTTGCGGCGCTCGCGACCGCGGTCAGCCCGGCATTTCACCGCGCGTTTCAACTTGGTCACGCCGACCACCAGTGCGCCTTGGAGTTGCTGGCCTTGCTCTCCGTCTATTTGTTGTTCGTGCGGCGCAGGGCCGCAGCGGCCGGTGCGGCGATCGGGCTAACGATCTGGATCGCGCCGCAGGCGATGGCCGCGTGGCTGGCGATCTTCGCGGGCCTGCTGGTCGACACCGCGCGCCGCCGCGCGTTCTCCTCCGCGGCGCTGGCGGTCGTCCTGTTGGGTTACCTCGTCGAGAACGCGCCGAATCACCTGGCGCGCCTGCATGTTGACAAGGTCAGCCTATTTCATGTCGCCCTCTTCGCGCTCGCGTGGCTCGCGCCGTCTACTTTGCGATCTACCTCCGCAACACCTTCACATGAACACCCGATTGAGCCTGGCCCGACCCGCGACGCATCCGCCGACACGTTGCTGTCCCGTTTTCTCTTCGCGGCCCTCGCCTTCGGGCTTGCCGCCTTGTTTGCCTGGTCGCCGAATCGCCTGTTCGAATTCGTGTCCCGCCCGGAGTTCTTCCGCTGGTCCGATGCGATCATTGAGTTGCAGCCGCTCATCCTCCACGCCGGCGGCGAATGGTCGTTCGCCAACCTTCACCGCCTGCTCGGCTTCGCGCCTTATGCCCTGCCGTGCGCACTGATCTTCTTCCTCCGAGCGCGACACATCGACGTCGCCGCGCGCATCGCCCTCGCCCTGCTCGCCGTGGGTTTCGTCGCACTCTCCATCCTTCAGCGCCGCTGGATCGATCACGTCAACGTCGGCCTCGTCCCCGTCATCGTCCTCGGCGCAATCGAAGCCGTGCGACGGCTGACCCCGCCGCGATGGATCGCGCCGGCCACAGCAGCTCTTGCGGCAATCGTATTCTTTCCTTCCGCCCGCGGTGTTCTGACGGCGCCCTTTGCTGCGCCGCATCCGCATTTGCTTCGCACCGGCGCCGTCGCCGATCACATTCGTCGCTTCGAGGCCACGCAGCCTGCCGCCGGTGATCGCCGCGCCATCCTCGCCGAGGAGGGCGAAGGCCCGATGCTGCTGGACCGAACCGGTCTGCCCGTCGTCGCCGCGCCCTATCACCGTGCCCTGGACGGCATCATCGAAGCCGCGCGATTCTTCTCGGAGACCGATCCGGCCACCGCGCGCAAGCAACTCGACCGCCTCGGCGTGCGATACGTCGTCGTGCCGCTGCGACCCAGTGAGCAGCTTCTGAACATGGAGCACATCGCATACGGCGAGCCGCGTTCCTTCGACCCGCCCGACCGCCGATTCGACGCCGAAGGGAACATCGCGCAGACGCTGCACTTCCGCCCGCGTGTTGCACGGACCATGGCTTATCGACTCGCCATGCTCGATCCGCCGCCAGAACTGGGTGTGCGCCTGCTCGCGCGAACCCGCGAAGGCGCCCCAACCCCCGACGGCTTGTCGGGACTCCTCTACGTCGTGGAGAATACGCTAGCCGCCGCTCAACCCGCGACCGCGCCGAGCAGCGGCCCCGGCGACGTACCAATCCGGATTCGCCCATGACGCCCGCGCAGGAAATCGCGAAGCTCCGCGACGAGATCAACGAACACGATTACCTGTATTACACCGCCGCTGCGCCGCGCATCAGCGACCGGGAGTATGACAAGCTGTTCGCGCGGTTGAAGGAGCTAGAGGCCGCGCACCCGAATCTCGTCACGCCCGACTCGCCGACCCAGCGCGTCGGGGAGAAACTGCTCGCCGGGTTCAAGCACGTCACGCACGCCGTGCCGATGCTCTCGATCGACAACACCTACAACGAAGCGGAGCTGCGCGATTTTGACGGGCGCGTGTCGCGCGGCCTGGACGGTGCGAAGTACGAATATCTCGTGGACCCCAAGATTGACGGCGTCTCTGCCACGCTGCGATACGAAGACGGTGCGCTGGTGCTGGCTGCCACGCGCGGCGACGGTAAATCCGGCGACGACATCACGGCGAACGTGAAGACCATCCGCGCGATTCCGCTGCGGCTACGGGGCAAAGGCTGGCCCCGCGTGCTGGAGGTGCGCGGCGAGGTCTATTGGCCGCGCAAAGCGTTCGACGCGTTCAACGCGCAGCGCATGAAGGAAGGCGAGGAGCCGTTCGCCAACCCACGCAACGCGACGACCGGCGCGCTCAAGTCGCTCGATCCGCGCGAGACCGCCTCGCGTGGCCTTGCCTTCATTGCGCACGGGTTCGGCGAGATTGGCGGCGCGGAGTTTGACCGAGCCAGCGAGTTGTTCGCCGCGGTGAAAAAGTGGGGTTTGCCGGTCAGCCCGCATCAGACGCTTTGCAAGTCCATCGACGAAGTCGTGCGATTTGTGAACGACTGGGAAACGCGCCGCCACAAACTCGAGTACGAGACCGACGGATTGGTGATCAAGATCGACCGGCTCGATCAGCGCGACGCACTCGGGGCGACCAGCCGCTTTCCCCGCTGGTGCATCGCGTACAAGTACGCCGCCGAGCAGGCCGAGAGCAAGCTGCTGAATGTCGATTTTCAGGTCGGCAAACTCGGCACGATCACGCCGCGGGCCGTCATGGAGCCGGTGCAACTTTCGGGCACGACCGTCCGCCATGCCAGCCTGCACAACTTCGACCAGGTCGCCCGGCTCGGCGCGGACCACGGCGGTCTGCACGTGGGCGATACCGTGCTGGTTGAGAAAGCCGGCGAGATCATCCCGCAGGTGATTCGCATCACAAAGCCCGGCAAGCCACGCGGCAGGCTCGTCGAGCCGCCGAACAAGTGCCCCGTCTGCAACGGCGACATCGAGAAGGACGAGGGCGGCGTTTACATCCGATGCATCAATCCGTCGTGCGACGCGCAGATCAAGGAGCGGCTGAAGTTCTTCTGCGGCCGCGACCAGATGGACATCGAAGGCGTCGGCGAGGCGCTGGTCGAGCAACTCGTCGATCAGGACTGGGTGCATTCCTACGCCGATCTGTACAAGATTGCGAACGAAGAGGCCGAGCGGCCGGGCAAATGGCGTGACAAACTCGCGGCGCTGACCTTCGAGCAGGAGCGTCGCACCGAAGAAGGTATAAAGAAGCAGACGGTGCAACTCGGAGAGAAGCGTGCAGACAAACTGCTTGAAGGCATTGAGCGCAGCAAGAAACAACCGCTTGCCCGCGTGCTTGCCGCACTCAACATCCGCCACGTCGGCAGCTCGACAGCCGAACTCCTCGCCGAACACTTCGGCAGCATGGATGCCCTCGCCGAAGCGGCGACAACAACTCTCTCTCCCTCCAAGGGAGAGGGTCGGGGTGAGGGTCCGACGCCGAAACGCGCCAAGCGATCCTCCCAGCGCACCACCGCCCCATCGCTTTTCGGCGCAGACACCGACGACGATTCGCAAACCGCTCCGCCCGTCAAGTCGAAACCGCCCGCCGACCCCCTGCAGGAGATCGAGGGCATCGGCCCGGAAGTCGCCTCGACCATCCGGCACTTCTTCACCAGCGACGCCGGCCGCAAAACGTGGCAGGCCCTGCGCGACGCCGGGGCGAACATGACACAGCCGCGCCGCGCGAAGAGCGCCCACCAGCCACTCGCCGGCAAGACGCTTGTCGTCACCGGCACGCTGGAAGGCTACTCGCGCAGCGAGATTGAGAAGCTTATCAAAGACCTGGGCGGCAAAGTCGCGTCAAGCGTCAGCAAGAAGACGGATTACCTCGTCTGCGGCGAAGACGCGGGAAGCAAGCTGGACAAGGCGAAGGAACTGGGGGTCGAGGTACTGTCGGAATCCGATTTTAGGAAACGAGTCAGCACAGATTAAAGCCCGCGCACACCGTTCTCGAGCATTCCCGGAATCGAGCTACCGCGCACACTGAAAGCGCCCCCCATCCTTCCCGTTTGTCTCCTTGTGGTGCAGTCAGTTCGAATCGTCTGGTTCATTCTGGAGACTTGATCCGTGCAATCACTTCTTGCGTTGCGGCGATTGAGATTTGCCTTCTTAGCGGCGGTTATTTCGTTGCCGGCCATCGGCTGCGGGCCGCGCCTCGACCTGAACGAGGGACAGGTCTCGACCCTCACCATTTATCAGCGAGAGTGCCGCAAGGTGCCCGCTTCGAACGGAACCCTGACTCTCTCACTGGGCGACATCAGCGGTTCGCGCGTTCTCGTCACGCTCGCCGATCAGCGCGGCAAGCCGATCTTCGACCGGAAGGAGATGCGCGAAGGCGATCGACGCGTCATCGAACTGGATAAGAGGAAATATGTCGTCTGGCTGGACCGACTGGTGAACCTTTTTGCGGGTCGCGACTACGCGCAATTCTCCTTCATGCGCGAGGACCAATGGCAGCCGGTGGCGATTCAGCGAATCATCGCGAGGATCGAAGCCAGCGAGGACGTGTTCATCCGAAACGGGCAGGAATGCAGCGGCAAGGCCCTGGCGGTGCATATTCGCCAGAAACTCGCTTTCAAGGAGGGGGCAGATGTGACATTCGACCAGTTTGTCAAAGAAATCGCGAGCAAGTCTCTCACGACAGGCGAAGCCTATCGCGTCAAGACATCCGGCGGCAGAATGGTGAAGCTGGCGACTTGGTTGGGATGGGAATCGGAGAAAGAAACAACGACATCCGCGCCGGCTGACAGATAATATGTCGCGCAAACAAAAGCCCGCGCCAAGCTTGGCACGGGCTTTATGGAATGCACATACACCGCGCGACATACCGGATCGTGCGACAAACCAAATCGCGCGATCAATCAGAGAATCACTTCACCTCAACATACCGCGCCACGCTCTTCAGATCCCCGATCACATCCGTCGTCGCCAGGATCTTGCACGTGTCGCCGGTCTTCGGCTGGATCAGTCGCGGCGCCTTCGGCCGAACCTCCCACAGACGCCCGCCGCGGCGGCGCTCGTCCAGACCATCGGCCAGCAGCTTCTTTCGCTTGCGGCGAAGCGGTTTATTCGCCGCGTCCTTCGCGAACAGGCGCGACAGCGTCTTGGCCGCCTTCTCGCTGACGATGCTTCGCTTCACTTTCACACTGACCATGCTGCCGGGCGTGATGTCCATCGGGTCCGTCTCCTTCAAAACCGGCCAAAAAGCCGAGCCGCGTATTGTACCCCCTCCCTCGTGGGCGTCAACGCCGGGGACGGCCTAAAGAATGTGGGTCGGCTCGGTTCGGCCAGCGGCGGATGAAGCGGGATGCACGGCCGGCGGGCCGGAGCCTTGCGGCGGGACCAATGGCGCGGAGGCGATCTTTCCTACCTCACCAGCTTCGCCTGCGACCGGCTCCGGCGCACCATTTCGTTTGCGCAGATTGTGGAAGTATTCCCAAAGGCCCCAGGCGATCAGCGCCACCACCAGCAGCCCAACGATGCAATACGTCGCCGTGCGGGCGCTGCCGAGAATCTGCTCGATGTGACCGCTGAAACGCCAGCCGGCCCAGACCCAGACCGGCACCGAAATCAGCGCCGCAAATCCATCGATCAGGAAGAACTTCCAGAACGGCACGCCGAAGACGCCGGCGGAAATAAACATCGCCGAACGCAGTCCCGGCATGAACCGCGCCGCGAACAGAATCTTCGACCCGTGGGCCGCGTACTTCTGCCTCGCCTTCTCCAGTAGCCACGGTTTCGCGAACCGCTTCACCCATTTGTGTTCGACGATGTGCACGCCGTACTTGCGGCCGAGGCGGAACATCAGCGAGTCGCCGACCATCACGCCCGCCAGCCCGGTCAGCATCATCAGGTACAGATTCGCCTTGCCGGTGTGCACCAGCCAGCCGGCCGCCACAAGCGGGATATCCTCGGGCAGCGGGATTCCCAGCCCGGCCGCCAGCAGCACGACGAACAGGCCGACGTAGCTGAATTTAGCCAAAAGTGTAAAAAATACCGAGTCCACCCGCCGCTCCCGCGCTCACTCGCCCGCGCTGTCCGGCCCCCGCGCCTCACCCGCGAGATTGGCCTGACCGCCCTCGCCCGCACCCTGCGCCGCCGGCGCGCTCGCGGGCATGATCGGCTCCGGCATCGCCATCGCCCGGGCGACCGCCTCGCGCACCCCTGCATCGGCATCCTCACCGAGCAGCTTCAACCACGACTCCCGATACGGCCCCCCCACCTCGTTCACGTACTTCACGAGCCATCGACGGCGATCCGTCGTCATCGACTCCAGTCGCTTTTCAATCTCCACGCGTCCCGCCGCCCCTAACCGAAACAGCCCCGCGCACGCCGAATCCACCCCTGCGGGCACCGTCTCTCCCGAAGCCGAGCCCGCGACACACTGGCCCAGCAACTCCGCGGCACGCTCGGCCGGCTGCACTTTCGCCAGCGCGTCGACCGCCGCCCCCGCCACGACCTCGCGCCGATCGCCCCGCAACTCAAACAACGCCGTTTCAATCTCGCGCCGATCCACAAACGCCTCACACAGCCGAATCACCGCGCAAAGCTGATCCTCCGATCGCGACGCCCGCAAAGCCCGGCGAATCTCCGGCAGAACGAATTCCGCCACCTTCGGCTTCTCGTGCAGCTGCGCCGCCCGATCGGCCAGCTCCGCGTCGGTGCGATTCTCCAGCGACGTGATGAATCCCTGCACGCGCGCGCGAATCTCGCGCCGCTCCTGAATCCGGAACCAGAGAAACGCCGCCGAGCCGACGATCGAAACCGTCAGCACGCAGGCCGACACGGCGACCAGGACACGCCCCCAGAAGCCCGCGACGTGTTCGGGCGGCTCCGCGGGCAGCCCCCCGCCTGTCGGCGCGCCGAGTTTAGCTGTTTGACTATATATTGCGTCGCTCATGCTTGCGTTGTTCTCACGCCGGCTCGTTCGACAAGCCCAGTCGCTGCGTGATGCGCTCGAAGTCGTCCAGACTGTAGTACTCTATCACCAGCCTGCCCGTGTGCCGACGCCGGCCCTCGCGCACTTCCACGCGCGTGCCCAGCGCCTCGGTCAGGCGCCGCGCCGCATCCGCCGCCGCGGGCCGAACCGACTCCGGCTCCTTCCGGCCCCCCTGCTTCGCCGCATCGACCAGCCGTCGAACCTCCGTCTCGACGCGGCGCACCGACCATCCCTCCTTCGCGGCCCGTTCGGCCAGCTCGACCTGCCTTCGCGGGTCAGACAACCCCAGGAGTGCGCGGGCGTGGCCCATATTTAGACTGTTGTCTTCAATTCGCTCCAGGACCGCCGGCGCCAGCGACAGCAGCCGAAGGTAATTGGTCACCGTCGCCCGGTCCTCCCCCATTTTTTCAGCAATTTGTTCGTGGGTCAGCCCGTTGCGATCCGCCAGGGCTTTGTACGCCCGTGCCCGTTCGACCGCGCCGAGATCGGCCCGCTGGATGTTCTCAATCAACGCCAACTCGAGCATCTCGGCGTCGCCGACCGCTCGAATCACCGCGGGCATTTCCTTCAGACCGGCTTTTCGTGCCGCGCGAAGCCGACGCTCCCCTGCCACCAGCTCGAAACCTGATCCGCTTCGGCGAACAACGATGGGCTGCAACGCGCCACGATCCTTCAATGACCTTGAGAGGCCCTCAATGGCCGCCTCGTCGAAGACCTTTCGTGGCTGCGACGGGTTGGTGCGAATCGACTCCACGGGCACCATTTGCAACTGTTGGGCCGGCCTTGTGGCTAGAATTGGTGCCCCAGCCCCCGCCTTCTGTTCGGCTTGGGAATCGATTCCAACTGGCGATGGCGGGATGTTCTCGCGCTGAATGTCGGTCGAAATGAGTGACGACAGGCCCCTGCCGAGCCTTTTTGGTTGAGCGGACATGAGTGGATTCGCCTCCTTGCGCGAGAATTGATCGCTGTTGTGGGTGCGGCTGAACTTGGGAGAATCCTAGTGCATCAGCCCAACTGACGCAATCACATGTTCCACGTGGAACGCTGGACGCGACAGACCCAGGCAGCTGGCTGCAATGTTCCACGTGAAACATAATTCGGATATTCACTGTCGCCTTCTTGGTGCGGAGCGGCCGCCAGTAGTGCCGATAACCAATTGAGACCATAGTCATCCGTTGCGGTATCAAATGGCTGGAGCCGGCCCATGCGAAATCGATATCCCCTTCTCGCGCTCACCGCATCTTTATTGATTGCAACAGCTTGCAACGATCCAGCCTCTCAAAGGCGAATCAATCGCCGCTGGGAATCCGTTGGGGCCACCATCGCCGGCATGGAGAAACGCGAGCGGCAATCGCCGCAGCGGATCCGGGAGGCGGGGGAGACCCTGACCCACTGGCTCGACCAGGAAAGCGAGCGGTTCAACGAGCGCGTTAAAATCATCGGCGACTACGCCTGGTAGGGCGGCGGGGCGGCGGGGCGATCGGCTCGCGGCGCGCCGCACACAGACAATTGACTATTCTTTGGGGCGGCCATGATTCAATGCGAGCAATGCGAGTATTTCAGCCGCGGGCCGGGCGGCGAGGTTCGTTTCGCGTGCGATCCCTTCAGCACGATCAAGGAGCCGGAATGTTTACAGAAGTGGCAATTGCTGCGATTGGCCGAGCTGTCGCGCAAGGCCGACCGGATGGTGGGGGCCTACGAGGCGACGCTGGAAATGTATCGCCGCTTCGAGCCATTGCAGGAGAAGATGTTTCGCCACATGGAGCGAGAGATCGACGACGCAGAGGAATCCGATTCGTGGAAATACGAGGACGACGACGAGGCGGATGACGCGGAGCGGCGGTAGGGGGCAAGAATTCTAATTCGTCTCCGAGCCGGGCCAGGCATGGCCCGGAATGCGCGCTTGCGGCCAGCTCATTCCGCCGCATGACTGCGGCGGCTCGGACAGATGGCGCGGGTCAGGCTCGGGCGGGCTTGCGTGAAGGTTTCGATGTGGGGGCGTCGGCACACATTTCGACAGCGGCGGAAATGATCTGCTCCTCCTGCGGCAACACGAGATTCGCGGCGGGGCCGAGGGGGATGTAGGTGTCTTCGCCGACGATGCGACGGATGGTGGGACGTGCGGCGTCGGCGGGGACGTGTCCACTCGACGCTTCGGGGCCGCGCGGGCTGAAGCCCGCGGCTCGTTGCGCTGCGACGCTCGCTGCGCTTCGATCGCCACACCCTTCGACGAGCGCGGTGATGATTCCTTCGGACACGCCGCCGGTTCGGCGGCCTTCGTCAACCACGAGCACTTTGCCGCAGGCGGCCGCGTGGGCGCAGATCGCCTCGGTGTTCAGCGGCAGGAGCCAGCGCAGGTCCACCACGCGCACGCGGATGCCGTGATCGCGCTCGAGCACCTTCGCGGCGCGGAGCGACATGTACACGCCGTTGCCGAACGTGAGGATGCACAGCTCGTCGGCGTCGGGGAAATAGACGCGAGGCTCGCCCAGCCCCACGGCCTCACCCGGAGCGGGATACTCGCACAACCACGCCTCGTCGCCGGCCTCGTGCAGATCCTTCGTCATATAGAGCGCGATCGGCTCCAGAAACGCCACCACGCGGCCATCGACTCGTGCGAGGGCGGAGCAGGTGCGGATCATCGCGGCAGCATCATCTCCACGAGACGGGCAGGCAATGACGAGGCCGGGAATGTCTCGCAGAGCGGCGATGCTGTTGTCGTTGTGGAAGTGGCCGCCGAAGCCCTTCTGATACGCAAGCGACGCGACACGGACGACCATCGGATTGCGATACTGGCCCTTGGAGAAGTATTGAAGCGAACAGGCTTCGCCGCGGATCTGATCGCACGCGTTGTGGTAATAGGCAAGATACTGAATCTCGGGGAAGGGCAGCAGCCCCATGTAGCCCGCGCCCTGGGCGAGGCCGAGGATCGTCTGCTCGTCGAGCAGGGTGTTGAAGACGCGGCCGGCCTTGTAGCGCTTGAACAGGTCCTTGGTGACGTAATAGACGCCGCCCTTTTGCGCAACATCTTCGCCGAAGACGATCATCTCCGGGCACATCGCCATCAAGTCGAACAGCGCGGCATTGATCTGCACCGCGAGATGTCGACGACCGAGCTTCTCGGGCAGCTTGTCTTCGCCGCCGAATACCTCGGCGCGCTTCGTCGCGTCGGCACCGCGCCGCGCTTCAGCAACCACCTTCTCCGGGTGATACGGCGCGAGCGGGGCCATGACTTCGGCGGCGCTTTCCAGCCGCGGGCGCTTGATGACGCGCTCGGCTGCTTCGCGCGTGCGTGCGCGGATGGACTCGTAAAGTTCGAGAATCTGCGGCGCGGTCATCAGGCCGAACTCAAGCACGCGCCGGGCCGAGGTGAGCAGCGGGTCGTGCGTCTCGACTTCGGCGATTTCTTCGAGCGAGTGGTAGGCCAGCTCGATGTCGGAGCCGGCGTGGCCGAGCATGCGGATGGTGCGGATGTGCAGGAAGGTCGGCGCGCGGTGCTTGCGGCAGTGCTCGACCGCCTGCGCGACGACGGGGTAGCCCTCGACGAGGTCCAGCCCGTTCGCCTGGAAGTAGGCGAGGCCGGGTCGATTCGAGAAGTTTGTCTCAATCCAACCGGTCGGCGTGCGGACGGAAATGCCGATGCCGTTGTCCTCGCAGACGAAGAGCACGGGCACGGGCAGCGACTGAAACGCGGCCCATTGCGCGGCGTTGAAGGCACCCTGTGCGGTCGAGTGGTTCGTGCTGGCGTCGCCGAACGAGCAGACGATGATGCTGTCGTCCGGCACCGGCGGCTTGATGCGCAGCGCCCGCGCTCGCTGGAGGCCGATGGCCGCCCCGACCGCCTTGGGGAGATGGCTGGCAATGGTGCTGGTCTGCGGGAGGACCCAGGCCGGGACGGAGCCCCAGACTTTGTGCCGCCCGCCGGAGATCGGGTCCTCGGCGCTGGCTGCCTGCGAGAGGACCGTGTCGTAGATGAAGTCGATTTCGGGCACTTTTCGGCAGCGCTCGGCCATGAATCCGCCGCTGCGATAATGGAGGAAGGCCGGGTCGGTGTGGCGGGTGACGCGGCCGACCATGGCGTTGCCCTCGTGGCCGGCAGAACCGATGGTGTAGAACGCGGCGTCCTTGGAGCGGAGATAGCGCGCTATCAGGTCCAAGTGACGCGTAACTATTTGTGATTCCAGAAGTTGCAACAGGTCGCCGCCTGTCAGGGGGCTGTCCGGCGCGATCGAATCATCGGCGGACAGTTGCTGCAAAGGGGCGTCGGACCAACCCTTGAGGAGGGCGACAAAAGCGTCATCGATGGCTTGGGCGCGGTTGAGGCTCATGCGTGCAAGCTACTCGCGGGGCGGGTAGGTGGTCAATCGGCGGGGATGATCGGGGGTTATCGCGGCGGCGCGGGATGGGATACCTTGTGAGCATGTCGCGTCATCGCGCCACGGTCATCGGGTTTCTGGTCGGGCTTGCGGCCACGCTGCTGCTGGCGGCGCATGTGTTCTGGGTGGAGCCGCGGTTGTCTGGGCGGGCGCGGCTGTTCGAGCGGCTGGAATACCAGTCATTTGACTTTCGTATTAATCATTGCAACACGCTTGGACCGGCCTCACCGCTGGTGCATCTGGACATCGATGACAACGCGCTCGCGCGGGTGGGGCGCTGGCCGTGGAAGCGGCGCGACGTGGCGGACCTGATTCGCGTAACAACGGAGCTGGGGGCGCGGTCGATACTGATCGACTTGTTGTTCGACGAGCCGGAACAGGTGTCGATCAGCGATCCGGCGTATTCGGGGGATGCGGACATCGAGGGGCCGGCGGAAGTGGTGGGGGAGCTGTCCGACGCGAATCGCGTATTCGATGATCTGGAGCTGGCGGAAGCGATTCGCGCGAGCGGGCGGGTGATTCTTTCGGTGCAGGGGGATGTTCCGCCGCCGGGCGAGCAATCGGTGCGCCGGCGGGTGGAGTCGTTGTTGCGGGGCGGCGAGTCAGACTGGCAGGCGATCGCGCGACGAATGAATGCGACGACGGCGGTGGGACGCGAGATCGTGCGGCGCGAAGTGCTGCGTGCGCGCGCGGCGACGGAATTGAGCAGGCGATTCACGCTGGGCGATGCGGAGCTGGCGGCTGCGCTGGGGGCGAATGTTGACGAAGTGCGCGAAGTGATCGCCGGCGCGAAGTCGCGCGCGGCGGCGGCGCGGATGCGAGAGCTGTTTCAAAGGGGGCAGCCCACGCTCGCGGAGGCGATGGCGGCGATCCTCGGCGACGCGAAAGACAGTCGTACGGCGGACCGGCGTGATGTCGTCGCGGCATATCGCGAGGCACTGGGGTGGGAGGCGCTGCGGCCGGCGATGATCCCGCTGCCTGATGAGCCGTCCACGGCACGGGCGGCGGAAGAGGTGTTGAAGAATGCGCGGCTAGGCTCGATTCCGCACCGCGCGGAAAATTTGTCACCCGTCTATTTTCTGATTGGCCGCGCGGCGGCGGACATCGGGGCGGTGAACTTTCGCGGTGATTCGGACGGCGTGGTGCGGCGCGTGCCACCGCTGATTCGCACCGAATCGGGTCTGCTGCGGCATCTCGGCGTGGCGGGTGCATGCCGCGAGCTAGGAATTGCCGCCGTTGATCTCGAACTGTCCGGCGACAACGAACTGGTCTTTGGGGCATCGCTCGATATGGATGGCCGCGTGGCCGCTCCGCTGGACGCCGGCGAGAACCTGATCATCCACTGGACGAACACGGCGCGGAAATGGCGACAGGGCGAGGACTTTCCACACATCTCCGCGGCGAAAGCGTGGTCGATCGTCGATGCCCGTCGGCAGGTCGCGGCCAACGAGACAACGATGGCCTACATCCTCGCCGAGATCGTGTCGGCTGCGCGCGGCGAGGCGACGGTTGAAACCGGCAGCGCCGGCGGTGAGTCGAAGCCGGAATCGATCGCGGGGGACGCGGCCTATCGACAGAAAGTGAACAACCAACTCAAGCTGGCTCGCGAGGCACACCTGGCGCGGCTGCGCGGCGAGCGGCCGGACGCGGAGATTCGGGAGATGGAGCAGCGCGCGGCAGCGCTGAAGGCGGAGATTCGCGCGGAACAAGAGCAGGCGATTTCGGCGGTGGAGGCGGCGTGCGCGGAACTGGAAGCGCTGACGCCGGAGGATCTGGCGGCCGACGCGGCATTGAAGGCTGATTACGACAAGTACATGGGCGCGCGGCGACTGATCGCCGGCGATCTCGCGCAGTTGAAGCAGGCAAACGCACGCTTACAGGAGTCGGCTGATGCGGCGCGGCGGGAATTGGGTCCGCGGCTGAAGGATCAGATCGTGCTGCTCGGATACGCGGCAACGGCGCAGGGCGACATTGTTTCGACGCCGATCGACCCCGTGACGAACGGTGTGATGTGCCACGCGCACGTGCTAAACAGCCTGCTCCTGCGTCGATTCGTTCGCACGACCGGAACGGCAGCGGGGGCGACGGCCTTCATCGTGCTGGGCGGTCTGGTCAGTTTGATAACGGCGCGGCTCGGGCCGTGGCGATCGCTGCTGGCAACGGCGGGGCTGCTCGGAGCGTTCGGCCTGTTCAACGCGTTGTGGTTGTTCCAGCGGCGCGATGTGTGGTTCCCGTTGGCTGGGCCGATCGTGGCGGGGGGCGTCGCATGGGCAGCGGTGACGTTGTTTCGACAATTAACGGCGGAAAAAGACCGCCGCATGTTCGCGCGACAGTTGAGCACGTACACGTCGCCGGCGATTGCGGCGAAGATCGCGGAAAGCCCGGCGGCGATGGCGGCGTTCAAGACGGTGCAGACGCGCGACGTGACATGCCTGTTCTCCGACCTGGCGGGTTTCACGACGATCTCGGAGCAGCAGGACGCCGAGGTCGTGCAGCTTGTGCTGAACACGTACCTGCGACGCATGAGCGAGGTCATCTGGGCGCAGCGCGGGCTGATCAACAAGTTCATGGGTGACGGGATCATGGCATTCTTCAACCCGTCGGTCGATCCGATGCCCGAGCACCCGCGCGTTGCCTGCGAGACGGCCCTGTTGATGCTCGAGGCGCTGGACGCACTGAAAAGCGAACACGGCACGGGCGCGGCCGACGGTGTGTTTCAGCAGCTCGACATGCGCATCGGCCTGGCGACCGGGCTGGCAAAGAACGGCGACCTCGGCTCGGATCTGAAGGCGGATTACACGGTGATCGGGGACGTGGTGAATCTCGCGGCGCGGCTGGAGCCGGCGAACAAGGTCTTCGGCACGAAGCTGATGATCAGTGGGCCGACGCGCGAGGCGGTGAAAGATGCGTACGAGTTTCGATACCTTGCGGAATTGCAGGTGAAAGGGAAGAAGACGACGGTGCCGGTGCATGAGTTGATCGGTCGCCGCGGGACGCTGACGGAAGATCAGCGCGCGTACATCGAGCGGTTCGAGGCGGGGGTGGCGCTTTACAAGGCGATGAAATGGGACGAATGCATCGTGCACTTCACGCGCATGCTCGCGCGGCGGCCGGACGACGCGGGGGCCAGTCGCTACATTGATGCGTGCCAGGAGTTCAAGCAATTCCCGCCGGACGAGGGCGAGTGGCGCGGGGCACTGGAGCTGAAGGAGAAATGATAAAGCGGCCATACGGGGCTTTGATCGCGCGGATCGGCGCGGCGTGCAGCGGTCTGAACCGCGCGGCAGACATGCAGGTGTTTGTCGATACCGCGTGGGACGCCCTGCATCCGACGGGGGTTTCGTGGCTGGGGTTCTACTTCGGCGGGGCGGAGGAAATGACGCTCGGCCCTCGGCGCGACAAGCCGGCCTGCTCACCGATCGGATTGCACGGGGTCTGCGGCCAGGCCTACACGAGTCGGCGGCCGCAGGTTGTGGTGGATGTGGCGACGCTGGGGGCAAATTATGTCGCGTGCGACCCGCGCGACCGGTCGGAAGTGGTGATTCCTTGTCTTGAATCGGACGGCGCGTGCTGGGGGGTGCTCGATCTGGACAGCCACGAGGTGGGGTCATTCAACGAGGCGGATATTCGCGGGCTGACGGATGCGCTCATCGCCGCGGGGTTGACGGCGGGCTCATTGTAAACCGCAGCGTTGCAAATATAGATAACGGTCGTCAACGGCTTCGCGCAGAAATTGCCTGACCTGCGCGTGAATTGCGCTCCAACCGGGACTTGCTGAACCAGCGCAAGATTATGTCCCGCCTTGCGTTGTGTCCTCGCCGGATTCTCAAGCCAATCTTCTACTCGCGTCGATAAGGAGGGGTCGGTTTATCGGACAATCGCGCGAGGGCGACGCGGCGCGGCCAGGGCTTTTCGGCCCATTCGCTTCTGATGTCGCCCCCCGCAACTACCGATAAACCGCACGCGGCACGGCCACGGATCGGCCGCCGGGAGTTTGATTGAGCATGGCGCGACGGATCGCACGATTGAGCTTCAGCATGGCGGGCATCGTGCTGGCCGCGGGGTGCCAGGTTCCGGTCTATCGCGCGCCCGCGGCGACTTCGCCGACACCAGGCGGCGCGACGGCGGTGTCCGCGCCGGGCAATGACGCATCCGATCGGTATCGCGATCTTCGCCTGTTTGGCCAGAGCAGCCCATCGAGTGAGTTCTCGTTTGAGGCGCGGCCGGCAGACAACCTTCAACAGCACACGACTCCCAGCGAGGGCGGCGACTTCGACCCGTCGGTGGACCCGGCGGGGCGGCAGATCGCCTTTGCTTCGACGCGCCACTCGGTGCACAGCCACATCTACGTGAAGCCGATCAACGGCGCGACGCTTGTGCAGCTCACCGACGAGCGCGCGAACGACGCGCAACCGGTCTTCTGTCCGATGGGCAAGCGGATCGCCTTCGCGAGCGACCGCGCCGGTCAGTGGGACATCTACGTGATGGATGCCAACGGCCGGAACGTGCGTCAGATCACGAACAATCCCGCCGCCGAGCTGCACCCGAGCTGGTCGCCGGACGGAACGCGAATTGTTTACTGCCGCCTTAATCCGTCGGAACCGCAGGGCGAATTGTGGGTCGTCGATCTCGACAATCCCGGCGCGAAGCGGTTCATCGGCGAGGGACTGTTCCCGGCGTGGTCCCCGCGCGGCGGCAAGATCGCCTACCAGCGCGCCCGCGAGCGCGGGAGCCGCTGGTTCAGCATCTGGACGATGGATTTCGACAACAACGAATCGCTCTATCCGACGGAAGTCGCGAGCAGCACGCTGGCGGCGTTCATCCTGCCGAGCTGGTCGCCCGACGGCACACAGATTGCGTTTGCCGCGATCAGCCCGTCCGGCGATGACGGCGCGCGCCCGCGCCTTTCCGGTCGCGGCCGATCCGACATTCTGCTCGTCGACGCCGACGGGCGCGGGATGCAGCGGCTGACCAATGGACGCGGCGAGAATTATTCACCCTTCTGGGCGGCCGATCAGCGTGTCTATTTCACGGCGCGATCCGGCCGAAGCGAGACCATCTGGAGCGCGCGTCCGTTCCAACCGGCCACGGAGGAGTTGCCGTCGCCCGGCGCGCCGAGTCGTCGCGCCGCATCCGCGCAGGAGGTGGCCGATGAATAGCCTCCGGCGATTGATGCAGCTGTTTTGCGGGCGGCACGCTGCGGCCGCGGCGTGGCTGGCAGCGGTTGCGCTGTGCGGCTGCGCGCAGAGCGAGAACAAGACGCGAGTCGAGACGTCGGCCCTGCCGCGCGGCATGACGTTTGCCGTCGCCCCGGTGCTGAATTACAGCGGGCAACCCGATCTCGACCCATTGCGGCTGGCGGACCTGCTGGCGTCGGAACTGACGTACGTTCCCGGCGCGGCGGTGTTGCCGGTGAGTCGCGTGGCGGCGGTGCTGCTCTCGCAGGGCAAGACGCAGGTGGATTCGCCGGAGCACGCGCGAGCGCTGGCCCGGCAGATCGGCGCGGATGCGCTGATCGTCGGCGGCGTGACAGAGTACGACGCCTATTCGCCGACCGTGGGATTGGTGCTGCAAATGTACCTGACGGATTCGGCGGAGGGCGCCTCGCTCAATCTGGGAGAGGCCCGTTTTCGGTCTTCGCCTTATGTCGCGGTTCGCGCGACGCCGGCGGCCGGCCCCTCGGCGCAGGTGCAGGGCACTTACAACGCGATGCACAAGTCGGTCGTCGATCGCGTGCGAGCCTACGCACGGGAGCGCAGCGAGACGGATCATCCCGACGGCTGGCGACAATACACGCAAGTTCAGTCGCTTTTCATTCGATTCTGCTGGAACGACGCCTTGCGGGCGATGCTCGATCAGGACCCGTGGAAGCGCGACCTTGTTGCAGGGCCCGAAGACGTGTCGGAGACCTATCATGAATAAGACGGAAGTGCGGCAATTATCGCTCGTGAAGGGCAGCCATCGGTACTTGTTTCGTTACCGGCCCGGCAGCGAAGCGGACGTCATCGGGGCGCTGGCCACCCTGGCAAGCAATGCGCAGACGGATTTCGACTGGTTTGATGCGGCCGTATTGAGCTACCAGATGGGCCGCAGAATCGAAACAGAACTAGATGAACTCCGGGCATGAAAAGCCCGATAGGGTTTGTGTCCGTAAAAGCGGAGGATCCGCCGGTTTGTCGGCTGCGGCCTAGACCCCCGAAGCCGAACAAAACCTGGAATGGGTGGGATGGCCGAGGAGCGGCGCGTTAGCCAGGTTGAAAGAAAGGAACAAGACAAGTGATCGCCGAAAAGAGTCCCGCGACCATGAGCCAAGAACATCCGCTCGTTACCGACTTCCTGAACTACCTGCGGTTCGAACGGCACTTCTCGCCCCACACCGGCAAGTGCTATGCGGCCGACCTCTACCAGTTCGGTCAGTTTCTGATCGGCGGGGCGGAGGCGGCGGCCCGCGTCTCGCTTCCGGCGCGCAGCGCCGGCCATCCCGGCGATGCCGGTCACGGCGGCGCGGCCGGGTCATTCGGCCACGGCACGCCGGCGACGATGGCGGCGAACGAGGTCGAAGTGCTGCGCGACAAGATGCTGAAGGTGGACGCGAATCAGATTCGCGCGTTTCTCACCTTCCTGCATGAGCGCGAATACTCGAAGGCCACGGCGGCGCGGAAGCTCGCGACGCTGCGAAGCTTCTACAAGTTCTGCCTGCGCAAGGGCCTGATCGGCGCCAACCCGGTCGCGGCGATCCGCACGCCCAAGCAGGAGAAGCGCCTGCCGAAGTTCCTTGATATTGAACAGATTCGCAAGCTGCTCTCGACGCCCGACGACACGACGCTGCTGGGCGCGCGCGACCGCGCGATGCTCGAGACGCTGTACAGCACGGGCGTGCGCGTGAGCGAGCTGGTCGCCCTGAATCTCGCCGACGTGGACATCCCCGGCGAATGCCTGAAGATTCGCGGCAAGGGTCGCAAAGAGCGGATCACGCCGATCGGCCCGACGGCCCTCGCAGCGATCAAGCGCTACGTCGAAATGCGCACCAGTGACCCGCGCAGCACGACGTTCGACAAGGAACCGTTGTACGTCAACAAGCACGGCCAGCGATTGAGCACCCGAAGCGTCCGCCGCAAGCTGGACAAGTACCTCACGATGTGCGGCCTCGATCCTTCGATCAGCCCGCACACCCTGCGGCACACCTTCGCCACGCACATGCTGAACAACGGCGCCGACCTGCGAAGCGTGCAGGAGCTGCTCGGCCACCAGTCGATCAGCACGACGCAGGTCTATACGCACCTGACCACGTCGGCCCTGAAGAAGGAATACGACGAAAGCCATCCGCGAGCATAACGCTCCGGAGCGATTCGCCGATTTTTTTCGTGGGACATTCAACGGGCGGGTGATGCGATGGAGTCGCGTCACCCGCCTGTTTCGTTAGGGCGGCCCTAGATCAGTTTCTCTTCCTCGCGCAGGATGCGCACGAGTTCCTTGGCCATGTCGGCCGGCTCGCCGGAGAGCTTGCGGCCCGGCGGTCGGGGAGGCGGAGGGGCGAACTCGCCCATTCGCGTGCCGACGGCATCGGCCGAGAGGTCCGCAGCCGCCAATCCGAGTGCAGCGGCGTTCTTGGTATCGACCGGTCGCTTCTTGGCTTTCATAAGCCCGGGCAGCGACGGATAGCGCGGCTCGCACAGGCCTTTTTCGATCGTCAACAGCGCGGGCAACTGCACTTGCACGACTTCCTCGGCGCCCTCGATGCGCCGGCGGACGGTCGCGCTCTTGAAGCCGTCGCCCCATTCAATGGCCGTGACCGCGCCGACGTGCGGCCAATTGAGCATTTCCGCGAGGGCGGGGCCAAGTTGACCGCTGTCGTAATCAATCGCGTGCTTGCCGGCGAAGATCAGTTCGTAGCCGCCGTCCTTGATCGCCGCGGCAATGGCCCGCGCCGAAGCCAGTTCATCGAGGGTGTTGAACGCATCGTCGCAGAGATGGACGCCGTGGTCCGCGCCCATGGCGTAGGCCGTACGAATGACGTCGACCGCAGCCGTGGGGCCGAGAGTCAGCACGGTGATTTCGACGCCCGCGCCGGGGTTCTTCTCCTTGAATTGCAGCGCGGCCTCGACGGCGAACTCGCAGAACGGGTTCATCACGAACTTCACACCGGCGGTCTCGATGCCGCTGCCGTCGGCCTTGACCTTGATGTTGGTCGTGGACTCGGGGACGTATTTCGCGAGGACAAGCACTTTCATGGTTCCACCCTGTTACAGTGTCTTGAGCAGCACATCCGCCAAGTCGGCGATGCCTTCGCCGTGCGAGGCGACGGTCTTGATGACCGGCCGTTTGCTGCCGAGCGTTTCGCGAATCTGCGCATCGAGGCGGTCGGCGCCGGGCAGATCGGCCTTGTTGATGACGAATACGTTCGCGACTTCGGTGATGCCGGCCTTGTCGAGTTGCAGTTCATCGCCCGCGCCGGGCATGAGCAGCAGCACAACGGGGCGGGCAAGCTTGCGCACGGTCACGTCGTTCTGGCCCGCGCCGACGGTCTCGATGATGACGACATCGTATTTCGCATGCCGCAGCGCGCGGACCATGCCGCCGGTGGTCGGCGCGAGACCGCCCAGTTCGCCGCGGCTGGCGGACGATCGCAGGAAGACGCCCTCGTCGCCGGCGTTTTGCGTCATGCGAGCGCGATCGCCCAGCAAAGCGCCGCCGGTGATCGGGCTGGCCGGATCAACCGCCAGCACGGCCACGCGCTTGTCCCGGCTGCGCAATTCCTTGAGCAGGCGACCGATGAGTGTGCTCTTGCCCACACCGGGCGCGCCGGTCATGCCGACAACGATCGTGGGGTGTTTGGATTCGGGAATCCGCCTGGCCGGTTCTTCTTGACCGGCGTCGTTTTCGACCCAGGTAAGCAACCGCCCCGTCGCCGCCCGGCTGCCCTTAGCGGCCTCGGTGACCAGCAAATCAAGCGCGCCGTCTCGGGGGCGCTTCGCGCGGGCGGCGCGAGCCTGTTCCTGAATGGTAGAGACAATCGCCGACATCGAGCTTTCGGTCTCGAGGATGGCGCTGACGCCGACGGCCTTCATCGCCGGCACGTCGTCGTGCGGAATGATGCCGCCGATGACGACGGGCATGTCGGCACGGCCGTGGGCCTGCATCTCCTGCATGATGATCGGGACAAGTGTCATGTGCGCGGCGCTATGGAAGCTGACGCCCAGGACGTCGGCGTCTTCCTCGACGGCTGCTTTCGCCGCGCCGGCGGGGGTCTGCCAGAGGCCGGTGTAAATGACTTCCATGCCGGCGTCGCGCAGGCCGCGGGCCAGCACCTTCACGCCGCGGTCGTGGCCGTCCAGCCCGACCTTGGCCAGCAGGATTCGCGTGGGAGTTTCCTTCATCGCGCCGATCGCCCCGGTGACGAAAACGGCCGCTTCGCTTTGAAACGGCCGAGCGGAGCATTGTCGCCGAGGGGGGAGAGAGCGCCAAGGGGGCGGGGCACAATGGTTATCATGGCAACCAGCGCGGTCGGCCATCCCGTGCAATGCGTGGCGCGCCGAGCGATGCAAACCGCGCCAGACGCGAAAAGGGCGACAAACCGTTCAGGGCCTTTCGAGGCTGGCGAGTATCGCCTGCGTTGCTCGCTTCAAGCCAGGTAGTTCGGACTGCGTAATCTGCCACACCGCGGCGATGTCAACTCCCATGTAATTGTGAATCAAGACGTCGCGCAGGCCGGCGATCCGCCGCCAGGGGATATCGCGGTGTTTGTCGCGGAGCTCGCCCGAAACCTGCTTGGCGGCCTCGCCGATGATCTCAAGCTGGCGAATCGTCGCATCCTGCCAATGGGGTGTGGCCAGGAACGCTTCGCGCCCCACGGCCGTGTATTGCTCGATGCGCATCATTGCGTCGAGCATGTGCCGAAGATACAGGGCATCGGACTTCATATTGCAATCGCTTCTCGCAGGACGGAGTCGCGCAAATAGGGACTCAACGCCGCCTCGGTCACCACATCCACCCGGCAACCGAGGGCGTCTTCCAGATCCTGTTTAATCGCAACAACGTCCAGCAGGCTGCGACCCGGCTCCAGGTCAATCAGAATGTCAAGATCGCTGAACGGCCCGGCCGCCCCGCGCGCGCGCGAGCCGAACACACGCACGTTGCTCGCGCCGTGCGCGGCAGCAATCTCGCGAATGCGCCGATTCTGATCAGGGGACTGACCGTCCAGTACCATTGCACCCTTTCCATGCCCGCCTTTGGCGGCATCGACGAGTATTATTATACCTCAGCGGCAGGTTGCGCGATTCTATTCCTCGCTCGTATCCAGCACGGCCATGAAGGCCGATTGCGGGATGGCCACGCTGCCGACCTGTTTCATGCGCTTCTTGCCTTCCTTCTGCTTCTCCAGCAGCTTGCGCTTGCGGGAGATGTCGCCACCGTAGCATTTGGCGGTGACGTCCTTTCGCACGGGCTTGATCGTCTCGCGGGCGATGATCTTGTTGCCGATGGCAGCCTGGATGGGAATCTCAAACAGGTGGCGGGAGATTTCCTTCTTCAGCCGTGAGATCAGCCGTCGGCCGCGCATCTCGGCGCGCGAGCGGTGCACGATTACCGACAGCGCGTCCACGGGCGAGCCGTTCACGAGGATGTTCAGCTTCACGAGATCGTCGGGCCGGAAATCGATCAGCTCGTAATCCATCGTCGCGTAGCCGCTGGTGACGCTTTTGAGCCGGTCGAAGTAATCGTAGATCACTTCCGCCAGCGGGAACTCGTAAGTCATCACGACGCGCTCGGTGGAAAGATAATCTGTCTTTTTGTGAATGCCTCGCCGCTCCTCGCTCAACTTCATCACATTGCCGATGTATTTCGACGGCAGGATGATCTCCGCGCGGATGTACGGCTCGCGAATCTCCTCGATCTTCTCCACCTGGGGCAGGTCGGCGGGCGACTCGATCAGCTCCACGCGGCCATCGTTGTGCAGCACCTCGAACCCGACCGTCGGCGCGGTCTGCACAAGGTCGACGTCGCTCTCGCGCTCCAGCCGTTCCTGGATGATCTTCATGTGCAACAGGCCGAGGAAACCACATCGAAACCCGATGCCGAGCGCGGCACTGTTGGTCGGCTGGAAGTTGAAACTCGAATCGTTCAGCCACAGCTTTTCCATGGCTTCGCGCAGCTGCGCGCTGGTTGTGCCCGGGCCGGGGTAGAAATCGCAGAACACCATCTGCTGCGGCGGCTTGTAACCCGGCAGCGGCGCGTCGCACGGGCGGGATTCGCTCGTCACCGTCTCGCCGATGTTCACGTCGTGGATCGTCTTGATGTTCGCGAAGAGGTAGCCCACCTCGCCGGACGACAGCGACGCCGCGCTTGTGATCTTCGGTGTGAAGACGCCGACATCACTCACCTGGTACGTCCGCCCGGCCGCCATTAACCGCACTTTGTCGCCCTTCGTGATGGCGCCGTCCACGACGCGCATGTGACACACGACGCCGCGATGCACGTCGACCTTCGCGTCGTAGATCAGGGCTTTGAGGGGGGCCTTCCGGTCGCCGACCGGCGCGGGGATGCGTTCCACGACGGCGCGGAGGATTTCATCAACACCGATGCCCGACTTGGCCGACGCGAAGATGGACTCGTTCGCCGAGGTTCCCAGCACATGCTCCAGTTCCAGGGCGATGTCCTCGGGCCGCGCGGCGGGCAGATCGATCTTGTTGATTACGGGGATGATGACGAGATTCGCTTCGATCGCCTTGTAGGCATTGGCCAGCGTCTGGGCCTGAATCCCTTGCACGGCATCCACCAGGAGCAGCACGCCTTCGCAGGCCGCCAGCGCGCGGCTCACTTCGTAGTGGAAGTCCACATGGCCCGGCGTATCGATCAGGTTGAGGGTGTAGGCGCCGGCCGGGGGTGGCGCGCCGACTCCGCCGCCGCTGCGAACAGAATCCACGCCGGCCGGTGCGTAGTCGTATCGCAGCCTCGCGCGATTGGCCTTGATCGTGATGCCCATTTCGCGCTCGAGATCCATGTCGTCGAGGAACTGGGCGCGGAACTCGCGGTCAGTGATCGCGCCGCAGCGCAGCAGCAACCGGTCGGCCAGCGTGCTCTTGCCGTGGTCGATGTGGGCGATGATGGAGAAATTGCGAATCCGGGAGTTGGGCATCGGGGGTGATTCTATCGCGAGTTGAGCGCGTTCGCAGATCGGCTGGCCGGCGGCGTTATTCCTGTTCGGCCGACTCGGGCGGCGCGTCGGGCGACGGCTCGTCGGCGGTCGGGTCGGTTCCGCACTTGGGGCAATTTCGCGGCTGTCCCTGGTCGTCGCGCTCTTCGAAGATTTCGCCGCACTTGGGGCACTTCACCGCAGGCACGCCGGTATACTTGCCGGAGAATGGGCTTAGCGCCTGAATGACCGTGACTTTTTCGCTGCGACGGGCCGAGGGCGCTTCGGCGTCGCCGGCGATCTGGCGGCGGACCATGCGCACATCGGTCGCGGACTCCGGTCCGCTTAACGAGAACGGTTTCTTTGCTTCAGTGCAGAACCAGTGCGTGCGCGTGTCGTCGGTGTCGGGGACTTCAACGGCCCCGGACGACATCCAGAAATAAAGAAACAGCGCGAGGCCGAGCATTCCCGCCGCGAACCCCGCTTTGATCTTTGTGCTTTTTTCCACCGGGGCGAATTGTCCGTGAGGGGCAGGCGGCGCACAAGCACCGCGAATCGCGGCGCATCAGGTTTGGCACACACTAGGCCTTAAACGCCGAGATTGATGTTCCGACGGAAGTTCCAGACTCGCCAGCCTGGCCGCACGGAGTACCGCGTGTCGAAGTACCGGTGCTCGGTGTGGCCGTCAAGAAACAGCATCGAGTGGAAGGAAAACTTCTTGTGCCAGCCGGGGCCGCGGCGGCCGTGGCCCTTCTCGTCGGCGCCAACAAACAACTGGTCGCATTGATTCTCCCACATGATGACGAACTCGGAGGCGTATCCGCCGACGTTGGCCTGCAACACGCGGCGACCCCACCACATCAGGTGCCGGTCGAACGAGTTTCCGCCAACGACCTGGTCGGTGACCATCTCCGGAATAATCGGGTCTTCGATGAAGAACCAGTTCATGCTGTAGCTCGTGCCGAAGGCCTCCCACGAACTCTTAACATCTTCGTTTTCGATGGGTGTCGGCCCGAATCCAATGGTCGGCGAAAGGGACGAAACGTCGCCGGGGCAACGCGTGACTTTCACGTCGGCCTTGCCGATGACCCCTTTGGCGAGGAACTTGTTCAGCGGTCGCAGTTCCGGCGGCACGAGGGCGAAGTCGGCGTTGTTCTCGCCGGGGTCGGGGCGCGGGGCGCGCTGCCCACCCCAGGAGTAACTGCTGTAGACATCCGTGCCGGGGTAGAAGTAATTCGTATTATTGAAGGTCTGGTGGATGTAGGTGAACGGCAGGTTGTCATTCCCGTCGGAGAGATACAACCCGATGGCCGACCCGATCTGTCGAAGGTTCGACATGCAGACCGTCTTCTTGCCCTGCTCTTTCGCGAGCGACAGCGCCGGCAGCAGGATCGAGAGCAGAACGGCAATGATCGAGATGACGACCAACAGCTCGATCAGCGTGAATCCGCGGCCACGGGTTAGCCGTGACGGGGTGCGATTCCGTGTCATCTTGCAGGCTCCAATCGGTCTGTTCGCGGGAGCGAATTTCCGGGCGGGCGACGGGCGACCACTCCACCACTTCACCAACCCCATTCTAAACGATTCACAGGCCGGGGTAAAGCGGGGCTTACTCGCGCTCTGCAGCGCCACGTAAGTCACATATGCCCCACAACCGGCAGCCCTTTGATCGTGTCCGATTTACGGGTCTGTTTGGCGAAACCCGGCGTTGATATTCCGTCATGGGCGATCAATCCCAATATGCTTGTTGTCGTCCTCGGTCTTGTTCTGCATCGAGTAATTGTTGTCTTGCCGGGCGTGGTTGACCTTGAGCTTCTGGCGATAGAGGTCCAACACGTCGGCGGCGGACATGCCCACGCACTGGGCCATCGAAATCCAGAAAAAGAGCAGGTCGATGACCTCGACGCGGGCGTTTTGCAGGTCGTGCAACTCAAACCGCCGGCCGGCCTTGGCCTCGGCGCACCAGTGCTTCCAATAGGTGCAGTTGCGAAGCTCCTCCAGCTCGTTGGCCGCCGCCATGATGTAGTTATTCAGCCACTCGCCGGCCTTTTTCGGGTCAAATTGCCGGCGCAGTTCGTCGGGATCAAAACCGATGCGGCGGTTCAGTTCCGACTGGTGCGCGAACATCTCTTCGAGCATGGAAGGGTCTCCGTTGGGGGGATCGGCACCGGTGGCGCGATCGGATTCGATACAGGTTACCGGCGTTCGGCACGATCTGCACGTTCGCGCTGTGGGCGAGCGCGGGCAGCTCCTTCACGCTGGCCGGGGAATGACGCGCTGGTAATACTCGGCATTGATCTGAACGTACTTGGCCCATTCGGGCGGCAGGGCGTCTTCTGGGAAGATCGCCTTCACGGGGCATTCATCGACGCAGAGGCCGCAGTCGATGCAGACGGCAGGGTCGATATAGAGCATTTCCTCGCGGTCGGAGTTCAACTCGTCTTTCGTGGGGTGGATGCAGTCCACGGGACAGACGGCGACGCATGCGCCGTCCTTCACGCCGATACACGGTTCCGCAATGACGTAGGTCATCTTCGCGCGCTCCCGCCAACACCCACTGTCATTGTAGGCCCGACGCGGGCGATTTCTGATTCGCGGCAGCGCCGTCCCGGCTCACGATGCGCGTGCAACGGGGCGAGACCATGTCGTATTCGATGCCGCGCCAGACGATTCGCCGCGTCCGCATCGAAGCGACCATCAGCGCGAGAAACATCAGGCCCGAAAACGTCACCGCGCTCAAGTCGGCCCACGCGTCGCGCCAGGTCGCGTCGGGCGGGTGCAGCACGCGTCGCACGGCTCGCTGCCGATACGCCGCGCGCCCGATGATCGCCGCAAGCAGCGCCATCCACGCCGCGAAGGCCGGCCACAGGACCCAATTCGCATCGAGCCAGCCGAACAGCGCCGCGAAGAAAACCGCCGCCGCCGCGGTGCCGCCGACCACGAGATTGAGACACAGCAACAGGCCCGCGCGCCAGGTGCGCGGCGAATAGACCCGTGTAATAATAATCTGCCGCAATGCGAACGACCAGAAGCCCGCGAGGGTCGTCGCGTCGCTGCTGGGGGCCAGCGCCTGCGGCACGAACCGAATGCGCAGCCCGGCGGCGCGCACGGCCCCGCTCAACGCGTAGTCGTCGGACACGGCGGCATCCCACGCGTCGCGCACGCCGCAGCGATCGAACACCTCGCGGAGGATCGCCGTGCCGCCGCCCCAGCAGAAATTGGACCGCTCATCGGCCAGAAGCGTGACCGTCGCCGCGTTCCACGCCGAGCGAAGTTGTGACGCCATGCCGCGGCCCGCCGTGTACCACCGGTAGCCTGTCGCCGCCCCGACCGACGGCTCCGCCAGCGGCGCCACGAGGTGGCCGAGCCAGTCGGCCCCGGGCACGGCATCGGAATCCAGAAAAACATAGACTTCTCGGTCCGCCGAGGCCGCCGCGACGGCCGCCAGCAGGTTGTGCACTTTTTGCCCACGCGCCGTCGCTTCGCCGGCCACCACGCGCCGCGCCGCGGGCCGATCCCATCCCGCCGTCATCGCGCCGATCGCGGGGTATGCGGAATCGCCGGCTGAAGCGAACGTGAAGACAACCTCGAAGTCGCCGTAGCACTGGGCCTTGAGCGCGGCGACCGTGTGCTCAAGTTTCTCGTCGATGCCGCAGCAGGGGAGGATGATGGCCACGCGCGGCTGGTGGCGAAACCGGCCCTGCCCGTCGAGCAGGGACGGCCCCGCGCGCACGCTCGCATCGACAAATCGATCGAACCGCCGCCCCTCGGCAAGGGCCGCCAGCGCGTGAACCATCGCCGCCAGCCAAAGCATCGCCGCGATCGCAATTATCCAATGCTCGCCGCTCATGTCGCTCGCCATCCTACGGCCCGCCGCGCGCCGCCTCAATTGAGCCGTCGGCGTTACAATCCGCGGCGTTACGGTTCACCGTGCCGCGCGGACTGCGTGCACCGCTCTCGCCACGTTCAGGATGCCATCGCCATGAAAAAAGCCATCGTGCTGGGCTGCGGCCTGGTCGGCCGGGCCATCGCCGAGGACCTCGCCGCGGACGCCGCGCTGGATGTTGCCGTCGCCGACGTGTCGGAGGCCAACCTCACCCGCACACGCGGCGACCTGCGCCTCCATCGCATGCAGGTTGATTTATCAACCGCCGAGGGCGTCGCCCGAGCCATCGCGCCGTTTGACATTGTCCTCGGCGCGATGCCCAGCGCGCTGGGGCTGATGGTTTTGCGCACGGTGATCGAAGCGCGCAAGCCCTACGCGGACATTTCATTCATGGCCGACGATGCAACCCAGCTGAGCGCGCTCGCCCGCGAGCGCGGCGTTACGGCAGTCGTTGATTGCGGCGTCGCACCGGGGCTGGCGAATGTCTTCATCGGCCGGGCCGCGGCGCAGCTCGCCCACGTGACGGACGCGGTGTACTACGTCGGCGGCCTGCCGCGCGCGCGAACCTGGCCCTACGAATACAAGGCGCCATTCGCGCCGCTCGACGTGCTGGAGGAATACACGCGACCGGCGCGATTCATCGAGAACGGCCAGATCGTGACGCGACCGGCGCTCTCGGAGCCGGAGCTGATGGACTTCGATCCGGTCGGCACCCTGGAAGCCTTCAACACCGATGGCCTGCGCAGCCTGCTTACGACAATCAAGGCCGACAACATGAAGGAAAAGACGCTGCGGTACCCGGGCCACGCGGCGATGATGCGCGTGCTGCGCGAGACAGGCTACTTCGGAAAAGAGGAGATCACCCTCAAAGGCGGCGCGAAAGTGCGGCCCATTGATGTCACCAGCCGCCTGCTGTTTCCGTTGTGGGAGCTGAAAGCCGGCGAGCCGGAGTTCACACTGCTGCACGTGCGCGTCGCGGGGTGCGATGGGGCGGGGGCGGCCGTGCGACATGTATATCATCTGTTCGATCAGAACGACGCGGCGACGGGGCACTCGTCGATGGCCCGAACGACGGGCTATCCGTGCGCGCTGGTCGCTCGAATGATCTTCGAAGGGCGAATCAAGGAGCCGGGGGTTCATCCGCCCGAAGTGCTCGGTCGCGATGAGGGCCTGGTGCGCGACCTGTTGCGGCGGCTTGAGACGCGCGGCGTGCGCGTGGAGTCGCGCGTCGAAGCGGTGGCGTAGCCCGGGTCAGACCTGGCGCTACGGCGTCGGCTGGTAGACTTTCGCACACACGTGATCGGCCACGCGATTGCCCTGCACGATGCCTTCGGACTTGTCGAACGACCAGTGGATGCCGAGATAAATTCGGCTTTGACCGTTCTCCTCCTCGGCTTGCGACAGGTTGGCGAAGCTGCGCGGCAGCAGAGGCCGGGGGTTGCCTTCGTTGTCGAGCGTGACGCCGTTCAACTCATCCGAGACAAATGTAAACGCGATGTCGTCGGTGCCGAAGACGTTTCGCAAGACCTGGAAAAGCGCGCCGCCGAAGCCGGCATGCCCCGATGGATACGCGGGGAAAGGCGGCGTGAAGTTCGGGCCGACGAGGTTGCTCGCCGGCGCGCCGAGCGGCACGAAGTTCGCATCTCCTGCGGTGAGGGGGTTGTTATCGCCCGAGCTGGTCGGGCCGGTACCGGCGTCTGCCTCGCGGATGCCAACGACCGGTCTCCAGTAGTTGTAGTGGAATTTCGATTCCCAGATCGCGATGCCCGCATCGGCCATGCCGATGTTAACCAGCGCGAGCAACCGCGCCATTTCGACGACATCCAGGCCGCGCTCCTTGCCGATTTGCGTGGCAATCTGGTTGTACAGGCGTGGCGGGGCGCACAGACTCGGCGTGCCGTCGTAGGCCCAGAAGATGCCGATCTGGGTTTGATCCGCAGTTCGGATCGTCGAGGTGTTCACGCCGTCACCGCCGTAGGCCTTCGCCTCTTCAAATGCAATGGCGTATTCGACGCTGTTAATCGGCGGGGGCGGCGGACAGCGGAATTGGTCCGAGCGGCTCAATGCAAACGGGGTCACCTTGTACCAGTTCGGCCCGAGCGCGTTCTGGCCGGGATTGAGCGGATCGGACCGCCATTTGCCCGCATCGGCACTTGGAACATACGGTGTGTTATCGTCCGAGTTGTCGGCGGCGCGCATCGCGAGAATCGCCGCGGCGGCCTGCTGACCGAGCAACACGCCATTGGCGATCGCTGCGGGGTCGTCGATGTGCAACAGGTCTTCCGCCAGCTTGTCGTCAAATGTCTGTGAATGCGACGGGTAGAGTGCGACCAGCGTGTCGTGCGCCGCCTGCGAGACCGCCGCCTTCATGGACGTGTTGGCCGGCGCGGGGGCCAGCCCGGTGTAGCTCTGGTATCCGCCGTTGATGGCGAGGATCGCGTCGAACATGGCGATGTGCACGATGGCCATCGCGCGGCTGGAGCGCGTGGGACCGAGCTGGTGGCCGAAGGTGCGCGTCTCGCCAGCCTTAAGCGGTGTGTGATCCAGTCCGCTGGTGTCAATCGCGATCTGGTTCCATCGCAGCACCCAGCTCGATGCGTCTTCGCCGCCGGGCAGCGTGCCCAGGCCCGGAATGCAGCCGGCGCCGAGCGACAAGGAGCAGAAGACGACCAGCCCCGCGCGGAATCCTCGACTGCGAACGATTTGCGATGACATGGAAGGCTACTCCAGGAAAACCGTGCGGGATGTCAGGGTGGCCGCTCATCCAGGCGCGTCCGGCTCTTGCCGATTTCACCGGCCAGGCAGTGCCGACCCTGACACGTCGGTCAAATCGTACGCCCGTGTGAGTTGTCGAGCAATTACCGGAATCGACGGTTTACGAAGGAGAATTACAGGGTGACCGCGTAGCGCAAGCCCGGCAATATCGGGCCGCTCCACGACGGCAAAGGAAAACCGCCGACCCCTTTTTAGGGGGCCGGCGGTTTGAAGCTTCCCGAGAGTTCTCCTTTGAACTCCTATCCGCGCCGGCGCGATCGACTTCGACGCATCAGCGCGAGGCCGACCACCAACAGCGGCGATGCAATGGCCGCTCCTGATCCGCACACGCCGCAGGCGTTGTTCTGCAGCGGTGCAGGGTTGTCGGACTGCAGCGCCGGCGCGCCCGGCTCAACGATGATCCCGTTGACGGTCAGGTCGTTGTCGCCGCGCTGGCCGTCGGTCAAGTGCAGCGTGACGACGTTGCCGGCGACTTCGGAGCCGGTGTTGCCGTCAAACAGGAACGCGTAGAAGTGCGGCACCGGAATGATCGGCGTCGGGCCGAACTTGTAGTACGTGTTCACGGTCGGGTTCGAGTGCATGATGATCTGCACTTCGATCGAGTCGCCGGGATCGATGCCGGTGACCTTGAACCCGAAGAAGCCGACCGGGAAGGTGACATCCGGCGGGATGATTCCCTCGGCCGGCGTGTTCAGCGCTTCGACGTTCATGAGCACGGTGCCCGGCGGCGAGACAATCGTCACGTAGTTGCCGTTGATGTCCGGCAGCGACGCGACATTGGGCTGCAACTTGTCGGGGATGCCGTCGTTGTTGCCGTCGCCGTTGTTGGGCGCCCCGTCTTCGATGTCGGGGTCGATGCCGTTGCCGTCGCCGGCCTGCCACGTTTTGGTGGCGGTGCAGGTGAACGGCACGCCGTCGATGTTGCCGGTGGCCTGGATCGTATCCGTGCCCGCGCCGCCGACACCTGTGTAGATGAACTCACCCTGGCCGTTCGCGTCGGTCGTGTCCGTGTTGTTCAGACCGGCGTTCGGGCCGCTGGTGATGTTGAAGTTCACGACGATGCCCGCGACCGCTGCGCCGTTGCGCGTGACGGTGACGGTTGTCGTGTGTTCCTCGCCGTTGACGTTGGTGTCCGTCGGGGGCGACAGGCTGCATTGCGCGTTGATCCACGTCTTGCTCGCGGTGCAGGTGAACGGCACGCCGGAGATAAGCCCGCCGGCCGTGATGGTGTCCGTTCCCGGCTGACCGTTGCTGGTGTAGGTGAACGTCGCCTGGCCCGCTGCGTTGGTGAAACGCAGATCGCCCACACCGGCGTTCGGTCCGGCCGAGATGTCGAATGCCACCAGCACGCCGTTCTGCGGCGCGCCGTTGGACGTGACGGTGACGGTCACCGAGTGATCGGTGCTGACCTGATTCGTCGCCGTCGGCGGCGAGAGACTGCACGCGGCGTTGATCCACGCCTTGGTCGCCGTGCAGGTGAATGGCACGCCTGAAATCACACCGCTCGCCTGAATGGTGTCGGTGCCGGGGCCGCCGTCGCCGGTGTAAGTGAATACGGCGTTGCCGGAGGCGTTGGTGACTGCCAATCCGGTGTCGCCGGTGTTCGGGCCGGCCGTGATTTCGAAGGTGACCAGCACGCCCGGCGAAGGCGCGCCGTTGTTCAGCACGTTCGCCGTGACGGTGTGCTGTGTGCCGACCTGGTTTGTATCGGTCGGCGGCGACAGCGAGCAGCCGGTGTTGATCCACGTCTTAGTCGCCGTGCAAACAAATGGCGAGCCATCGACGTTGCCCGACGCCTGAATCGTATCAGTGCCCGGTGTGCCGTTGCTCACGTAGTTAAACGTCGCCTGGCCCGCGCCGTTCGTAACCGGCGAAGCCGACAGACCGGTGTTCGGGCCGGCCGTGATGTTGAAGTTCACCGTCGCCCCTGCAGCGGCGACGCCGTTGCGAAGCACGGTCACGGTCACGATGTGATTCGTGCCGACCTGGTTGGTCGCCGTTGGCGGCGAGAGGCTGCACGACGCCTGCACCCATGTCTTGGTCGCGGTGCAGGAGAACGGAATACCGTCGAGCAGACCGCTGGCCTCGATCGTGTCGGTACCGGTCGCGCCGTTGCTGGTGTAGGTAAACGATCGCTGGCCCAGCGCGTTGGTCGGCGCCGCGGCGAGCGATGCGCCGAAGTTCGGGCCGTTGATGACGCTGAAGCCGACGTTCACGCCGGCCGCCGCCGCGCCGTTGCGCAGCACCGTGACGGTGACGGTGTGCATCGTGCCGGTGCCGTTGGCAGCTGTGGGCGGATCGAGCGAGCAGCCGCTGGTGATCCACTCCTTGGTCGCCGAGCAGTTCGTCGTGACACCGCTGATGGTGGCGTTCGCCGCGATCGTGTCAGTGCCGGCCGCGCCGTTGCTCATGTAGGTGAACTCGGCGTGACCCAGTGCATCGGTCACGTCGGAGCCGTTCTGGCCCGCGTTCGGCCCAGCCGTGATGGAGTAATTGACCGTTACGCCGGCTTGCGGCACACCGTTGACCAGCACGGTCGATGTTACGGTGTGTGATGTGCCGACAAGGTTCACGCCGGCGACCGGATCGAGCAGACACTGCGCGTTGATCCACGTCTTGCTGGCGGTGCAAACCGTCGCGACGCCGCTGACCAGCGCTGTCGCCTGAATCGTGTCAGTACCGGGCAAGCCGTTGCTGGTGTAGTTGAACACGGCTTCGCCGATGACGTTCGTCACGCCGACGCCAGCCGCGCCCGCATTCGGACCAGCCGTCACGAGGAAGTTCACGGTCACGCCGTTGGCGAGCACGCCGTTGCGCACGACCGTGACAGTGACGCTGTGATTGTCGCCGACCTGGTTGGTGTCGGCCGCGGGATCGAGAATGCAACCCGCGTCGATCCACTCCTTGGTGGCGGTTGCGGGTGTCCAGGGCACACCGTCGATGGTGCCGGTCGCGGTGATGGTATCGATGCCCACGCCGCCGACGCCGTTGTAGGTGAAGCTGGTGTTGCCGTTCACGTCGGTGAGGCCGACGCCCGCGGTGCCGGTGTTCGGCCCGGCGGTCACAAGGAAGTTCACGGTAATGCCCGCAGCGGGAAGCCCGTTGCGCAACACCGTCGCGATAACCGTGTGGCTGTCGCCGATCTGATTCGTGTCGCTCGTTGGCGCGAGCGTACAGCCGGTGTTAATCCACGTCTTCGTTGCCGAGGCTGTCGTCCACGTTACGCCGTCGACGTTGCCGGAAGCTTGAATGGTGTCCACGCCCGGCCCACCGGCATCCGTGTACATGAAGACAGCTTCACCGGCGGCATTGGTCGCCACCGCGCCGACGGTGCCGGCGTTGGGGCCGGCGGTCACGGCGAAGTTCACGGTCGCGCCGACCGCGGGCACGCCGGGGCGGCGAAGCACGGTCGCGGTGACGGTGTGCATTGTGCCGATCAGGTTGGTCGACGTCGGCGGAGCGAGCGTGCACGTCGGGTCGATCCAGTCTTTTGTCGCGGTGCAGAGGATGGGCACGCTGTCGACGAGACCGGTCGCTTCGATCGTGTCGAGGCCGGGGTTGCCGTTGCTTGTGTAGGTGAATGACGCATTGCCTGCAGCGTTGGTGGTGGCCATGCCGACCGTTCCGACGTTCGGTCCGGAGACAACTTCAAAGTCGATGTTCACGCCCGGCGGGAAGAGCGGCGGAATGCCGTTTCGCAGGACGGTAATCGTCACGGTGTGCATGTCGCCGACGCGGTTCACGTCGGTGGCCGGCGCGAGCGAGCAGCCGGTGTTGATCCACTCCTTGGTCGCGGTGCAACTGAACGGCACGCCGCTGATGACGCCGCTGGCCTCAATCGTGTCCGTGCCGATCGTACCGTTGCTGGTGTAAGTGAAATCGGCGACGCCCAGCGCGTCGGTCGTGTCCATGCCCGCGGCGCCGGCGTTGGGGCCGGCCGTCACGAGATAATTCACCGTCACGCCCGCTGCGAACGCGCCGTTGACCAGCACGGTGCTGGTGACGGTGTGATTGCTCCCGATCAGGTTGGTGTCCGCCGGCGGCGCGAGTACGCAGACGGGGTTGATCCATGTCTTGGTGGCGTTGCAAACGAACGGCACACCGTTGATCAGGCCGCTCGCCTGAATCGTGTCGGTGCCGGGGCCGCCCGCGCCGTTGTAGATAAAGGTTGCCTGGCCCGCGCCGTTGGTCGCCACGACGCCCGCCGCGCCGACGTTCGGGCCAGCAGTCACATCGAAGTTGACGTTCACGGCCGCAGCCGCCGCGCCATTGCTCAACACGGTGACAGTGACGCTGTGCATCGTGTTGATCGCATTTGTGTCGGCGAGCGGATCGAGCGAGCACGTCGCGTCGATCCAATTCACGGCGATGTTGCCCATCGCCGCGCCGAGGGCCGCGGTGATCGTGATGGGCCCTTCGCCGATCGGGCTGGTGACTTCAAAGGAACCGGTCCCCAGCGCGTCGAACGGCGTGGCGACTGGAACCGTCGCCGTGTTGTTGGCGTTGTCGACGATGGTGAGCGCGTTGGCCGCGCCGCCGGATGCGAAGGTTCGCAGGCCCGCGCCACCGGCCGCGGTGATTTCAATCGGGGCCGCCGGGACAAAGTTCGGCAGGATGTTGTTGCACAGGTCTCGCGCCGTGAGTGTCACGACGAACGGGCTGCCGGCCGCCTGGTTCAGCGTGGCCGGAACAGCGGATACGTCAAAATGATCGATCGCCGGGCCGGCGACGACGCTCACGTCCACAATAGGGACGTTGACGAGCGTGGATCCGGCCGCGTTGACAGTCAGCAGGATATCGGCGGCGGGGCCGGCCGTTCCGCCGGTGCAGTCCACGGCGCGCAGGCGAATGTCGGGGAAACGTATGGTGCTGGCGACGGTGCTGCCGGCCGTGACGGTGAAGGTCACGCTGTTGGCGGCGGGCGTTTCGGCGCCGGCGTTGGCGAGCATGATGTCGCCTGCGATGACCACCGCGTTGTACAACACCGAGGTGTCGAACACGAAATGAGTCGGCGCGGTGAGCGTGATCGTTGTACCGGCCGGCCATTCATTGAAGAACGACTCGGTGATCGTCGGCCCGACCGCGACAGCGTTGAACGCGCCGGTGACGGCCGAGTTGGCATCAACCACGATCACATCAGGCACGAACGAGTCGGCGCGGGCGCTCGCCGGAGCGATCAGCCATGACGCGGCAATGAGCGCGGCGAACGCAGCGCGCGAGAAACGAGACGGTGTCGCCATTCGTGGCGGCGTGAGGCGATCGACACGGTTCATCTTGGTGCAGAACGAATTCATGATGCTCCCCTTCCTCTTTTGAAATGCAACGCGCGCCGTCCCGCCCACGTCCATGCAGCGCGGAGCGCAATGCGCCCGGCTCGGCGACGAGGCGTCGCGCGGATTGAAACACTTGCTGCGTGGCGGTTTCGTGCCCTCCCAGTGCGAACTGGCGCCGGCGATTTGACAGGACGGGATTTCGCCGACGTCGTCCGGAAACTTTCCCCGCTCAATTCGAACGCGCCGCGCCGAGCTGATCGTCGCCCGCGTCCCTTAATCTCCATTCTAATGATTCGCTCCCGCCGACTCCAGCGCCGAACGGCATGATTATCAAACCGGGCCAATCTTTCGAAGCCGAACGACCCCGCCCGGCATGCAACAAATCGCCGCCGCAGCGGATCGGGCCGCCCCGAATGACTACATAGTCCTAATATGCATGACCGTCCGATACTATCACCCGCTTCAAACGAATCCCGTCGCCCGGGGATTGGTGTTTGCAGCGTACGAGAAGATCGCGGCCCCGCCCTGGGTGATGCGTTGACCGGCGCGGCTGTCGTTCGCGCGCGATTGGACCCTGGAATTTCGTTTCGACCGCTGCCGAATGCCGTGCGGGCGTTGACTTTCTCGGCCGTTTCTGATGAAGTAGTGGCTAGAGGGAAAGAAACCTTTCGCACCGCTCGGAGCGAAACGGGGGGCGAAGCAAGTCTGTGAAGCGCCAAGCCTGCCCGCGCGCCGTTCGGCCGTCGACTCTTCTATTGCCGGGAAAGACCGGAAGAAACCGGAGGACTCATCATGTTGCGCGCGTTCAAGCGAATCTCCTTCAAGGCCCAGGCCTGCCTGTGTGTCATGCTTGTCCTGCATTCGCAGTTCTTCATCGCGGGCTGCGGACCGGGCATCAGCCTCTTGCCCACCGGCATGTTCGTCATTCCGCTCGATGCAAATCACCCGCTCGTCGCCTCGCTGGAAGGCACCGCCCTGTCGGGGCCGACCGCCATTGAAGTGACACCGGGCTCGCGCCAGTTCCGGTTGATCTACAGCGACGCACGCGAGCTAAGCGGCAGCTACATGATGAATGGCGACTCGATCACGCTGGCTGATTTCAATTTCTCGGTCTACGGCGAAGGCGCCAAGCTGGAGTTCAACAGCGCCAAGCAGATCGCTTCCATCTCGGTGCATGGCGGGCCAACCTGGGCGCGCCCGGCCGATGACAACGGTCGCGTCGTCGCCGCCGACGGCAGTTCCACCAATCCCTACATGGCTGCCAATCAGGACATCCTCGAGTTGGCCGCAACGCTGGATCAGGCTGCGCAGAACGGCGGAACGCCGCCCGCGACGCCGCCCACAACCGGCGGCAGCAATCCGATCAAGGGGGCGACGGCCTCGGCGACAAGCACATTGAGTTCCATCCTCGCTGTCCTGACGGCAATTTGGCTTCCGATCGCGAGCATCCTTCAGCCCCTCGCCCAACTCTTTACGTTCGCATTCGTGCTGGACAACTCGTTCGGCCTGCGGTTCGACGGCACATGGAAGGCCGTGAACTCCACGAGCAACCTGATCGTGACGGTCGCCGGCGGAAAGATCACCAAGCTCGTCGACGACGCGTCGCGCCAGGAGCTGGACGTCGTGAACACGCGCCTCGCTGATCGATCGGGCAATCGAATCACGTGGGTCGTCAACGCGCAGGTCCTCGGACAGGCGACGACTGTCGAATTCACGTTTGACGTGGAAGAACTGACTGACGGAAGCCTTGAAGGCACGCTGACCGCCCTGGGCAATACCTTCGCCCGCGTTCCGGTCACGATGTCACGGTTGTAGTCGTCGCGTCGCGCGGTCGTCCCCGCGGGGGCGGCCTGCGCGCGCGATCCATCCCGGCTGGGCGGCCGGGCCATGCAGCGGCGCGACGGCGCCGTGAGTCCGGCGGCGGGCGGATCGCTCGCCGCGCGCGGGGCAGCGCCATTGCATCTCTTGCCATTTCACCCTGAAGGAGGAAGGAACATGACTCGCACGAATTTTATCGCCCCGGCTCTTGCGGCGATTCTGACACTTGCCGCATCGCGTCCGGCGGCCGCGCAGTATGAACAGGTCGAGCAGCCCGCCGACAAAGGCGCCCCGGCCATCCAAAACGCGTTCGCACTGCAAGGCCCCATCAGCCACGGCGACTTGCTCGACCTCGGCGAAGATGACCACCTTCAGTATGCGTTGCTCGCGGGCCGCGCCGGCGGGCAGATCTTGAGCGGCGGCACCAACAGCGGCGACGCCCTGTCGCTGCAGGGTTCGACCGCCAACGACGGCAACATCGTGCTTAACGCGCTGGGCGGAAACGTCGGCATCGGCACCGGCACGCCGGCGGCCCTGCTCGACGTGAACGGCAACGCCAACGTCGCCGGGAACCTTTCCGTCGCCGGCACGCTGTCGGTTCCGGGCAGCTTTGATTTCACGGGCGACCTGACCGTCGACGGCACGGTCTTCACGCACTTTGTCACGGCCAACAGCCCGCTCCAGCTTCAGACGGACGGCGTGACGCGCGTTTACATCGACGACAATCTCAACAACGGCCGCGTCGGAATCGGCAATCCGCCGCCCGTGCCGCCACAGTTCCCGCTTGATGTGAACGGGGCGATTCATTCCAACGATGACATCTTCGTCGACGGCAGCCTATCCCTGGGAAACGCCAACCCTTTCTGGGCCATTGAAGTCGTCCGCTCGCAGGCCGTCGCCCGATTGGTCACCACCGTCGCGGCCAACGGCTCCGTGGTAGAACTTCGAACATTCAACGCAGGCGGAACCCTCCTCGGCGCGATCAATTTCAACGACGCAGGAAACACGACCCCGGGCCAGCTTGCCTACCGCCTTGACAATTCCATGACCTTCCGAACCGGCGGCGTTGAGACCATGCGGCTGGACGGCATGGGCAACCTCGGCATTGGAACGACGACGCCCACCAGCAAGCTGCATGTCGTCGGCGACACGCACACAACAGGCAATGCGACCTTCGACGGCGCAGTGCTCACGCACTTCGTCAACGGCAACAGCCCGCTCGAACTGCAAACCGACGGCGTCACGCGCATTTACATCGACGACAACGGAAACAACGGCCACGTCGGCGTCGGCAACGCGCCGCCCGTGCCGCCGGCCTTCCCGCTCGACGTCAATGGCGACATCCACACGAACGCACAACTGCGCTCGTCGGTTCCCGACGGCACGGCGCCGCTCGTGGTCGCGTCGATGACACTCGTCACCAACCTGAACGCCGAGAAGCTCGGCGGCTTCAATGAAACCGATTTCGCCCTGCTCGGCGGTCGCGCGGGCGGGCAACAACTCAACGGCGGCACCAACGCCGGCGATCCGCTCACCCTGAACGGTTCCGCCACCAACGACGGGCCGGTCATCATCAATCCCACCGGCGGCAACGTCGGCATCATGACGACGACCCCGGGCGAGAAGCTCGACGTGGTCGGCGGCAACGTTCGCACCGACGGCCAGTTCATTTCCACCATTCCCGACGGCACGGCCCCAATGGTCGTCACCTCGATGACGCTCGTCACCAACTTCAACGCCGACAAGGTCGACGGCCGGCACGAAGACGAGTTCGCGCTGCTTGCCGGTCGCGCGGGCGGGCAGGTTCTCAACGGCGGCACGAACAACAACGACCCGCTCACCCTGAACGGCTCCACCACGAACGACGGCAACGTGCTGATCAACCCCAATGGCGGAAACGTCGGCATCATGACGACGACGCCGGGCGAAAAACTCGACGTGGTCGGCGGCAACATCCGCACGAATCAGCAGCTCATTTCCACGATTCCCGACGGCACCGCGCCGCTCGTCGTGGACTCCATGACGATCGTCACCAATCTGAACTCCGACAAGCTCGACGGCCGGCACGAAAATGAATTCGCGCTGCTCGCCGGTCGCCCGGGCGGCCAGGTGCTTCACGGCGGCGACGGCGCGGGCGATGATCTTGTGCTCGATTCGACCGCCGACCCGATGAAGGGGTTTGTCATTCTCAACCCGACGCCCGTCGGCCCCGGCACGGGCAGCGTCGGCATCGGCACGATGAACCCGACCGAAGCGCTTGAGGTCATCGGCTGCATCAAGGCCGACTGCCTGAAGATCACTGCACCGAACTTCGTCGGCGTCAGTCCGCTGGGCATGGTCCGCGCGGGAACAAGCATCGACGTGCTGGCCCAGGTGGACGGCACCGCGAAGGTCCGCGCCACAGTTGTCGGCACGCACAGCACGATGATCCCGGTGAACCTGCACACGTCGCTTTTCGGCACGCAGCAGAAACTGGCCAACGTACAGGTCTTTTACAAGGTCACGTCGCCCAACAGTTTCATCGCGGTGACGCGTGCGCGAATCATGGGGCCGAACGGCACGTTCACGAACCTGGCTGTCAACGCGACGCAGCAGAAGTCCACCGTGTGGGCCTCTTACCTCGTCACGCCGGCGGCACCCGTGGACATCACCGGCCCGCTCTATTTGAACTTTGAGTTGAATTACACCGGGACGAATACCGCGCACGACATCCAGATCGGCCAAATCATCCTGACCACGGTCGAGTAATCGCGCCGCAAGCCGCGCCGAACGGCTACGTTGCCCGAAAGCAAAGGCCACATGCAATTGCATGGGGCTTTTGGTTGCGCGCGGTCTCCATCGATCTACCCTCGGCGGCAAGGCGTTGATTGGGTTGCTATAATCGACCCAACGAGTCCGAATAGCGGCGTGGGCGCTGCCGGGATTCACCGGCGAATAAACACGGTCGCCGCTCCGTTAATCCTTGACCGGAACCGGGTGTTTCACCCATCTGTTTATCAGGTGTCTCGATGCCTTCTCTCCGACCATTGAAGGTTCGCCGCTCGCGCGGCGGATTTACGCTGATCGAGTTGCTCGTCAGCGTTGCGATCATCTCGCTGTTGATCGCGATTTTGTTGCCTTCGCTCGGCGCGGCCCGCACCAAGGGCCGGCGGACTGCCTGCTCGAGCAATCTGCGACAGCTCGCCATCGGGATGCGATCGTACCTCGACTCCAACGGCGATATCTTCCCTTATGCGTCGTTCATGCCGTCGGTGGACGCGTTCCCGATCGGCATGCCGGGCGGCCCGGATCAGCCCATCCCGGTCGGGGCGGCCAAGCCGATCTTTCTCGCCGACGTGCTCGCGCCGCATTTGGGCGGATCGCAGAAGGCCTTTGCCTGCCCGGACGACACCGGCCAGATCGAGCGCGGCGCGCCCAACGAGGGCAAGTCCTACTTCTCCACCGAGAAATCCAGCTACGAATACCGATTCCGCCTCGGCGGCATCTCCATCGCCGAATCAATCAAGCGGATGGCCGAGTTCACCGGCCGCACGATCAATGAGAACACGCTCTGGATCCTGCGCGATTATGACAATTTCCACGGGCCCGGCGGCAAGCCCGGCGCTCGCCGATATGTCTACTATGACACGCACGTGACGGATTTTGAGAATTAGCCGCCCGCGGGGAGCTCCGCGGCCGCAAAGAGGAAGGACACCATGGCAGCTTCAACCGGATCGAAGACATTTGTAATAGCCGGCGCGGTCGTCGCGTTGCTCGGCGGCGGCGCGTGGGCGGTCGCGCATTTTTCCGGCGGCGCAAAGGAGGCCGAGGCGACCCCGGCGGCTCTGCCCGAGGAATACACGGTTGAGAAGATCAAGGAGGCCGCGAAAGAAGACCCGGCCGTCGTCATGGATCGCATGCGCAACTTCATGGATCGCACCGACCTGACGGAGGAGCAGCGCGAGCAGGCCCGCAAGAACATGAACGAGGCGCGGGACCAGATGATGGGACAGCACGTGGATGAATACTTCGCTGCCAAGACGGACGACGAGAAGAACGCCGTGCTCGACAAGCACATCGACGAAATGCAGAAATTCATGAAGGCCATGGAAGAACGCCGCCGGCAGGAAGAAGAGAAGGAAGCGGCCGAGGGAGATGACCCCGAGAAGAAGGCCGAGCGCGAGAAACGCCGTGAGGAGATGCGCAATCGCTGGGCCAATCGGTCGCAGGCCGAGCGCAAGACGGATTCCGAAACGCGCGATCCGAACAAGAGCGCCCAGCGCATGGCGTACATCGGCGCAATGATGCGCCGCTCCGCCGAGCGCGGCATTCAGATGCCTCGCTTTGGGGGGCCGGGTGGGCGCGGTCCGGGCGGCCCCGGCGGCGGTCGCCGCGGCCCAGGCGGCTAATCACCATCCAATGCACTACAGAATGATTGTCGCTCAGCGAGCCGCGAGCCGGAAAAGAGCCGCGGGCCTCAGCCCGCGCGGCCGCATTACCATCGAATGATTTCCGCTCGCTGTGCGCATTATCAGAGCGGGCTCGTATCGAGCCGGCAAACTGATGCAAGCGCGGCATCACCGGGCCGACAGGGCCCGGCCTTGAATTGATGAGCCAAATCAACATCGACACGCATCGCCATCCTCGGCTGCGCCGATGCCCTTCCTGTTCGGCGCGGGAATAATGATCGGCAAATCAGGCGATGGTTACCGTGGCCTGGTTGCCGCGGGGCAACTCGACTCCCTTCGCATGCGGAATTAGACTTGCGCCAATCGTGGTCAATTCCGAAAAAAATGGAGTCCGAGTGCCGTGGTGCGGAAGCCAAAAATTCAAGGGGCCACAGCGCTCCAGCCCGCAACGCCTTGGACAATTTCCGGCCCGATGCGCGACCGTGCTCACCTTGTGTTGTTTCTGGAGTGGGTCGTGCGCCGAGCCTGCGCCGGATCAACGAACCCTTCAACTCAGCGCGGCACCGAACCCGGCGACGCCGGCATTGTGCGAGAGTTTCCGTCATTTGCTGGAGGATTCAGGCGGTGAAATGATCCTGGGGCTACATTGGTTTGACTTGGAGTGGGCTCTCGAGGGCAAGAAGCATCCGCAGTGGGGCAATGCCGTGTTTCTGCGGATCAATGCTTTGAACGGCCGAATGCTGAATAAGGATGAGCGGCGTTACTGGATTCGCGCAGATTCGGATGACCGGTGCGGAGCGGTGCAATTTGTGGTTCGAGAAGGACAGATGCATAACGTGTCTGTATATTGGGGGCCCCCTCAACAACCACCGGAATGCACTTGTGAATTCCCGGCTATTAACCCGAAGAGGTTGTTTGGGCCTACCGAGGGGATCCAAACTGACGCTCCCGATGAGAGCCGCGCGCCGTGAGCCGCCGGACTACTGCTAGTGCGCGGCAGGATTAACGCGCTCGTCGCATTCGAAATCAATGCGACGAGGCGCGCGACAGGGCGGAAACATGCGAAACTGTGGCCTAACTCTTCTGAATCGGCGGCGGCATTCGAGCCCGAAGCACGACGGCCGCATGCCTGCTCAAGCTGCAACCGCAACGTTGGTTTGTTTCTGTTTCATGGGCGGTGCTTGTGGAGAGCCTGCGTCCATTTTGCGAGCGGTGCAATATCCAACTACGCAACCTGAGAATATGACCGAGTTGATTGAAAACGTGCGTGTCTTGATGGTGGCGGCGGGGGCCGAAATGATTCATGGCGTGCAAGAATTTACGCTGGAAACCAACTCAACATCCTCGCACGAAACGTCGTTTCAAGGGGCGCGCTTTACGCGTGTGAGCATTCGCAATGGGCGCAGACTCGCTGCGAACGAACGGCTCTACTGGGTTTGTGACGCGGCTGGAGGCCCGAGCGGGCTTGTGGGTTTCTGGGTATGCGAGAGACGGATGTGTAATGTGATCTTCCGGCCCGGGCAGCCCGGCTTATCCATGGATTCGGCGTTCGAATTCACTGTCATAGTGCCGCGCGGGCGCCTTACCCGCGATTGATTTCCTCGCGCCGTGCGCGCAATCAAAGCCGGGCTCGTATCGAGCTGGCAAACTGATGCAAGCGCGGCATCACCGGGCCGACACGGCCCTGCTCTGAACTGATGAGTCAAATCAATACCGACACGCTTCGCTTTCATCGGGCGTCGCGAAGGCCGCGAAATACATCAACCAGAACTCCGTTTCCGGTGGCAGCAGGTTCAGCGTGAAGCCGGGCGAGTTGGCAGGCGGCGCGGCAGTCGGCAGGTTCGCTTCGATCATCGCAATCGCCCGATCCGCAAGGATCTGGTGCCCGATTCGTGTCGGGTGGACGTCGTCCCAGAAGATGTATTCATCCGGGCTGGCGGCCAGCACGTCGCCCTCGGAGAATCCGAAATAGCCGCCAGTCCATGCGGGATCGGTCACGTTTGTGACACCCTCGGGCGGCGACGCGATCATCTCCTCAAACATCGCGGCGATGTCCGGCCGCCAGATTCGTATGTCGGGCCGCGTTTCGAGATCGTCCAGCCGTGCAGCCAGCGCCGCGTTCACACCGAGAGACAACTCCGTCGCGCGCTGCTGCCGCGCACCGTCGCGATAGCGCGGGACCAATCCGAGATCGGGCAGGTTGAGCACGAGAAACCAGCGCCCGCCGCGGTCATAAATCGCCGCAACGGCGAGGGCGATGTTTTCGGCAATGGCCTCCGGCGTGTCGGTGCATTCACCGTTCAGAACGTCAAACAAGTCCTTCGCCCCGCCCCAGACGACGAACAACTCGGTGCCGAGCGGCTGGCCGTGGTAAAGCGTGATCTGTTGCCGCACGTTCGGACCTAGCGGCAGGCCGTACGATTGGCCCTGCCCAAGGCCGGAGTTGGCCGCGCCGTAGGCGAAGTTAGTCCCGCCGCGGAAGCTGGGCCGCGCAGTCAGACCGAAGCGCCCCGCGATCCGCTCGACCCAGACCGGCCCGTTTGATAGACGGCCGTCAACATACGGCGACTGCGGCACGATGCTGAATGTCGCCAGCAGGTTCCCCGAGTCGGACAAACTGTCGCCGAAGACGACGATCTGCGTGAACGGCCCGGTGGGCACGGGGGGCGGAAGCGATGGAACCAAACCGCAGCCGGGGAGCGCGAAAACCGCCGAGCCAAGCCCGAGCAAAGCAGTTAGCGCCTGGCTGCACCGGCGGACGCCCAAGAATCGTTTCGTTGTCTTCATGGCATTGCGCATTCTAATCAACTGCCGGGCTATTTGGGGCGCAGGGATTCTGTTTGCCTGATTGGGCCCCTATCAATTCAGATGCGTGATGGTAGGCGATCTCAATTAAACCAGACCGCGTGCATAAAAAAGCCCCCCTTAAACGCGCGGTCCATTTGTCGCCACACCTCGATGCCCAGCACATTGCCTTTTTCGACGTACGGCGTCGCGCCCGTGCCTTGCATCCAGAGAATTGCGTCGAAGGTTCGCGGCTCGGTGAATACGCGGCGAAGGTTGATTCCTTGGCCGGCCGGTAACCGCCAGTGCGGCAACAGCGCTTTGCCCGCGAGCAAATCGCTGACGTGATCCAGGAATCGATTCCATGTGCGAAGCTGTTCAGCCCCCAAGCTGATCCCGGCAACGACACTGGTTTGCCCGGAAATTGGATTGGGCAGCCACTCATGATCGTCGTCCTTCTCCTTGTAAACCAGCTCCCACGTCTCTCGGCTTAGCCGGACCATGGCCTCCAGGTGGTCGAGGGCCGATCGCATTCGAGTGGGTTCCGCGACTCGCAGATTCAGAAGATGAAAGAACGCAATGGCATCGGCGATGTCATCCCAGGCAAATGGCTGGCGCGAATACGCCACTTCCGACACAATTTGATGGGGTGTAGCGGTCTTGGTGAAGAAAAGGCACCCGACCCGCTCAAACAAGTCCTGAAAGTCATGAGCCAGAAGGATGTCGCACATCGCCGCAATCAGATGGCAATAGCCGCGAAACCATGCGACGTCGGCCCGGTCAAAACAGATGAGAAACCCTTCGGCGTCTGCCGTCGTCAGGTTCAACCCCGCATACGAAGCGAATATCCGCCAGAACGTCTCGCCCTCCTCCGCGTGGCCGTCGCTGTTGAAGTCCATGCGGATCAGGCCGGGGCGAAGCGGGAGGCGCACCGCGTCACCGCGAATCGGGCGGAGTGTTGCCTCCGCTTTGATGAGACTTGCCTGAAACGAGGCGATGATCCGCCGCAGCTCGGTGTAAGAGAGCACTTCCGGCTTGGGGTTGCTCGGAATGGGCAACGAGAGGAAAGAGAAATACCCGCCGTGGTCGCGCAGGCCGTGCTTGTAGAGCGATTGAGTAAGCTGCTCCACGCCACGAAGCAGCTGCGCGACGCCCAATTGAAATCGAAGATCGTCATTGGCTTGGTCGGCTGCCAGCGCCTTTTCAGCCAGTGAAACCGCTTCCGCGATTTTGCCTGAGATAAGCAACGGCTCGATCAGCGGCGCGGGATGCGACACCCCTGCAGAGCGAGTCGTCGGCTGCGCCCAAATGGATGAACACGAGACGATCAATACGAAGGATGCAACCACCAACGTGCGCATAGATCTCACCCGGTGACTCGCAGCGGACACAAAGCAGAGTTGAATTTGCGCGCCGACATCAGTCGATTACAACGGCGTGCACCGGGGTAACTCACGGCCAATGGCGGCTACGTCGAGCGCCGGGTCCCTAGAACGCCGCGTGGCCCGTCAGTTCCCGGCCGACAACCAATTCATGGATCGTCTCGGTGCCTTCATAAGTAATCACCGATTCAAGATTCAGCATGTGCCGGATCGGGCTGCACTCGATGCTGATGCCGCCTGCGCCGAGGATGTCGCGCGCGTCGCGGGCGATGTCCAGGGCCATGCGCACGTTGTTCCACTTCGCCATGCTCACCTGGCTGTGGTGCATCGTGCCGGCGTCTTTGAGCCGACCCAGTTGCAGCGACAGCAACTGTGCGAGCGTGATTCGCCGGCTCATCTCCGCCAGCCGCCGCTGAATCGTCTGCGTGTGCGCGATCGGCCGTCCGAACACGACGCGGATCTTCGCGAACTCCAGCGCCTCCTTGAAACACGCGATGGCCGCCCCGATGCCGCCCCAGGTGATGCCGTAACGCGCCTGCGTGAGGCAGCCCAGCGGCCCCTTCAGCCCTACGACGTTCGGCAGCATCTGCGAGGCGGGCACCTTCACGTTGTCGAAGAACAGTTCGCTCGTGACGCTGGCGCGGAGTGAGAACTTTCGCAGAATGTCGCGCGCGGTGTAGCCCGGCGTGCCTTTCTCAATAATAAATCCGCGCACGCCTTCATCGGTGCTGGCCCAGACGATGGCGATGTCGGCAATGGTGCCGTTGGTGATCCACATCTTGGCGCCATTAAGAACCCAGTCGCCGCCCTTTTTCACTGCGCGCGTCTTCATCGTGCCGGGGTCGCTGCCACCGTCCGGCTCGGTCAGGCCGAAGCAGCCGATGCACTCGCCTTTGGCCATGCGAGGCAAATACTTTTGTCTTTGTTCCTCGCTGCCGTAGGCGAAGATGGGATACATACACAGGCTGCCCTGCACCGAGACAAAGCTGCGCACGCCGCTGTCGCCGCGCTCCAGCTCCTGGCAGACGAGGCCGTAGCAGACGTTGTTCAGGCCGGCGCAGTCGTAGCCTTCGATGTTGCAGCCGAGCAGGCCCATCGAGGCGATCTCGGGAATGAGTTCCTTCGGGAAGCGGTGATCCTCAAACGCCTGCGGAATGACCGGCAGCACGCGCTCATCGACGAACCGCGCGACCGCGTCCTGAATGGCGATCTCATCCTCGGAGAGCAGGCCCCGGATGTTGTAGTAATCGTACGGATTGGGCGTCTCAACGCTGGCGGCGGTCATGCTCGGTGCGGCCATGTGCGGCTCCTGGTGCTTCGGGGTCTGTGTTGCGGGTTCAAGGTGTCGAACCGGGGATTGTAACACGGCGCGGGAGCCGTTCGTAGTTACGGAGTTGTGGGTATTGGTAGCGATCGCATTTCGGTCCAAGCTGCGACCAAGACCGCCTGAACAGGAAGCTGGAATCGTGGTAATCTAGCGCCCCGCAAGCCCCTGAATCACATGAACCGGCAAGCGGCAGGAACGTATGAAGGTCGCAAGCATCGAGAGCATTGCCCGGGCGCTGAACGACGCCGAAGTTCCCTTCATTGTGGTGGGGGGCCTGGCCGTCGTCGCCCACGGCTATGGCAGGCATACGCAGGATCTGGATCTGGTCATTCGCCTTCGGCCCGACACGATCCGCGCTGCGTTCAAGGCGCTGGCGTCGCTGGGTTACGAGCCGCGCGTCCCGATGACGGCCGAGGCCTTCGCCGACACAGTGCAGCGGGCAAGCTGGATTCGCGAAAAGGGCATGACGGTTCTGAACTTTCACAGCGATCAATATCGCGACACACCAATCGACGTGTTTGTCGCCGAGCCGTTTGATTTTGAAGTTGAGTACCAACGTGCGCTGGTCGAAGAGCTCGCGCCGGGTGTGTCGGTTCGGATCGTGCAACTCGACACGTTGATCCTGCTGAAGCAGCAAGCGGGCAGGCCGCAGGACCTCGCGGATATCGCCGAGCTGCGCCTGCTCCACGGAGAAGCCCCCGATGCCGGGTGAAATCGATTGGAGCGCGACGACGCACGACGGCAATCGCAGGCGGCAACATGAGGAATTCCGCGCTCGCTCGTTTCGAGAAAAGCTGGAAGCCCTCGAAGCGAGCGGAGAGCTTGTGAAGTTCTTCGCGTCACGGCTCGCTAAACGCCGCCAGGCGAAGCAAAAGCCCGCAGATTCCCAATGAGCTCCGCCGGCGCGGGAAGATATCTCTCACGCAACTCACTGGCCGAAGGTGCCGCTCAATAGTGCGGGAACATTTGATCGCGGATTGCCCAAATCTGCGGCATCATGAAACACAAGACATTGAGCACCGCCAGAAACAAATATGGACGAATCTGGTTCCATCGGCCGCCACCGACGAATGCCATTGCCAATCCAACAATGGTAAAGAGCCATGCTAACGCTACCGCCATATGCATCGTTGATTCTGCGGCGGCCCTAGTCGTTCCGCACCAACCTCCGATTGCCATGACGACGGTATAGCGATAACGGGCAAGCGCGAGCAAGGCCACCGCGCTAAACAAGCTACTTGCATAGAGCAAATTCGACGGGGTCCGCCGCCGGCGCGATCTCCTCGCGTATTCGAGTGTTATCGGGGTACTCATGATCGCCCGGGCCATGACTAATCATACGCGCGCCCCATGGGCTCAGCGAGAATCCGGCCGTGATTATTGCCCCAAAACACGCGCTCATTTTGACGCCGGGCACTGGGCGGACCGATGTAGGAATGCACGAGCCTCGATTCAATGAGTCGAGCTGCCGGGGGGCGAAGTGAAGCAATTTGTGAATACGCACGGGGGCGATGCGCAGCCGCTGGTGCTGGTCACGCTCTGCGGCGGCGGGTGGCACCGCGAGGCCCAGCGCGTGCTTGAGCAGTTCCCGGCCGATCAATTTCGCTACGCGTATGTTTACGGCCACTGCCGCGGCGTGCATGGCGCCGCCCGGCTGGAGATGCCGCACGACGGTCCGCGCTACCCGATGCACTATCTCGGCCCGACTCGCACGCGGTGGTTCAGCCGAATCAGCAATTCGGCGCGATTTGCGCGATCGATGTTTGAGGCCGACCGACTCGTGAAGCGACTTCGCCCTGCGGCCATCGTCGCCGTCGGCACAGCCATGGCGGTGCCGCTCTTCCTCGCGGGCAGGCGGCACGGCGCAGCGTGCGTGTTCGTAGAATCGCTCACGCGGTTTCGCAACTTGTCGGCCACCGGGCGATGGGTGCGCCGGTTGCGGCTGGCGAATCGACTGTATGTTCAGTGGCCGCAGTTGCAGCGAACGATGCCCGGCACGGCGTATGCGGGGGATGTGCTGTGATACTTGTCACCGTCGGGACGCAATTCTTTGACGCGTTGATCACCGAGGTGGATCGCCTCGCCGCTGCGCGGGCCTTCGACCGATTCGCGGGGACGGCCCCGGCGCGCGTCTTCGCGCAGATCGGTTTACAGCAGAAGCTACCGCGGCACATCGAACACGTCGCGTTCGACCGCGACCTCGTGAACAAAGCGCGACACGCCGACCTCATCATCACGCATGCCGGTACCGGCTCGCTGTTGGAGTTCCTCCCGATGGGCCAGCCGCTCATCGCCGTCGCGAACCCGACCAAGGCCGACAACCATCAGCTGGAGTTTCTGCAGGCGCTGGACGACGTGTACGACTTCTGCTGGATCGCTGGTCCCGAACAACTCGAATCAGCCCTACCCCGCGCAGTCGTGCCACTAAAGCGACACCATCCCGGCGACAGTTACAACCCGGGAATTGGCGCGGACATCGCGGCGTTCATCACGCGCCACGCCCTCGTGTGCGGCGCGACCTGCCCGGCCTGATGCCGCAAACGCTTCACTCTCCGGATGATGGCTCCTCGCTGCCCGCCTCACCGGTGGCTGACCCGACGACGCAATCCGCGGCGTTCGCGCGGATGTACTTGATGCACAGCTTGTTCAGGTTTTCCTTCGACTTGTCGTAAGCGGCGTCCACGTCCGCGATGCTCGCGTCGCCGTAGGCGTCCATGTACTTCTTGACCGACTTGCTCTTCTTGACGAGCTTCTGGTCAGGGTTCTCGCGGACAAACGCGGCGACGGCCCGGCGCATGATCACCGCGCGCTTCTTCGCGCCGACCGCGTCGAAGCTCTTCACCGCCTCAACCGCCAGCGGACCGAACTCGTCGCCGAACAACTCGTTCAGGCTGTCTTCGCGGGCCACGTTGTCCACCCATTGCACCATGAAGATCGCGCGGCGACAGGGCGTCAGCGCGCGAATGGCCTTTACGCCGTCCGCCCCTGATCGATCGCCCAACTCCATGCGAATGTCCGCCACGAGGCGGTCCATCAACTCCTCGTCCTTCACGGCCGCCAGCGCGGTCGCGTTCAGAGCTTGCGGCGACTCGTCCGCCTCGGCGGTTGCGTCTTCGGCTGCATCCTGCGCATCGCCATCCGCTGGTTCGTCTGTGTCCGCGGCATCGGCCTGTGCGACTTGTGCGGGGGTCAATTCGCTCGACTCGCCAGGCTCTTCGTCTTCGCCGCGCTGCACCTTCTTGAACTCCTGGTGAAGCGCGAGCAGGGGCTTTTTCAGATCGGCCCGGCCCATCTGCGCGGCCTGGTCGATCATCGAGCGCAGAAAAGCATCGAGATAGGCGTCGGCGTCAAAGGTCGCCCGCGTACGGCGACCCCCCATTGTGTAGGCAGCGTCGAACGCAACGCTGTGAGCGAGCTTCGCCATGGAATCAAGGAGCGTCTTGTTCGATTCGTACTCGTCCAGTGACGAGACGATGACCATCGCCTGCTCGCGAGCCTCGTTCGAGTCTTCCGACCGCTGGCGAAATCGCAGAAAGAAAATCAGCCCAATGACGACGACCGTCGTGAGTATGGCGCCGAGCTTTCTGGTATCCATGGCGGGAGCCTCCTTCCCGATCCGGGTTGCCGTGATTCTGCCACAGTTGATACAAGAAAGTCAATTGAATGCGGCGGGAAGGAGGGCAGGCTCTTCACGCGCCAGCAGAATTGATATGCCTTTGCGAGTCTGGTGGCCGCAGGACTCAATAAATCGCCTTGATGATCGCCCCCGGGTAATACGTCGCGAGGATGGCCTTGTGATCCATGCCGCGGCGGGCCTTGGTCTCCGTGCCGTACTGGCAGAGGCCCATGCCGTGGCCGAAGCCTTTGCCCTCGGAGAAGACAAACCGGTCGCCCTTTTTTGAAATCTGGAAGTTTGTCGATTTGAGCAGTCGCCCGCCCATGGTCAGGCGAAAGTCCTCGCCGACGAGCGTGTCCTTCGCGCCGCCCGAGCCGATCAGCTCCATGTGCATGATGCGGCCGTCGGGCGTGCGGGCCTTGGGGCGCAGGTCGGTGATCGTGCCGAGTTTCTTCAACACGGGGTAGCGAGCGACGAGTTTTTTTGTCATGTCGGCGCGGGAGATTTCGACCGGGCCCCATTTGTAATTCGGGGCCACGTAGCAATCTTCGCAGACCACGCCGCCTCGCAGCGGGCCGACGTCCGGATCGCGCGGCTTCACGTTGTTCACGTGCTGCGATCGGCCGCCGCACGCGGAAGAATAGTACGTGCAGAAGATGTCGTCTTTCGTGCCGTCGTTCCAGAGGCAGACCTCGCCGCGCGTGCCGTCAACGGCACTGATCGCGATGGCGTCCTCGCCTTTGACGCCGATGTACATCTGGCTTCCTTCGTTATCGACAACATCCCAGGTGCGGCCGGGCGGGGCGGCGCGCTTCTGATAAAGGACATAAGTTCGCGCCGCGACGCAGAGCGCCTTGAACGACTCGGGGTGGAAGTAGCGCGGCAGTTCTCCGCGAAGGACGCCGCGAAGGTACGCTTCGACGTCGACAAGGTTGATCACCGTGAGCATCTCGCCGGCGCGAAGAATGCGCAGCGACCCGCGATAGGTCTGCTGATTCAAGACGATGGATGCGTCGCGCGCCGGGGTGATCAGCAGGTTGGTGGTATCAAACGTTTCGCCGCCGAGCGTGATGCCGCCGCTGGTCGCCGGGCGCAGCGCCGCCAGCGAGAGCGGGGGATGCTCTGGCGCGAGCTGGCGACCGGCCACGCCATCGACCGCGGAGAAGGCCGACGTGACGGCCAGTTCGGCAGACTGGCCCGGCTTGAGCTCCATGAGCCGGACGCGAACTTGTCGATCGACGATGACTTCGGGCGGGGCTTCGGGTCGGTGCGTGCTGGTCCAACGCTGGGTGTCAAAGAGACCTTCGCAGCCGACAAAGAACAGCGCGGCGGCCGCGAGGGTCGCGCCAAGGATGACAGCCGGATGACATTTTCGAAGCGCCGAAGCGATCATCATGAGCACCCGGATGGCCTGGTGTTGTGCGGACATCGGCGGACGGCTCCGGGCAGCGCGACGGAACGTCTCGCGCGGAACGGCTCACACGAAGGACGGCGCGCGGCCGGGTCGGAGTCCGGTCGCGGATCAGGCCTGCCGCAGGGAGAGACCCATCTGCACGAGGCACGCCTTGATTTCCGTCAGCGAGGTTTGGCCGAAGTTCCGCGATTCAAGCAACTCCTGCTCGCTGCGAATGATCAGTTCGCCGATGGTTGAGATGCCCAGCCGCTGGAGGCACTTGCGCGACCGCACGGACAGCTCGATCGACATGACGGGCCGGCTCAAGACATCGGGGCTGACGTTGGGCGCGAGGGCGGCGAAGTCGGGCGCGGGCCGGGCGGCGCCGCCCATCGGCGAATTCTGACCGAGGCTCAAGCCCTTCTGGGCGAGCATGGCCTTGATCTCGCGCAGGCTGGTCTCGCCGAAGTTCTTGTAGGCCAGCAGTTCTGCCTCGGTGATGCGCAACAGGTCGCCGAGCGTGTTGATGTTCATCTTTTTGAGGCAGTTGCGGCTGCGCACGGAAAGCTCGAAGTCGGTGATCGGCGTGTCCAGCACGGCGCTGCGCTTCTCCATCGCGCGGACCTGGTTCTCGTTGATGTACATCGTGTCGGCGGCCATCACATCGCGCAGGTAGAGTCGGGCGCGGGCATGGTTGGGGTTCACGGCCAGCACGCGGCGGAGGCACTCCTCGGCGAGGTCGTACTCATTGTTGTCTTCGTGGATGACCGCAAGGTTGATCAGCGCGTGCATGTGGACGAGGGGCAAGCCGGTGCAGTGGATGTAGTGATCCATCGCCTCTTCGTCGTCCCCGAACAGGTCGCAGAGGTACGCGAGGTAGAAGCGGGCGTGGGCATTGGCCGGGTCAATCTCGACGGCCTTCTTGTAGGAAGCCGCGGCCTGCTGAAGGTCGCCCTGTTCCTGGTGAATGCGGCCGCGCGCGTAATTCCATGAGGCCGAGCCGGCTTCATGCGACGCGTGCTGCTTGAGGGCGAGCAGGGCCTCGTCGAGTTTTCCGAGCAGGGCGAGGCATTCAGCGCGGAGGGTGTCGATCTCCAGCCGATTCGCCCCGAGCGTCGCCGCCTTGTCAAACTCGGCCAGCGCCTCGGTGAAGTGGCGGGACTCCAGATGTGCCTGCCCGGCTGCCATGCGGCGCACCGCGCCATCCGTTGCCTGCCCAAGCCATGTCAGCGCCTTGGGGGCGTCGCCCATGTAAAGGTAAGCCAGACCAAGCTTGAGGCTCGACGCGGAGGCGTCGCCTTCGCCGCGCTCGGTCTTGTCCTCAAGATCGTTGAGCAGCTCAATGAATCGATGCAGCGTTTCGTTGGTCGAGAACGCCGCGCAGGCGAGGCGGTTGAACGCGTCGTGAGTGGTGATCGGTTGTTCGAACTGCACTGCAAGGTCAACAGTGGTATCCATAAGAAGCTTGCCTGGTCTCCGAAGTGGGTGAAGCCCGCACGCGGCCGGAACACGAAGCGCCGGGGCGCCCGATTCTGCATGGCGATACGTCACCCGTGGCCGTAAAGGACTTCGTGTTCGATACGCTGGACTCGGTTTCTGGATTCAGGTTGGTATGGTACATGGATGCGCGGCGACTTCAAGTCCTATGACGACCGGGTGAGCTGTGAATTCTTGTGAATAGGGTGTTCAAAAGAATTTGGTAACAAAACGTGGAAATGAGGTGGTTGACGGATTGAGGCGCGGGGTGGGAGCGGGTATCATGCGGGGAGTGCATAAGCCATTCTGGTTTGAATGCAACCTGTTGACAGAAAACAAGTTACAGCAAAACACGTATCCGGCGTGTGGATTCTTGATTGAACTCGCTCGCGCCGTTTTGGGCCGACC